>NZ_JAMQML010000054.1:0-1145 GCF_030068685.1 Nitratireductor sp. GZWM139 | reverse complement strand
ATGGCCAAAGGTAAATTTGAGCGTACGAAGCCGCATGCGAACATCGGCACGATTGGTCACGTTGACCACGGCAAGACGTCTTTGACGGCGGCGATCACGAAGTATTTCGGTGAGTTCCGCGCGTATGACCAGATTGACGGCGCGCCGGAAGAGAAGGCCCGCGGCATCACCATTTCGACCGCGCACGTTGAGTACGAGACGGAGAACCGTCACTACGCTCACGTCGATTGCCCCGGCCACGCCGACTACGTGAAGAACATGATCACGGGCGCTGCACAGATGGACGGCGCGATCCTGGTGGTTTCGGCCGCTGACGGCCCGATGCCGCAGACCCGCGAGCACATCCTGCTTGCGCGTCAGGTTGGCGTTCCGGCCATCGTCGTGTTCCTCAACAAGGTCGACCAGGTCGACGACGAAGAGCTTCTCGAGCTGGTTGAGCTCGAGGTTCGCGAGCTTCTGTCGTCCTACGACTTCCCGGGCGACGACATTCCGATCGTCAAGGGCTCGGCTCTTGCTGCTCTCGAAGACTCCAACAAGGAGATCGGCGAGGACGCAATCCGCAAGCTGATGGAAGAAGTCGACGCTTACATCCCGACGCCCGAGCGTCCGGTTGACCAGCCGTTCCTGATGCCGATCGAAGACGTGTTCTCGATCTCTGGCCGCGGTACGGTTGTGACGGGTCGCGTCGAGCGCGGCATCATCAAGGTCGGCGAGGAAGTCGAGATCGTTGGCATCCGTCCGACGACGAAGACGACCTGCACGGGCGTTGAAATGTTCCGCAAGCTGCTCGACCAGGGCCAGGCTGGCGACAACATCGGCGCGCTGATCCGTGGTGTTGACCGTGAAGGCGTTGAGCGCGGCCAGGTGCTGTGCAAGCCCGGTTCGGTCAAGCCGCACACGAAGTTCAAGGCAGAAGCCTACATCCTGACGAAGGAAGAGGGTGGCCGTCACACGCCGTTCTTCACCAACTACCGTCCGCAGTTCTACTTCCGTACGACGGACGTGACGGGTGTTGTGCACCTTCCGGAAGGCACCGAGATGGTCATGCCTGGCGACAACGTTGCCGTTGACGTCGAGCTGATCGTTCCGATCGCGATGGAAGAGAAGCTGCGCTTCGCTATCCGCGAAGGCGGCCGCACCGTCGG
>NZ_JAMQML010000048.1:0-1797 GCF_030068685.1 Nitratireductor sp. GZWM139 | reverse complement strand
CAGCCAAAACAGATGTCCCATCCAAGCCTCCAAATCACTGATTTGCAAACTGAATCTGATTTACTGCGTCAAATCAATGCTATCAACGGGTTTTGACCCTAGCGTCCAGCTTTCAGGCGAAGAGTGCTTCGAAGTCATGCTCAAAAAGCGAGGGCGTGTTCACAATCAGACAGCGCCATCTGTCTCGATCTTCAACAGCTCTCCGCAATGCTTGCAGTGGATCGCATCCGGTTCGTGTCGGTTTAGGCCACATTCCGGACATGTGTACTTGATCCTTGATGGCTGGAAAATTGCGCGCGCCAACTGCACGAACAGCGCCACGCCCACGACCATGATGAAGACCGTTAGCAGCTTCCCGCCTGTGGTCGTCATGGTGATATCGCCAAAGCCCGTCGTCGTCAGCGTCGCAACAGTGAAATAGAGCGCATCGACATAGCCCGTAATGCCGGCCTGATCGTCGAAGGCCAGAACGAAGACGAGCGATGTTGTCACGAAAATGAAGACGAACAGGTTGACCGCGGCGAGGATTGCGTCCTCGTGGCGTCGAAAGAACAAGCTCTCTCGCCGAAGATCGCGCAGCAAGTGGTAGGCGTGAATCAATCGCAAGCCACGCAGGACGCGCAGAAAAGCGAGGTTGGCGGTGAGAAACGGCGCCAGCAGCAGGGACGCCAACACCACCAGATCCGCCAGTGTGTAGATGCGCATTATCTCTTGGCGCCGGTTTTCTGAGATCCAAAGCCGGGCGCTGAGGTCAAGAAGGATGAGTACGCCGAGAGCGATGTTTAATGTGGACAAAGCTGGTGTTGTTGGCAGTGACGCTGTCGCGATGAAATAGATGATCGTCAGCAAATCGAAAACGATCAGCGCGTAGCGAAATCGCTGCGCGCGCTGGCTCCTACCGGCATAGAGCAGCCTGATTGAACGGTGCAATTCTTCCATGTTGGCTACATGCCACAGGTCACCAAGCGAAACCACAGGCCGATCCCGAATGAGAGTATCCTACCGGCGGCATGATCAATCGGGCAGATCCGGCGCATCCACGATCACGAGCTTGTCGTCGGGCAGGGGACGTTGAAGCTTCTTCGCTTCCTCCCATGGCTCCGTAAGCCACGCGGTTATCTCGTCCTCTGTGGTGAGGATGACCGGCATCGCCTTCTTGTGAATAGGCTCGACAACGCTGTTGGGTTCCGTGGTCAGGAAGCCATAGACCTCATGGTTCTCTGGATTCTCGCGGGCCATGCGCTTGCCGTGCCACGGCGTCCAGAGGCCGGCGAAGACGAACAGGGGCCTATCCTCACTCAGTGCAAACCATGCGTTCGGTGTTCGCTTGTCGCCTTCCTTCCGGCTGGTTGGGTCGGGCTCGGCAAAGCTCGTTACCGGCACAAGGCAGCGGCTTGCCGGTGAAAGCCATTTGCGCCAATGGGCGGATGAGGTGTTGCGTATGTTGGTGACGCCGCTGTCGTGCTTTCCCTTGATGAACATGGGCGGCGTCGGCATGCCCCAGCGGGCGCGCACCATTTCCNGCTCGTTACCGGCACAAGGCAGCGGCTTGCCGGTGAAAGCCATTTGCGCCAATGGGCGGATGAGGTGTTGCGTATGTTGGTGACGCCGCTGTCGTGCTTTCCCTTGATGAACATGGGCGGCGTCGGCATGCCCCAGCGGGCGCGCACCATTTCCCGCTCTCCATCCTCTCCCACGCGAATGATCGGCGCATAGCGGTTCGGATAGACCTGCAGGGATGGCTCGTTGAAAGCGTATTCCCGCGTCGTCTTGATGAAGTCGCGGATCGCCTGGCGC
>NZ_JAMQML010000004.1:0-303263 GCF_030068685.1 Nitratireductor sp. GZWM139 | reverse complement strand
TCAACCCACTGATTTCAAACGATAATAAAAAACGACAAACAGGGCAGAAATCTGCAAAACCGCCATTTTGCGCCCGTTTGCGCTCTTCTGTTGCCATTGGGCGCTCGGTCACATTAGAGTCGAATTTAATGAATACACGCGGGATGTGTGATCTTGGATATCGACGTCGATGCGGGCGCGTTTCACGCCCTACATATGACGCCCTATATATAAGGTCAGGTGTTCATGTCCGAGAGGGTTTGGGGGAACGACCTCTGTCACCATTGTTCTCCGGCGTAATGTTGAACCGGGTTTCCTGCCTGTCCGCCCATACCGGGCGCGACCATTTCGGTTGCCGTGACGGGTCCAGCCCAAATGCATAAGACCAAGGCGCCATCGTCAATGAACAACAACAAGCAGATCGAACAGGCCATCGGCGAGGACGATCCTCTTATTGCGGATGGACGCAGCGGACCGCCGGACCGGCGTGAGATCTCCGCGCGCTGGCTGATCGGCACCTTTCTTACAGGTGTGACCTCTACCGTTCTGATGGGTGTTGCGCTTTCGGCCGCCCTCGATGGCCGCCAGCAGCTGGCCACTCCGCCGGAAATCGCCCTTCTGGGAGAAATCGCAGACCCGGTTGGCGAAGCCGCGAAGACCGGCCGCCTTGTCACCCCCCATACGATCAGCCGCGGCGAGGATCGCCGCATGATGGAAGTCTCCACCGTCATGCGCAGCGGCGACACGGATCTGATCCGCACCCTGCCCTTTGTTCATGCGAAAATGGCGCTGACCGCCAGCCATACGACAGACAAGGATTATCCGCCCTTCGACCCGCTCGCGGTCTTTGCAGAAGACGGCGCAACCAGCACCGCCCGCACGGGCCTTATATATGGTGCCAAGGTGGAGAGCGAAGTGAGCCTCAAGAGCGGCGACTTTCCGCTCTGGTCTTCCGACTTCTCCTCGGCCCGCAGCCTGAGCACGGAAGAAGTGGAAGTGGCCGTGCGCAACACGGGCGCGATCCTGACCGATGGCGACGTTCAGGTGGCCTCTCTTCATTATGTGGATCCGCAGCGCTTCGGCGACACGCTTTCCACCCAGGCGCTGGCCGCCTTCAGCGCGCGCATCATCCCCGAGAAT
This sequence comes from Nitratireductor sp. GZWM139, assembly GCF_030068685.1. Classification (NCBI taxonomy): domain Bacteria; kingdom Pseudomonadati; phylum Pseudomonadota; class Alphaproteobacteria; order Hyphomicrobiales; family Phyllobacteriaceae; genus Nitratireductor; species Nitratireductor sp. GZWM139. The sequence continues at coordinate 302,144 of NZ_JAMQML010000004.1, read as the reverse complement.
GTCTCGGTCGCTGCGCGCAGCGGTCGCGAAACGACACCCGAATTTGCCGAAGACCTCATTCCCTTCCGCACAGAGCGGGCCGTGGCCGAGGTTTTCACCCAGTCCGGCTACAAGGGTGAAGATGTCGACGGCATGGTCGAGGCGATCACCAAGCTGCTCAATGCGACGGAACTGAAGGCCGGCACATTGCTGCGCGTGGGCATTGAAACGCACGGCGTGAAAAGCCGTGTCGTTCGCACCAGCATCTATGAAGGCAAGAAGCACATCGTGACGATCGCGCTCGATGACCGCGACCAATATGTGCCGGCGCAGGAACCGGAGATGAATCCGGTCCTTCTGGCGGCGTTCGATCATCCGACCGCGCCGCGCCGCATGCCACGCTCCGATCTGCCGCGGGTTTATGACGGCATCTACCGTGCCTCCTATGCCTACGGGCTGACCCCGGACATGACGAAGCGGCTGGTGAAGCTGCTTTCGGCCGATGTCGATTTTCAGTCGCGGCTTTCGCCGGCTGACCAGCTTGAAGTCTTCTTCTCCGCACCCGATGCGGACAAGAATGCGACGGACCAGTCGGAGCTTCTTTATGTAAAGGCGAGTTTCGGCGGCGCGACCCGCACTTTCTACCGGTTCCAGTTCGATGACGGCACGGTCGACTATTTCGACGAGGAAGGCCGCAGCTCGAAACGCTTCATGATCCGCAACCCGGTGCCCAACGGGCGCTTCACCTCGGGCTTCGGCATGCGCCGTCACCCGGTTCTCGGCTACAGCAAGATGCACACCGGCGTCGACTGGGCCGCCCCGCGCGGCACGCCGATCATCGCGGCCGGCGACGGCGTGGTCGAAAAGGCCGGCTGGGCCGGCGGTTACGGCCGCCAGACGATCATCCGCCACAACAATGGCTTCAAAACCTCCTACAATCACCAGAGCGGCATCGCGAAAGGTGTGACGACGGGCGCCCGTATTCGTCAGGGTCAGGTGATCGGCTATGTCGGCGCGACCGGTCTCGTAACCGGCAACCATCTGCACTACGAAATGATCGTCAATGGCACGAAAGTGGATCCGATGCGCGTCCGCCTGCCCGACAACCGGGCGCTGAAGGGCAAGGATCTGCTGGCATTCGAGCGGGAGCGCAGCCGCATTGACGAACTGCTTCAGGAAAACGACGAGACACCGCTTTCCGTTGCTGCATCGGGCAGCTGAGTCATTTGCTGTCAGGCAGGATTGCCTGACAGCCAGCTTCACAGGAATCAAAAAGTTGCGAGCGGTCTGCCATTTCCCTGAAACGGCAGACCGGCAATATCCATCGGGCAGCGCCGGATGGCTGCGGAAAGCTTAATCCACGAACTCCACCGAAACGCCGCGCTTCACGCGCTTGGCCAGTTCCTCTGCATCCCAGTTGGTCAACCGGATGCAGCCATGGGAGGCCGTCTTGCCAATCTTCGAGGGATTGGGCGTTCCATGAATGCCGTAGGTCGGCTTTGACAGCGCGATCCAGACCGTTCCGACGGGGCCATTGGGGCCAGGCGGGATGGTCAGAACCTTGTCATTGTTGCCCTGTTTGAAATTGACCTTCGGATTGTAGGTGTATTCGGGGTTGAGCGCGATGCGCGTGACCGTGTGTGTGCCGCTCGGCGACGGCGTGCTTGCCGAACCGATGGTGGCCGGATAGGCGGCGACCAGCTTTCCGTCGGCGCTGTAACCGCGCACCTGGCGCGCGCCCTTGTCGGCAACGATCCGCACGACTTCGGTTTTCTTCGGCTTGCCGGTGTTGATCACCTTGATGACCGTACCGGGCCGGTTGAAATTCGCATCCGGATTGAGCGCAACGAGATATTTCTCGTCCATATGGAAGCGCTCGGCCAGCGCCTCGACAACCGAGGTGTAGGACAGTGCGCCAAGCGCAGCCTTCTGGCTGTAATCGGCCGGAACCGACGCGATATAGGGGCCGGCCACATCCTTGGCGGTGATGGTGTATTCCTTGAAAGCCGGACCACCGGTGCGTTCCAGCTCCGCCTTCACCCATTCATTGTCATAGGTTCTGAGCGTCTGGCCGGTGATATCGCGATAGGCGCGGATCGCCTTGTTCACATTGTCGCCGGTCCGGCCATCGATGACGCCCGGAGACGCGCCCGCGCGGTCGAGCAGAACCTGAAAGCGCGTGACATCCTCGCTCACGCCGCGCGGCAGAACGACAGCCGCATCTCCCGGCAGGGTCGGCGTGCCGGATGCGTTGCCCGTTCCCGGTTCAAAGCGCGGCTCTTCGCCGGGGATGCCGGCCATGCTGTCACGTGAATTCGGGGGCTGCAGAGGTGCGCGGTCGATGGAACCGCGCCCGTAATTCGGCGCTTCCGGATAGATGTTGCGATCGTTGTAGCGCGGCGCTTCACCATAGGAGCGGTCGTAATAGGGATCGGGCTGGCGTTCGACGGGAGCGCGGTTCGCCCTGCCCCGGTCGCGACGGTAACGGTCGACATCGCGCGGGTCGGAGAAGTCATAAACATCCCCGTCGAACTCGCGCGGCCGCGCCGGACGGCGCGCAGGGCGCTGGTTGCCGCGCGCGGCAGGCCTGATCTCCACCACCTCGCCGGTATAAGCGTCGACGATGATCTCGCGGCCATATTGATCGATATAGACGTCAAAGTCGTAATTCTGGGCGAGTTGTACCGGCGCCTGGGTCGATGTCTCGGCCGTCATGCCCCGGCCAGCAGTCTGATCATTGCCCCGCTGCAACACGAAACCGTTTCGCCGGTCTTCGCTCTCCGGCATGGCGGCCATGGCTGCCGTCGGCCCCATGGCCAGACATAATGCGGTCAGCAATTGCAGTTTCACGTCTTTAGCCCCTCGTCTGGTCCCACACGGATAGGCTGATCACCCGCCAGCGATTCGCCCATTTGACGAACTATTTACCATAGGAGATGAACCGGACGTGAAAATGGCCAGTCTTTGAACTTTTCGCGTCGCTAATCAGGTGGCGGAGAGGCCCAGTTCGCGCTGCAGCCTGCGTGTCAGACCCGATGCGACGATCCGGTGGCTTTCGGCCAGATAGTCCTGAAGGGCAGCGTCATCCATGCTTTCCGCGCTCTGGCGCTGGATCCACTTCATGCCGCGCGAAGCGAGATAGGGGGCGGGCCGCAGGCCCGGCTGCTCCTTCAATATGTCGAAGGCCATCTCGGAGCATTTGAAGGAGACGGCAACATCTCCGCCGTCAGCCGCGCTGCCGATGGCAAAAACCTTGCCGCCCACCTTCCAGACATGCGCGCCACCCCATTGAACAACGTGGGTGGCGTGTGGAAGGGCGGAACAAACAGCGTTGTAGTGATCGAGCTGCATCCGCCCTCCCCTCGTGTTTTGGAATCAGGCCGCTTTTTCGGCCTGATCTGCATTCGTTGCCCGGCTCGGCCGGAAGTTCAGCCTGTCAGAGCCGGCCGTGATCTTGACCGTGGAGTTGTCAAAGATCTCACCCTGGAGGATCTTCTCCGCCAGCGGGTCCTGCAACTCCTTCTGCATCACCCGTTTCAGCGGGCGCGCGCCGTAAGCCGGGTCATAACCCTTCTCGGCCAGCCACTCGACCGCATCCTTATCGAGGTCGAGCGTGATCTTGCGATCGGCAAGCAGACGCTCAAGCCGCTGAAGCTGGATTTCGACGATCTTGCCCATGTCCTGCCGGCGCAGCCGGTGGAACAGGATAACCTCGTCGATCCGGTTCAGGAACTCGGGCCGGAACGATGCTTTAACGACATCCATCACCTCGGTGCGAACCTTGTCGACATCCTCGTTCTCGCCAAGGTTGACGAGATACTCGGCGCCCAGGTTCGACGTCATGATGATGAGCGTATTGCGGAAGTCGACCGTGCGGCCCTGACCGTCCGTCAGGCGTCCGTCATCGAGAACCTGAAGGAGCACGTTGAACACGTCCGGATGCGCCTTCTCGACCTCGTCGAACAGGATCACCTGATAGGGCCGGCGGCGAACCGCCTCGGTCAGAACACCACCTTCCTCATAGCCGACATAGCCGGGAGGCGCGCCGATGAGCCGGGCCACGGAGTGCTTCTCCATGAATTCCGACATGTCGATGCGCACCATCGCCTGCTCGTCATCGAACAGGAAGCTGGCGAGCGCCTTGGTCAGCTCCGTCTTGCCAACGCCTGTCGGGCCGAGGAACATGAAGGAGCCGATCGGCCGGTTGGGATCCTGAAGACCGGCGCGCGCACGGCGCACGGCCTTGGAGACGGACTGAACCGCCTCGCCCTGGCCGACGACCCGTTTGGCGATCTCGTCTTCCATGCGCAGCAGCTTCTCACGCTCGCCTTCCAGCATCTTGTCGACCGGAATACCGGTCCAGCGCGAGACGATATGGGCCACGTGATCCGGCTTGACGGTCTCTTCGACCATGCCGGAAGCGCTTTCCTCTTCGCTCTGGGCCTCTGCTTCGGCCAGCTTTTTCTCAAGCTCGGGGATCTGGCCATAGGCCAGTTCGCCGGCACGCTGGAACTCACCCTTGCGCTGGGCAATGGCCAGTTCGTTGCGGGCTTCATCAAGCTGCTTCTTCAGGTCGGCGGCCAGACCGAGCTTGTCCTTCTCGGCAGCCCAACGGCTGGTGAGGCGCGCCGATTCTTCCTCGAGATCGGTCAGCTCCTTCTCGAGCTTGACCAGACGGTCTCTGGAAGCCTCGTCCTTCTCGGCCTTCAGCGCCTCGCGCTCGATCTTGAGCTGCATGACGCGGCGGTCGATCTCGTCCAGCTCCTCGGGCTTGGAGTCCACCTGCATGCGCAGGCGCGAGGATGCCTCGTCCACCAGATCGATGGCCTTGTCGGGCAGGAAGCGGTCGGTGATGTACCGGTTGGAGAGCGTCGCAGCGGCCACCAGCGCCGAGTCGGAGACCCGCACCTTGTGATGCTGCTCATACTTCTCCTTCAGACCGCGCAGGATCGAAACCGTGTCCTCGACGGTCGGCTCGCTGACGAAAACCGGCTGGAAACGACGCGCCAGAGCGGCGTCCTTCTCCACATGCTTGCGGTATTCATCAAGCGTCGTCGCGCCAACGCAGTGCAGTTCGCCACGGGCCAGAGCCGGCTTCAGAAGGTTGGACGCGTCCATCGCGCCATCCGCCTTGCCCGCGCCCACCAGCGTGTGCATCTCATCGATGAACAGGATGATGTTGCCGTCGGCAGCCGTCACTTCGGACAGCACCGCCTTCAGACGCTCCTCGAACTCGCCGCGATATTTCGCGCCGGCGATCAGGGAGCCCATGTCGAGCGCCATGAGCTGCTTGTCTTTCAGCGATTCAGGCACGTCGCCATTGACGATGCGCAGGGCAAGGCCCTCGGCGATGGCCGTCTTGCCGACGCCGGGCTCGCCGATCAGAACCGGGTTGTTCTTGGTGCGGCGCGACAGGACCTGGATCGTGCGGCGAATCTCGTCGTCACGACCGATCACGGGGTCGAGCTTTCCGGCGCGCGCATCGGCCGTCAGGTCCCGCGCATATTTCTTGAGCGCATCGTAACCCTGCTCGGCGCTGGCCGAGTCAGCCGTGCGGCCCTTGCGGATATCGTTGATGGCCTGATTGAGAGCGGTTGGCGTAACGCCGGCCTTGGACAGGATGTCGGCGGTCTTGGCCGACTTCTCGACCGCAAGCGCGGTGAGCAGTCGCTCCACGGTGACGAAGCTGTCGCCAGCCTTCTTGGCCAGCTCCTCGGCGGTCGAGAAAACCTTGGCCAGCGGCTGCGCCATGTAAAGCTGGCCATTGCCGCCTTCCACCTGCGGCATTGCCTTGAGCGCGGCCTCGACACCGAGGCGCACATCCTTGGCACGCCCGCCGGCGCGCTCGATCAGGGAAGCAGCCAGGCCTTCCTCATCGTCAACGAGCACCTTGAGCAGGTGCTCGGGCGTGAACTGCTGATGATTGCTGCTGAGCGCCTGGGTCTGGGCGGACTGAATGAAACCGCGGACGCGCTCGGAATATTTGTCAAAGTTCATAAGTGTCTCCATTTCCCTGCCAGCCTGCTTTGCAGCGCTGACAACGACCAATGCGACGGGCTCCCATAAACCGTGATGCAATCAGATTATCACGGTCTCGTGTGGCAAGCCCAACTGTTTGGGATATGGGAACATATCCCTATAGGAACAAGATGGGGACATACGAAAAACGGCGGGGAAACCCCGCCGTTCAAAATGCTCTGGAATGTCAGGCCGTTCAGCCCTGCGCGGCAACCTCTTCGGCCGCTGCAACGGGGGCTGCGGCTTCATTGCCTTCGCCACCCTCGGCGTCATCGGTCTTGCGGGCACGCGTCCGGCGCGGACGCTTGACCGGCTTTTCGCCTTCCTCACCCTCGGGCGTCGCTGCCTCGTCCTGCGTCTTTGCTGCGGCAGGCTTGCGGGTGCGGCGGACAGGCTTCGGCTTTTCTTCCTCTGCGCCCGGCTCGGCAGCTTCGGCCGCATGGCCGTTTGCACCTTCGCCGCCGTTCAGCGCGAGTTCTGCGGGAACACCCTTGATTTCCGGCTGCGGGCCGGAACCATCGTCCACGCGCTTCTGGCGCTGCGGCTTCTGGTTGCCATTGCTCGCCTCGGCAACATCCTGCTCGTCATCACCATCAGCATCGTCGCGGTTGTCACGCGCCTGCTGCTGTTGCTGCTGCGCCTGGGCGGCAGCGATGATGCGGTTGTAATGCTCGGCATGCTGCAGATAGTTTTCGGCCATCACACGATCACCGGAGCTCTGCGCGTCGCGCGCCAGCGTGGTGTATTTGTCCGCCACCTGTTGCGCGGTTCCGCGGATCTTCACGTCCGGACCGTTGCTCTCATAGCTGCGCGCCAGCGGATTGGGACCCTTGCGGTTGTTGTTTCCGCGGCCGCGCATGCGCCTGTTCTGCTGTTGTGGCCTCATTCGACTCTCTTGGTTTTCGAGACTGCTTGTTCGAGACAGGTTGTGTGAAACAATACTCTTTTCAGATCGCGGACGATGGCGGGAAGCCAGCAGTCTCACATCTCCCCTTGGCCTATGTCACACCGCTTGTCGCGGGCGCCAATGCCATACTGTTCCGCTTCTTGTCAGTTGCCGGACAAACCCCATAATGAAGCAGAGGCGCTAAAACGCCCTTAATGACAGCGGTCCTGGGAACCGAATCGATAACGGTGCTGTCTGCTTCGTCCTATCCGGTGTCCGGAACCTAGCGGCATTCTTTTGCGATGCCAAGTTTTTTTTCAAGTTTGTTCACGTGCTGTTTCGGCGACAAAAACAAGCACCCGGTCATGCCCGGCAAGATCGCGGCCCGCCTTGTGAAGGCGGAATCCCTGATCGACGAACAGCCCGGTAACGCTTTCCTTCTGGTCATATCCGATCTCGACGGCGACCATGCCGCCTGTCGCCAGATGGGCGCCGCTTTGCGCCGCCAGCAAACGATAGGCATCAAGACCATCGTCCCCGGCAACCAGCGCCCTGCGCGGATCGTGATCACGAACCTCGACTGCAAGCGCACGCCAGATCTCTTCTCGAATATAGGGCGGGTTGGAGACAATGAAATCGAAACGTCCGTCGATTTCCTCAAACCAGTCAGACTGACAGGTCTCAAACCGGCCGCCGTAACCATTCATATCGGCATTGATGCGCGCCGTTGCAAGCGCATCGGCCGAAATATCGACACCGACCGCATGGGCCGCAGGCAAAACGCTCAATAGCGCAATCGCTATCGCCCCGGTGCCGGTTCCAAGATCGATGATCCGCCACGGGCGATCTTCACCGCCAAGTCGACGCGCTTCCGCCACGACCATGTCGACCAGCGTTTCGGTGTCCGGCCGCGGCTCCAGCGTTTCCGGTGAAAGCCTGAGGTCCAGCCCGTAAAATTCACGATGGCCGATAATGCGGTGTACAGGCCGGCCGGCAATGCGCTGCGCGATGGCCTCTTCCACGGCCATGCCTTCCGCATCGGAAACAGGCCGTTCAGGTCTCGACATGGCGTCGAGCCGCGTCGTCTGCGTGACATGTTCAACGAGAAGCCGGGCGTCGAGCGCCCCTTCTGCAATGCCCGCCTGTTTCAGCCGGTCCTGCGCCCGGGAAAGCAGGGCGCCGAGGGTCTTCGCCTCAGCCATCCGCCCCGGTTTCCGCAAGCAGTTTTGCCTGATGATCGGAGATCAGCGCATCGATGATCTCGTCCAGATCGCCTTCGATAACGCGGTCCAGCTTGTAGAGCGTGAGGTTGATCCGGTGATCGGTCACACGCCCCTGCGGGAAATTATAGGTGCGGATGCGTTCCGAACGGTCGCCGGAACCGACCTGCAGACGACGCGCCTCGGAGCGTTCGTCCGCGGCCTTCATGCGCTGCATGTCGAACAGGCGCGCCCGCAGGATCTGCATGGCGCGCGCACGGTTCTGGTGCTGGGACTTTTCAGCCTGCAACACCACGATGCCCGTTGGAATATGCGTGATTCGCACCGCCGAATCGGTGGTGTTGACGTGCTGGCCGCCCGCACCCGAAGCGCGCATCGTGTCGATGCGGATGTCTTCATTGCGAATTTCGACGTCGACGTCCTCGGCCTCGGGCAGAACGGCAACCGTGGCGGCGGAAGTATGAATGCGCCCCTGCGCCTCCGTAGCCGGCACACGTTGAACGCGATGCACGCCCGATTCGAATTTCAGCCGCGAGAACACGCCGCGCCCGGAAACGGTGGCGATGATTTCCTTGTAGCCGCCGGCCTCGCCCTCGCTTGTCGACGCGACCTCGACACGCCAGCCCCGTTCGGATGCATAGCGCTCATACATGCGAAAAAGATCGCCAGCGAACAGGGCCGCCTCGTCGCCGCCGGTGCCGGCGCGAATTTCGAGGATCGCATTCTTCTCGTCCGCTTCGTCCTTGGGCAGAAGCAGGATCTGCATTTCCTCGCCCAGCGTCTCGATGCGGCTCTCCACCTCTTCGAGGTCGGCCTCGGCCAGCTCGCGCATTTCCGTGTCGGTCGCCGGGTCGTCCAGCATGGACTTCAGGTCTTCCAGCTCACCTTCGACCTGACGCAGCTCGCGGATCTTGGCCGCCACTTCCTGCAATTCGGAGTATTCGGAAGCAAGCTTCACATAGACGTCCGGCTCCGGGCCAGCCGCCATCTGCGCTTCGATAAGCTCGAAACGTTTGAGAACCTGATCCATACGGTCGCGCGGCAAGTCGGTCATCGACGGGAAAGCCTGTCAGTTCTAGAGGGCAATATTGTGCTTCTGGGCGAAGTCGCGAAGCAGCGCGCGAATATCGGTGGATGCGCTATGGTTGGCAAGTGCCTCATCCATAACAACCGAAAGATCCGACAGCGGAAGCTCGCAGAGCATGGCCTTGACCGGGCCGATGGCCGCCGGCGCCATGGAAATGGAGCGGAAGCCGATGCCGAGCAGCGCCATGGCGGAAATCGGGCGCCCCGCCAGCTCTCCGCACAGCGTGACCGGCGTTCCATACTGGTCGCCGGCGCGCACGATCTGGCGCAGAATGCGCAGGAACGGCACGCTCAGCGGGTCGAAACGGTCGGCAATGCGGGTGTTGCCCCGGTCTGTCGCAGTGACGAACTGGAACAGATCGTTTGAACCGACGGAGACGAAATCCACGGCCTGCATCAGCTCTTCAAGCTGCCAGAGGAGTGCGGGCACTTCGATCATCGCGCCAAGTTTCAGGCGCGTGGGCAGGAGATAGCCGAAGCGCGACAGATGCCGCACCTCGCGGTCGATGATCTCGCGCGCCTGCCGCACCTCGCTCACCTCGGTGACCATCGGGAGCATCATGCGCAGTTCGCGACCGCCGGCGGCCTTCAAAAGCGCGCGGATCTGCGTGCGCAGCAGGCCCGGGCGGTCGAGCGTCAGGCGAATCGCCCGCCAGCCAAGCGCCGGGTTTTCCTCGTGCTGCGCGCCCTTGAAATAGGGCAGCACCTTGTCGCCGCCGATATCGATGGTGCGGAACGTGACCGGCTTGCCATCGGCGGCGTCGAGCACTTCGCTGTAAAGCCGCTCCTGCGCCTCGACGCGCGGGAAGGCGGCTGCAACCATGAACTGAAGCTCGGTGCGGAACAGGCCGATGCCCGCCGCACCCGACTGCGCCAGCTGCGGCAGATCGACGGCCAGACCTGCATTCATCATGAGATCGACGGGAACGCCGTCCCTGGTCTCGGTCGGGCGGTCGCGCAGTTCCTGATAGAGTTTCTGCCGGCGGGCGCGGAAGCGCACCTTCTCGGCATAGGCTTCCTCGACATCGGCCTGCGGGCGCAGATGCACCTGACCATCCTCGCCATCAACGATGATCGCGTCGCCATTCTCCGACATGGAGACGGCGCCCTTCACCTGACCCACCGTCGGCAGGCCGATGGCCCGCGCCACGATGACGATATGGCTTGTCGGCGCTCCCTCTTCCAGAACCAGACCGCGCAGTTTCTGGCGCGGATAGTCCAGAAGCTCGGCAGCGCCCATGGAACGGGCGACGATGATCGCATCCTTGGGCAGAATTTCCGCCAGCGCATCCGGCCCGCGGCCCATCAGCTGGCGCAGAAGCCGGTTGGCGAGATCGTCGAAATCGCTCATCCGCTCGCGCAGATAGGGGTCCGTCATGTGCATCATGCGCGCGCGCATGTCGCTCTGCACCTTCTCGACCGCCGCTTCGGCCGTCAGGCCGTTGTTGATCGCCTCCTGCAGGCGGCGCACCCAGCCCCGGTCATTGGCGAACATGCGATAGGCTTCCAGCACCGCGCGGTGTTCACCCTCAAACGCCACATCGCGGCGCGAAAGCATGTCGTCGATGGAAAGGCGCAGCGAATCGAGCGCCGTTTCAAGACGCACCAACTCCTCGTCGCTATCCTCGTTGAACAGCGCCGTCACGACGATGCGCGGCTCATGAAGGATCACATGGCCAAGCCCGACGCCCTCGTTGAAGGGCAGGCCCGTCATGCTGACGGGGCGGCTCAGATCAAGCTCGATGCCCGGACGGGTCAGCCGCGCCAGATCGCCGGTGGCGATCATCTCGGCGATGACCATGGCCACCGTTTCCAGCGCCTCGACCTCATCCTCGCGGTAATGGCGCATGGTGCGGTTCTGAACGACCAGAACGCCGAGCGTGCGACCGGCCCGCAGCACCGGCACGCCGAGGAAGGAATGATAAATCTCTTCGCCCGTCTCCGGCAGATAGGCAAAAGCGGGGTGTTTTTGGGCGTCGGAGAGATTGAGCGGGCGGGCGCTGGCGGCAATCGTGCCGACGAGGCCCTGCCCCAGACGAAGCTGCGCCAGATGCACCGCATCCGGGTTCAGACCTTCGGTGGCGTAAAGCTCCAGCATGGAATCGGCGCGCAGCACATAGAGCGAGCAAACCTCGGCCACCATGTTCTGGGCGATTTCACGAACGATCTTGTCGAGACGCTTCTGCGGGTCAAGCGCATCGGCCATCAGCTCGCGCAAACGCCTTAACAGCACTCTTGGACCGCCGGCAGTATCTCGCATCGAACCCCTCTCCATTGGCCTATGCTAGCCGCATGAGAGAGCAGAGCAAAAGCCAGATTTCGGGTTATTGTTTGTCTACTGCTTATCGAGACCGTAGACAGAATGCAAAGTGCGAACCGCCAATTCGGCATAGGGGCCGTCGATCAGGATCGAAATCTTGATCTCTGAAGTGGTGATCGCGCGGATGTTGATCCCCTTCTCGGCCAGGGCCTTGAAGGCGATTGCGGCAACGCCGGCATGGCTTCTCATGCCAATGCCGATGACCGAAACCTTGACCAGTCCGGCTTCAGACTGGATGGCGTCGAAGCCGATCGTGTCACGCACATTCTCCAGCACCGTGACGGCCTTTTGCAGGTCGCCGGACGGCACGGTGAAGGTCATGTCCGTGCGCGAACCATCTTCGGAGATGTTCTGCACGATCATGTCGACATTGATGTTGGCCTCGGCCAGCGGACCGAAAATGCCTGCGGACACGCCCGGACGGTCGGAGACGCGACGAAGCGATATCTGCGCCTCGTCCTTGGCGTAGGCGATGCCGGTGACGACTTGCTGTTCCACGATTTCATCCTCATCGCAAATGAGCGTACCGGGCGGGTTTTCGAAATTCCCCATGCCCGGCGCATCCGGATCTTCGAAAGACGATCTTACGAAGGTTCTGACCTTGTGCACCATCGCCAGTTCGACGGAGCGCACCTGCAGCACCTTGGCGCCAAGCGACGCCATTTCGAGCATTTCCTCGAACGAGATCTTCGGCAGGCGGCGCGCCTTGGGCTCAATGCGCGGGTCGGTCGTGTAGACGCCGTCGACATCGGTGTAGATGTCGCAACGGTCGGCCTTCACCGCAGCGGCCACGGCGACCGCGCTGGTGTCGGAACCGCCGCGCCCCAGCGTGGCGATGCGATTGTCAGGGCCGATGCCCTGGAAGCCGGCAACAACGGCCACCTGGCCCATGCCCATGCGGCGCACCATCTCGCTGCCGTCGATATCGACGATGCGGGCGGCGGCGTGAGCGTTGTCGGTGCGGATCGGGATCTGCCAGCCCTGCCAGGAGCGCGCATCGACGCCCATGGACTGTAGCGCGATGGCCAGAAGCCCGCTGGTGATCTGCTCACCGGAGGCGACGATGGCGTCGTATTCGCGCGCGTCATAGAAGGGCGATTCAGCACCAGTGGCCTTCGGCATGGACTGCGCCCAGCCGACCAGCTCATTGGTCTTGCCGGCCATGGCCGAAACCACGACGGCGACCTCATGCCCCGCATCGGCCTCACGTTTGACGTGACGCGCCACATTATGGATGCGTTCGATATCGGCGACGGAGGTTCCGCCGAACTTCATCACGATGCGCGCCATGGGAACGGAGTGCCTTTGCTCGGAAATTCCTGCTGCCCGGACGGGCAGCGCCAACATTACGCAGCAACGGCAACCCGCCCTGCGCCGCGGTCTCCATACCCAAAAGATCGCTTATCTGCAAGCAATGTGACGGTGAATGGAACCCGGTCGTTGCGCCGGGCAGGTTTTGCCCCTGAGACAATTCCCGCCTTGACAATCAGGCCCGTCAGCCCGACTTCATGGGCCAAGGTTCCAAGCAACACCCAGTGAGGGGTTTTCCATGTCCGAAGCGCGGCAAACGACCATCGACACGCGTGAAATCGAGCATTTTTCCGCACTGGCGGCGGAATGGTGGAATCCCGCCGGAAAAATGGGCGTTCTGCACAAGTTCAACCCGGTGCGCCTTGCCTATATCCGCGACCATGTGGCCGCGCATTTCGGTCGCGAGCCCCATGAAGCCAAACCTTTTGCCGGCCTGCGCATGCTCGACATCGGCTGCGGCGGCGGCCTTCTGTGCGAACCCATGTCGCGGCTTGGCGCGCAGGTGGTTGGCGCGGACGCTTCGGAAACCAACATCGAAGTGGCCAAGATCCACGCAGCGCAGGGCAAGCTCGACATCGACTATCGCGCCACCACGGCAGAGGCGCTTGCCGACGCCGGCGAGACATTCGACATCATCCTCAACATGGAAGTGATCGAGCATGTCGCCGATGTGGACCTGTTCCTGTCCAAATGCGGCGCAATGCTGAAACCCGGCGGCCTGATGTTCGTGGCAACGATCAACCGCACGCTCAAGGCGTGGGGCCTGGCGATCATCGGCGCGGAATATGTGCTTGGATGGCTGCCGCGCGGCACGCACCAGTATGAAAAGCTCGTGCGCCCGAGCGAACTGGAAGAGGGCCTCGCCTCGGCGGGCATCCGGATCATCGATCGCAGCGGCGTCGTCTACAATCCGCTCGGCGACCGCTGGCAGCGCTCACGCGACATGGATGTCAACTACATGGTGGCGGCCACGAAGCCGGCTGCCTGAGCCTTCAGGGAAAAACGCCGGCGCGCGCCCGGCTCTTGCGATCAGAATGCAGTCAGGCGCTCGCGCCTGACCGCCCGATTCTCTGGCCGGTCTCAGTTCTGACCGGTCTCAGTTCTGCTCCTCGGGAAACACCGGCAGGGGCAGAAACTCGACGCCTTCATCGACCAGCGCCTTGGCCTCGTCGGTCGTCGCCTCGCCATAGATGCCGCGCGCTTCGGTCTCGCCGAAATGGATTTTTCGCGCTTCCTCGGCGAATTTGTCGCCGACATAGTCCGCATTCTCGCGCACCTTTTTGGAAAGCTCCTTGAGCTGCGCCAGCGCCTGTTTCTGCTTCTCCCCCATGGCCAGCGCGATCTGGTCGCGCTTCTTGCCGGTCGAGACCGCCGGCGCCATCAGGGCCTTTTCAACCTTGGTCGAGCCGCATTGCGGGCAGGAAACGAGATCGCGCTTCTTCTGCTCGTCAAAGTCCGCATTGTTGCGGAACCACGCCTCGAAAGCGTGGTCGTGCTCGCAGATCAGGTTGAAACTGATCATGAAGCTTTCCTCTCCGCCGCCCCGCCGCCGGAAACGCGTGCAACAGAGAAATCGCGCGCGTTCTTGAGGTTCGGAATCTTGCCGCGAGCGGCAGCCACCGCATCAAGGTCGAGCTCGGCCATGGCGATGCCCGGCTCGTTTCCATCGACCTCGGCCAGCACACGGCCCCACGGATCGACGATCAGCGAATGACCATAGGTCTCACGCCCGTCCTCGTGCAGGCCGCCCTGACCGGCGGCGATCATGAATGCGCCATTCTCGATGGCGCGGGCGCGCAGGAGAACATGCCAGTGCGCTTCGCCCGTCTGCCGGGTGAAGGCGGCCGGTGCGGTCAGCACCTGTGCCTCGGCAAGCGCCTGCGCACGGAAAAGCTGCGGGAAGCGCATGTCGTAGCAAATGGCGAAACCGAGACGGCCAAACGGCAGATCGGCAACAACTGCCCGCTCCCCGGCGGCATAGGTGGCCGATTCGCGCCAGCTTTCGCCATTGTCGAGATCGACGTCGAACATGTGCAGCTTGTCATAGGTGGTCACAAGCGCGCCACCGGGCGCGAACAGAAAGGCGCGGTTCGCCACCCGTCCGTCATCGAGCGCAACGGCCGTGGAGCCCAGATGAACGAAGATCGAAAGCTCATCGGCCAGCGCACGGGCGCGGTCGATGACCAGCGCGCCGCGCTCTCCGGTGATGCGCTCGAGCAGGTCTTCGCGGCTGCGCACCATCACGCCGGTCATTTCCGGGCTCTGAACATACTGCGCGCCCTTGCCCGCAGCCTCACGCACCAGCGCTTCAAAAGCGTCGGCATTGGCTTCCGGCTCGGTGCCGGAACGCATCTGCAGGGCAGCGGCGATCAGTTTGCTCATGCCGGGATCTCCTTCAACATCGCATCCAGTTTGCCTTCGCGCTCGAGAGCGTGAAGCTCATCGCAACCGCCCACATGGACGTCGCCAATGAAAATCTGCGGAAAGGTCGAGCGGCCATTGGCCCGCTGGATCATCTCCTGGCGCAGCTCGTTGGAAAAGCTTGCATCGTGTTCCGTGTAGGAAACGCCCTTGCCGTCGAGCAGGCGCTTGGCGGCGCTGCAGAAGCCGCACATCATCCGTGTGTAGATCGTTACGTCAGACATTTTCGGTCCCATGCTTTGTCGGGGTTTATATAGGCTCTTGGAGGTCTGCCCGAAAGTCCCCCGGCAAAACGCGCGCAAATGTCAGAACATCCACCTCGCGCGCGCCGGCACGCTTGAGAACCCGTGAGGCGGCGGCAACCGTCGCGCCCGTGGTGTAGACATCGTCCACCAGAACGACGCGCCGCGCCCTGATCGCCGGGCGGTGGGCGTCCGGCACGACAAATGCGCCGCGCACATTGGCCTCGCGCTCGCTCGCCCGCAGCCCCACCTGCTGGCGCGTGCGCCGCGTCCGCACCAGGGCTTCCGGCATGTAATCAACGCAAGCCAGACGCGCCACAGCCCGCGCAAGCTCCGCCGATTGATTGAAGCGCCTTGAAAAGAAACGGCTGCGATGCAGCGGAACCGGCACCACCAGATCCGCCTCGGGCAGGATTTCTCCGCCGGCCCGAAGCATCCAGCGCGCCATCCACGGCGCGAGATCGGTGCGGTCGCGGAACTTCAGCCCCTGAACCAGCCGCCGGGCGACGCCGCCATAGGCGACCGCCGAGCGCGCCCGCGCAAAGGGCGGCGGCGATGCAATCGCCTCGGCAGAGAGCATGCTGTCGCCAAGGTCCAGAGAGAAAGGCGTGCCCATGACCGGACACCACGGCCGCTCCAGAAAGCGCAGCCGCTCCCAGCAGGAAGCGCAGAGCGTTCCGGGTTCCGTGACAAGACTGGAACAGCCAAGACACACCGGCGGGAAGAGGATGCGCTGCATCCACCCGCTCATCACCCCGGTCAATCGCGATACGCCCTCCACGAAACGCCCCTCCCCCAAAAGGCATTGCCTCTTTGCCAGCATAGCCTTTTTGTGCGATGGCGCATCCAGAAACAAAGGATGACGCATGGAACAGCTCTTCGACGCCGACCTGGCCCTTCTGCACAAGAAGCGCGCCCTGAAGCAGGGCGATCCGGGAGCCCGCTTCCTGATGCAGCGGGCCGCTGCCGATCTGGAAGAGCGGCTGGCCACCGTCGAGCGGCGCTTTGAAAACGCCGCAGCGCTCTTCTGCCTCACCTCCGACGCGGCCATGGCCATGCGCGAAAGCGGCAAGGTCGACCAGGTGACCCGCATCGAGGCCGACGCCGCCCTTCTTGGCGATGACGGCATCGTCGCAGCAACGGAAACCCTGCCTTCCGAACCCGGCAGCCACGATCTCATCGTTTCGCTTCTCAGCCTGCATGAGGCAAATGACGTTCCGGGCATGCTCGCCCAGATCCGCCGCGCGCTGAAGCCCGACGGCCTGTTTCTTGGCGCGATGGCCGGCGCCGGCACGCTTCAGGAACTCAGGGAATCCCTGCTTGCCGCAGAGACCGAGCTTTCAGAGGGCGCGGCTCCGCGCGTGAGCCCCTTTGCCGATGTGCGCGATGTGGGCGGACTGCTCCAGCGTGCGGGCTTTGCGCTGCCGGTCACCGATCTCGAGAACCTGACCGTGCGTTACGACACCATGTTCGACCTGATGCGGGATCTGCGTTTCATGGGCGCGACCAGCGCGCTTGTCGCGCGCTCGCGCAAACCGGCCACGCGCGCACTCTTCATGCGCGCCGCACAGATCTATGCCGAGCGCTTTTCCGATCCGGACGGGCGTATCAGGGCAAGTTTCAACATCATCTGGATGTCTGGCTGGGCCCCGCACGAATCCCAGCAAAAGCCGCTCGCACCGGGCAGCGCGAAGATGTCACTGAAAGAGGCTTTGGAGAAAAACAGGGGCGAATAGGCCCGGAGAAGGCCGGGAGAGATTGACTGCGGCTGCCCTACTGGTTGGCCGTGGTCACTTTGCTCGCGACGTCCCCATAGCTGGCTTTGAGCTGCTGTCCCGTCTGCGCCGCACCGACCACGATCGCCAGCGCGATCAGGCCTGCAATTAACGCATATTCGATTGCGGTCGCGCCGCACCGATCCTTGAGAAAATGCCTGCCCATTTGCCCGGCTCCCCCTGTCTGGAAGGCAATTCTGGGCGAAAAGCCTTAAGAAAAGCTGAGAGCCGATTAACGAGATCAGCAGTCGCCGCTGCGTCGTCCATCCTGATGGATGATGCATGTGGCGTTGCGCGAGGGCTGCAAAACACTGCGCCGGATCGTGTAACTGCGGTCCTGCCGCTTCGTGGAAGACGTGGTGATGGGGTCGATCCCGAACGGCGCGCCAACCTGCGCGATCTTCGAGCGGGTGCTTTTTTCAACAACCGGCGTCAGAAACAGCGCGAGCGCGACGGCTGCGGTTCCAAAAAGCAGGGCAATCCTGAGCGCCCCGATGCCCACATTGCCAGCCCGCGTGGACCAGTCCGCGCGTTCCGTATCCCCAAATTCGCCAGAAACCATACCAACCTCTCGCCAGATGGTTAAACCTTGCCGCGAAAACGGCCCGTCCCCGCAATCAACTTGTCACTGTTGCGTAAACGAAGGATTAACTCTGTTCGAGCGGCCCGGCTCTGTGCCGACAGGCGCTTTACAGCAGGTCGATGAGGTGCGGGATAAGCGGCGCATCGGCCGGCGGCATGGGGTAATCGCGCATGTCGCGCGGGCGCACCCATTTGAGTTCCTGGCCTTCCTGCGGTCGCGGCGTGCCCCAGAAGCGGCGGCAGACATAGAGCGGCATCAGCAGGTGAAAATCATCATAGGTGTGGCTGGCGAAAGTGAGCGGCGCAAGGCACGCCGTCTTCGTCTCGACGGCGATTTCCTCGACAAGCTCGCGCACAATGGTGTTTTCCGGCGTCTCGCCGTTCTCCACCTTGCCTCCGGGAAACTCCCAGAGCCCCGCCAGCGCCTTGCCTTCGGGGCGTTTGGCGAGCAGCACCCGCCCATCCGCATCAACCAGCGCACAGGCTGCGACCAGCAGGATCGGCTTGGCCGGCTGGGAAAGATCGTTCATTCGGCGTGCTCCGTGCCGACCGCTTCCTGCGGCTGGCGATAATGATAGGAATAGATTTCGCGGAAGCCCATCGCCTTGTAGAGGCCTACGGCGACCTCGTTATCGGCCTCCACCTGCAGCCAGGCCCGCTCCGCCCCGTGCGACTGGGCCCATTTGAGCGCAGACAGGAGAACACGGCGGCCATAGCCCTTGCCGCGCCATGAAGGGCGCGTCGCGATTTCAAAGAGCCCCGCCAGATCGCTGTCATGCACGCAGATGGCGGTCGCCACCGGCTCTTCGCCCTCTTCGAGGACGAACAGGCCGGTTTCCGGGCGAATCGCGCCAATGACACGCGAAAGACCCGCACGGTGCAGTTCCTCATAGCCATGCACCTTGAGCGTGGCATTGACGAAGCGTCGCCGGTCCTTGAGCGGTATCTGGTCCATCGCCTCGGTCAGATCCGCCTCGCGCAAATCGAGCGCCATGACAAGCGAACGGCCAAGCGTCGACCAGCCCTGCTCGTCGAGATAGGTGGAGATTTCAGGCGCGGCGAGCGGCGACAGCCGGAAGGTGAGCGGCCGCCCATAGGCCTTGAACTGCTCGGCAGCGCGCGCGATGCGCTCTTCAAGGTTTCGATGATCGCCCGGATCGAGCGGATTGATGGAATTCAGGCGCTTTGCAGGGTGACCGGCGGTCAACCGCAGCACCCAGGTGCCGTCATAGGCCACCGTTTCGGCAGGCCAAGCGCGCAACCCCGCCGCCTCAAAGCGGCGGATGATGGCGAAATCCTGTTTTACGTCCTGCCTCACGTGGCCTGGCACACCCTAGCTCCGGTAATCGCCATTGATGGCGACATATTCCTTGGTCAGGTCGCAGGTCCAAACCGTGGCCTTGCCGCGCCCGAGTCCGAGATCCACGCGCAGCGTGATCTCATCCTTCTTCATATAGGCGGAGGTTTCTTCTTCGGAATAGGCCGGATCGCGTTCCCCCTCATGGGCAACGCGAATATCGCCGAACCAGATCGACAGGAGATCGCGCTCGGCCGGCTCGCCCGCCTTGCCGACAGCCATGACGACGCGGCCCCAGTTTGCGTCTTCGCCGGCAACCGCCGTCTTCACCAGCGGCGAATTGGCGATGGACATCGCAATCTTTTTTGCCGAACGGGAAGACTTTGCGCCCGTCACCGTGATTTCGAGCTGTTTGCGCGCGCCTTCGCCATCGCGGACGATCTGCAGCGCGAGGTTCTTGAGGATGCGGTTGAGCGCCCGGCGGAAGCCTGCAAGCCGGGGATCCTTCAGATCGTTGATCGGCGTGACACCGCGCTTTGCGGCAGCGCCCGTTGCAAACATCATCAGCGTGTCGCTGGTGGAGGTGTCGCTGTCGACCGTCACCGCGTTGAAGGTCTTGCCGGTTCCGCGCGACAGAAGATCCTGCAGAACGGGCGCGGCAATCGGCGCATCCGTCGCCACGAAGGAAAGCATGGTGGCCATGTCGGGCGCGATCATGCCTGCGCCCTTGGCAATGCCGTTGATGACCACATCATGTTCGCCAAGGCGCACGGTCGCCGTCGCCACCTTGGGATAGGTGTCGGTAGTCATGATGGCCCTGGCGGCCTCAAGCCAGCCGCCCGGCGCTGCCTTTGCGGCCATGCCCTCCAGAAAACCGGTAATGCGCTCCGCCGGCAGCGGCTCGCCGATCACACCGGTGGACGCCATGAAAACCGTGCTCTTGTCCGCCTTGACCGCAGCCGCGGCAGCTTCGCCCACGGCAGAAGTGGTCGCGCGTCCCTTCTTGCCGGTGAACGCGTTGGCGTTTCCGGAATTCACGACGAGAATGCGCGCCTCGCCGCCGGCCAGATTTTCGCGGCAGAGTTCCACCGGAGCCGATGGGCACTTGGATTGGGTGAAAACGCCGGCAGCCGTGGTGCCCTCATCGAACACCATGGTCAGGAGATCGGTTCGCCCCTTGTATTTCACACCGGCTTCAGCGGTTGCGATGCGCACACCGTCAATGGCGGGCATATCGGGATAGGTCTTGGGAGCAAGAGGAGAGACTGCAACAGACATGGGGCAAACTTACTCGGGTTGGAAGCGTTGGATTCCTGCCGGTCTGCCCGAGTTTTTTTTCCGACGCAAGCTGAAACAGCTCGGATACCCGGCGGCGCGTCAGCCGACCGGCAGTGCACACAGCACCGTCTGACAAAACAAAAACGGCGGACGCCAGGCGCCCGCCGTTTCCATTTGAACCTGCGCTTCAGCGCTATTCGCTTTTGGTCTCTTCGCCTTCACCGGCTGCTTCAGCCCCGGAAGCGGCTTCTTCCTGCTGCTTCTCGGCTGCGTCGATGAATTCCTTGAGAGCCGGGTCCTTGACGTCGACTTCAGCGGTGTCACGCAGCGCCGAAACCTGTTCGACATAGCGCTCACGCACCAGAAGGGAGCGTACCCGATCCTTCACGGCGTCGAATGCCGGGGGCTGCTTGGCGCGCTTGTCTTCAACCTTGATCACATGGAAACCGAACTGGGTTTCGACGGGCTCCTTGGAGAATTCGCCCGGATTGATCGCAAATGCAGCCTTTTCGAATTCGGGCACCATCTGGCCGGAAGCGAAATAGCCGAGGTCGCCGCCATTGGCTGCCGCACCGTCAGTGGATTTCTCCTTGGCGATCTCTTCAAAATTGCCGCCCTCTTCGAGCTGCTTGATGATCGCTTCGGCTTCTTCCTTGGTCTTCACCAGAATGTGACGGGCGCGCACCTCGTTGACGGCAGGCGCATCAGCGATCTGCTTGTCGTAGCTGGCGCGGACATCTTCCTCGGTCACGGCGTCGTTGACGATCTTCTCGATGAAGGCCGCATGAAGCGCCTGATTGCGCAGGAATGCCAGGCGCTTTTCAAAGGCTTCACCCTCGGCAAGGCCCTTTTCTTCGGCCTCGGAGGCCAGCAGGCGGATCTCGATCAGCGCCGAAAGAAGTGCTGCGCGGCGCTGCGGATCGGGCAGATTACCGAACTGCGCGCCATACTCCGCGCTGGCGATAGCCAAATCGCCCTCCGTGATCTCCATGCCATTCACAGTGGCGACGACATCGGCATCGGCAGCATGAGCAGGCATGAAGCCTACAGCGGCCAGCGTCAGACCGGCCCCAACCTGAATGGCCAGGAAACGGCGAAACGATTTCAGCATGAAACTCTCCGTTGGTGATTCCGTTTTAGCCCAAACCGCTTATCAATATGGCGGAATTTTGCGCAAGAGCGCATGTTTAACGCGGCGTTGACATCACTCTTGGCCCCTCTTATCTGTCCTGATGTCCTGCGTCCAGAACGCATTTCAGGACACGAATTGTTATATAATTGCTCTCGCTCGGCGCGAGCAGGGTCTTTACCCCGCTCTTGAATGCCGTCTGTCAGAAAGTGAAAGGACCACTGGATGGTCAGTCTCGGCGGTCTCGCCCGCAAAGTTTTCGGCTCCTCGAACGATCGTCGCGTAAAGGGTTTCCGCCCGCGCGTCGCCGCGATCAACGCGCTTGAAGACGAAATGAAGGCGCTGTCCGACGAGGCATTGCGCGGAAAAACAGAAGAGTTCCGCAAGGAGCTCGCGAACGGAAAGTCGCTCGACGACATTCTCGTTCCCGCCTTCGCCGTGGCGCGCGAGGCATCCCGCCGCGCGCTGGGCATGCGCCCCTTCGACGTGCAGCTGATCGGCGGCATGGTTCTTCACGAAGGCTCCATCGCCGAGATGAAGACGGGTGAAGGCAAGACGCTGGTTGCGACGCTTCCCGTTTACCTCAACGCCTTGTCCGGCAAGGGCGTGCACGTGGTCACGGTCAATGACTACCTGGCCAAGCGCGACTCCGAGTGGATGGCCCGCCTCTACGGCTTCCTCGGTCTTTCAACCGGCGTCATCGTGCATGGCATGTCGGATGACGAGCGCCGCGCGGCCTATGCCTGCGACGTGACCTACGCCACGAACAACGAACTCGGCTTCGACTATCTGCGCGACAACATGAAGTATGAGCGCGACCAGATGGTCCAGCGCGGACACTTCTACGCCATCGTCGATGAGGTGGACTCCATCCTGATCGATGAGGCGCGCACGCCGCTCATCATTTCCGGCCCGCTGGACGACCGCTCCGAGCTTTACAACAAGATCGACACCTTCATTCCGCATCTCGTGGAAGACGATTACGAAATCGACGAGAAACAGCGCACCGCGACCTTCACGGAAGAAGGCACGGAGAAGATGGAGAACATGCTCCGCGAAGCGGATCTGTTCAAAGGCGATTCGCTTTACGACATCGAGAATGTCGCCATCGTGCACCACCTGAACAATGCGCTGAAGGCGCACAAACTGTTCCAGCGCGACAAGGATTATATCGTCCGCAATGGTGAAATCGTCATCATTGACGAATTCACCGGCCGCATGATGCCGGGCCGCCGCTTCTCGGAAGGCCTGCACCAGTCGCTTGAGGCCAAGGAGCACGTGGCGATCCAGCCGGAGAACCAGACGCTCGCCTCGATCACCTTCCAGAATTACTTCCGCATGTACGACAAGCTGGGCGGCATGACCGGTACGGCTTCGACGGAAGCGGAAGAATTCGGCAACATTTACGGGCTCGAAGTCATCGAGATCCCGACCAACCTGCCGATCCAGCGCCTGGATGAGGACGACGAGGTCTACCGGACCGTCGAAGAGAAGTTCAAGGCGATTGTCCGCGAGATCAAGGAAGCCGCCGCCAAGGGGCAGCCGATCCTGGTCGGCACGACGTCCATCGAGAAATCGGAATTCCTGGCCGAGCGTCTTCGTCAAGAAGGCTTGCAGGGCTTTGAGGTCCTGAACGCGCGCCATCACGAGCGCGAGGCCTTCATCGTGGCGCAGGCCGGCAAGCCGGGCGCTGTCACCATCGCCACCAACATGGCCGGTCGCGGCACCGACATTCAGCTCGGCGGCAACCCGGAAATGCGGATTGCCGAAGAGCTTGGCGACATGGAAGCCGGCCCCGAGCGCGATGCGAAGGAACAGGCCATCCGCGAGGACGTGAAGCGCCTCAAGGAGCAGGCGCTGGCCGCCGGCGGCCTTTTCGTTCTGGCCACCGAGCGCCATGAAAGCCGCCGCATCGACAACCAGCTCCGTGGCCGTTCCGGCCGTCAGGGCGATCCGGGCCGCTCCAAGTTCTATCTGTCGCTCCAGGACGACCTGATGCGCATCTTCGGTTCCGACCGAATGGACAGCATGCTGCAAAAGCTCGGCCTCAAGGAAGACGAGGCCATCGTCCATCCCTGGATCAACAAGGCGCTTGAAAAGGCGCAGAAAAAGGTCGAGGCGCGCAACTTCGACATCCGCAAGAACCTGCTCAAGTTCGACGACGTGATGAACGACCAGCGCAAGGTGGTCTTCGAGCAGCGCATCGAGCTGATGGACGGTGAGAACCTCTCCGAGACCGTCGCCGAGATGCGTCAGGACACGGTCGACGATCTGGTCGCACGCCACATCCCCGAAAAGGCCTATGCCGAGCAGTGGCAGACCAAGGAACTGCGCGAAGCGGTGCAGAATTCGCTGAACCTGGACCTTCCCATCGAGGAATGGGCGCAGGAAGAAGGCATCGCCGAAGACGATATCCGCGAGCGCATCAGCGAGGCCGCCGAGGCTGCCGCCAAGGACCGCGCCGAGCGTTTCGGCCCCGACATCATGAACTATGTCGAGAAGTCGATCCTGCTGCAGACGCTCGATCATCTGTGGCGCGAGCATCTGGTCAATCTCGACCATCTGCGCTCCGTCGTCGGCTTCCGCGGCTACGCCCAGCGCGATCCGCTGAACGAGTACAAGACCGAGGCATTCGAGCTCTTCCAGTCGATGCTCAGCAATCTGCGCCAGGTGGTGACGTCGCAGCTCATGCGCGTCGAGCTGGTGCGCGAGGCCGCCGATGCACCGCCGCCGGAAGCACCGGAAATGCAGGCGCATCATATCGACGGTTCGACGGGCGAAGACGAGTTCGCGGACGGCGAGACGATGACGCTCGCCCGCGCCGAAGGCGGCATGGTCGCCGCAGAGGACCGCGACCCGAACGACCCCGCAACCTGGGGCAAGGTCGGGCGCAACGAAGCCTGCCCCTGCGGCTCGGGCAAGAAATACAAGCACTGCCACGGCGCTTTCGCCTAGGCGGTCCGGCGCTCGCGCGTCTCTCAACAGATAACGAAAAGGCCGGGTTTTCATCCGGCCTTTTTCTTTGCCGGAACAAAGAAGCGACCGCCCGGCCCGCCCTTTCTTTTTCTTAAGCAGTTTGCGCTAAACCGCAGGTCGAGTGACTTGAGAGGAGTGGGGCGGGTGCGCTTTTCAGCGACGGGGACCGGTGAACGCTTGCTGCCGGAGCAGCTGGCCGCGCGCGCGCGTCCCTGGCTTGCGAAGCTCGACACCCTCATTTCTGCACGCGATGCGCGTGGCGAGGCCGGTCGCAACGCACTGCTTGCCTTCGCGATCCGCATTGTCAACGCGGTCATCGCGTTTTTCAGCCAGGTCTTTCTGGCCCGCTGGATGGGCAGTTTCGAATACGGCATCTATGTGCTGGTCTGGGTGACGATGATCATCCTCGGCAACATTTCGTGCCTCGGCTTTCACACGGCGATCATCCGTTTCATTCCCGAATACCGCACCAAGGGTGCTTTTGCGGAGCTGCGCGGCGTCAACATTGCCGGCCGGTTCTTCGTGCTGGGCACCTCGACACTGTTCATGCTCGCGGGCCTGGCGGGCCTGCGCTTTCTGGAACCCTATATCGAATCCTATTACGTGGTTCCGTTCTATCTGGGGCTCATCTGCCTGCCCATGCTGGCGCTGAGCGACCTTCTGCAGGGCGTCTCGCGGGCAAATGCATGGGTGGTCTGGGCCCTGCTTCCCGCCTATTTCATCCGCCCCATACTGATCCTGCTCTTCATGGCGGGAGCGGTTCTTTCCGGCTACGCGCCCGACGCAAAGACGGCCATCATCACGGCCATTCTGGCCACCTATGCCACCACGCTCCTGCAATTCGTCAGCATCACGACGCGGGTGAAGCGCAGCACGCCGCCCGGCAAACCCCGCTTCCTGATGAAGCACTGGGTCGGCATTTCGCTGCCGATCTTTCTGGTCGAGAGCTTCTATTTCCTGCTCACCAATGCCGATGTGCTGATGGTCGGTCGCTACATGACGCCCACGGATGTGGCCATCTACTTCGCCACCGTGAAAACGCTGGCGCTGGTGCATTTCGTCTATTTCGCGGTGAAGGCCAGCGTTGCGCAGCGCTATTCGGCCTACATGCATGGCGGCGACAGGGAAGGCCTTGCAGCCTTCGCGGCAGAGACGGTCACCTGGACCTTCTGGCCATCGCTCGCCATGGGCGTTGTCGTGCTCATCATCGGCAGGCCCATGCTCATGCTGTTCGGCAGCGGCTTCACGGCCGGCTATCCGCTTCTCTTCCTTCTGGTTTCCTGCGTGGTTGCCCGCGCGGCCGTGGGGCCTGCGGAGAGCCTTCTCACCATGAGCGGCTACCAGAAAGTGTGCGCCGGCATCTACGCCATCACGCTCGGCATCAATATCGGGCTCAACATGGCTCTGATCCCGGTCTACGGCCTGTGGGGCGCAGCCATCGCCACCGGGCTCGCCATTCTGTTCGAAGCAGCATCCCTCTCATTCACCGCCTGGCGGAAGCTTGGAATCCGCATGCTGGTGTTCCTCCCGCGCGCCAGAAAGGAGGCTTCCTCTTGAGCATCCCCCCTCTCCTCGAAGAATCGAGCAGCGGCGCATCGGGCGCGGCAAGCGATCACCTGACCGATATCGCGCAGCAAACCGACACCAGACATCTGGCGCTGCTTGCAGCCGAGCAGAGCGAACGCAAGCTCGCCATCTATCCGGCGTCCGCCGGCTTCGAGCTGGTGGACGAGCTCGACTATCTGGCGGCGCGCTCCATCGAGACCAACATCTTCTTCAATCCGCGTTTTCTGGCGCCGGCCATGCCGCGTCTTGAAGACCGCGAAGTGCGGCTTGCGGTCATCCGCGACGGCACGGAGGAGCGCAATCGCCTGCGGCTTCTCGTTCCCTTCACCATCGAGCGCCCGCTTCTGCCTTTCAGCGTTCCGGTTCTGCGCACCTGGTCGAACCCGTTTGGCCCTCTTGGCACGCCACTGGTCGACTATGACGATCCGGCCGGCGTGATCGAAGATTTCTTCGCCATGCTGGCGCGGCCCCATCTCGACCACCCGAAAGTGTTCGTTCTGCCGGATGTGGGACTGGACGGCGCATTTGCGGCGATCCTGCGCACGGTGGTGGATGCGCGGAACCTGCCCTTCCAGATCACCAACCGCATCGAGCGCCCGACGCTGGAAAGCGCGCTTGATGGCGACACCTATCTGCGCGATTCGCTGCGCGCCCATCACTATCGCGAGTTCCGCCGCCTCAAGCGCCGGCTGGGCGAAATGGGCAAGCTGGACTACAGGATCGCCCGCCACCCCGACGAAGTGCGCCACGGCATCGAAGCGTTTCTGACACTCGAGGCTTCGGGCTGGAAGGGCCGCGAACGCTCGGCCATGGCCATCGACCGCTACCGCGCCGCCTTCGCCCGCGAAGCCGTGCACCGGCTGTGCGAGCGCGACATGTGCCGCATTCACATGCTGACGCTCGATAACGCGGTGATCGCCTGCCTCATCGTGTTCATCGAAAACGGCACCGCCTATACGTGGAAGACGGCCTATGACGAAGGCTTCGCCGCCTATTCGCCCGGCACGCTTCTCATGATCGAGGTCACCAAGACGCATCTGGACGATCCCAACATCATCATGACGGATTCCTGCGCGGTGCCGGATCATCCCGTGATGAGCCGCCTGTGGAGCGAGCGGAGGCCGCTCGGCACCATGGTTGTGGGGCTCACGCCCGATTCGGACCGGCATGTCCGCAAGGCGGCGGCGCAGCTCAGCCTGACACGGCGTGTGCGAAACCGGCTCCGGATTGCCCGAAACCGCCTGCGCAGCGCGCTCGGGTAAAGCTTCCACGTTCGGGAACAAACCCGGGCCGTCCGTCGTTCGCCTATAACGTGCAAGCCTGATATATTGGCGCAACATCGGAGGCTGGCCATGCGTTTGAAGACTTTCCGCCGCGACCATGTTTCGAAGCCCATCTTCAACTGGGCGCGAAAGATCATGCCGCCGATTTCGGAAACGGAACGCGAGGCGATCGACGCAGGCACGGTCTGGTGGGATGGCGAGCTGTTCACAGGCGATCCCGATTGGGAGCAGCTTGTGGCAATGCCGCCGGCGCTTCTTTCGGACGAGGAACAGGCCTTCATGGACGGGCCGGTGCGCGAACTCTGCGCCATGGTCGACGACTGGACGCTGAACTGGCGTGACCGCGACCTGTCGCCCGCCGTCTGGGACTTCATGCGCAGGAACAAATTCTTCGGCATGATCATCCCGAAGGAGTTCGGCGGGCTCGGCTTTTCCAACACCGCGCATTCGGAAGTGGTGCGCACGCTCTCTTCCGCCAGCATCGTGGCGGGCGTCACGGTGATGGTGCCCAATTCGCTCGGCCCCGGCGAACTGCTCATGCATTTCGGCACAGAGGCGCAGCGCAAATACTGGCTGCCGCGGCTGGCCGACGGCCGCGAAGTGCCCTGTTTCGGCCTCACCTCGCCCCATGCGGGCTCCGACGCCGCCGCCATGACCGACACGGGCGTGGTGGAATACGGCACGTGGAAGGGCAAGAAGGTGCTCGGCCTGCGTCTCAATTTCCACAAGCGCTACATCACGCTTGGCCCCATCGCCACGGTGATGGGCCTCGCCTTCAAGATGCACGACCCGGAAAACCATCTTGGCCGGGGCGAGGATCTGGGCATCACCGTCGCGCTTTTGCCCACCGACACGAAGGGCGTGCGCCACGGCGACCGGCACATTCCGCAATACACCTTCTTCCAGAACGGACCGCTCTACGGCGAGGACGTGTTCGTGCCGCTTGATCACATTCTCGGCGGCGAGGAACAGATCGGCCAGGGCTGGACCATGCTGATGACGGCGCTCGCCGCCGGTCGCAGCATTTCGCTTCCCTCTCAGTCGGCCGCATCCGCCGCCATGTGCGCGCGCGCCACCGGGGCCTATGCGCGGGTGCGCACGCAGTTCAACGTGCCCATCGGCATGTTCGAGGGCATTCAGGAGCCGCTCGCCGAACTGTGCGGCAACGCCTATCTGATCGATGCCGCGCGGCGCGTCACGCTGGCGGCGCTGGATGAAGGGCACAAGCCCTCGGTTGTCTCGGCAATCATGAAATACCACGCCACCGAGCGCATGCGCCGCTCCGTGGAGCACGCCATGGACATTCATGGCGGCAAGGCCGTCATCGACGGGCCGAACAACTATATGGGCGCGATGTATCGCGCCGTTCCCGTCGGCATCACGGTCGAAGGCGCGAACATCCTCACCCGCAATCTGATGATCTACGGACAGGGTGCAATCCGCTCCCACCCCTATATGCTGGAAGAGCTTCTGGCGCTTTCGAGCGACAACAGGGAAGAAGGGCTCGATCATTTCGACGACACGTTCTGGAAGCATGTCGGCCACGCCCTCAAGACTGCGGGACGCGCATTCGTTCGCGGCTGGAGCGGCGGCTTCCTCGGGCCCGCGCCCGAAAGTGCCGCGATGCCGCATCACTGGAAGAAGCTGTCGCGCTATTCGGCGGCCTTCGCCCTGCTCTCGGATTTCGCCCTGCTGACGCTTGGCGGCTCCCTCAAGCGCAGGGAGATGATCTCCGCGCGGCTCGGCGACATTCTGGCCGAACTCTACCTCCTCGGTGCAGTGCTCAAACGCTATGAGAGCGAGGGGCGGTTTGCCGAAGACAAGCCCGTCGTCGACTATCTGATGCTTGAGGGCGAAGCACGCCTCGGCGTTGCCTTCCGTGGCGTTCTGGACAATCTGCCGGCACGGCCCGCCGCCTGGCTGGTGCGCCTGATCGCCTTCCCCCTTGGCGTGCCCAAACCGGCGCCGTCCGACAGGCTCTCCTCGCAGCTTGCCGAAATCCTCATGAAACCGTCAGAGCAGCGGGACCGGCTGACGCCGGATCTCTATCTGGGTCAGGGGCATGACCACCATCCGCTGAAGGATCTGGAACGCGCGTTCCGGCTCGTCGTCGATGCAGCGCCCATCGAGAAGAAGATGCGCGCCAGCAAGGTCAGCGACCCGCAGGAAGCACACGACATGGACCTCATCACCGATGGCGAGTTCACGCAGCTTCGCGAAGCGCAGGAGGCGGTCGCGCGGGTGATCGCGGTGGATGCCTTTCCGATGAAGGACATCTCGGCCACCGCCGGCCAGCACAAAAAGAAGAAGCCTGCCGCGCGGCGAAAGACACCGCGACGACAGGCTGCCGAATAGCGCCGGTCGGGACCGGCAAAAGCAGTCAGGTTCATACACCTGACCGCGATTATTCTAGCGCGTCGGCACCGGCGTTTCGCCGCGATAATCGTAGAAGCCGCGACCGGTCTTGCGGCCAAGCCAGCCTGCCTCGACATATTTCACGAGAAGCGGACATGGGCGGTACTTGGAGTCTGCTAAGCCCTCATAGAGCACCTGCATGATCGACAGGCAGGTGTCGAGGCCGATGAAGTCGGCAAGCTGCAGCGGGCCCATCGGATGGTTCGCGCCAAGCTTCATGGCGGTGTCGATGGCCTCGACCGTGCCGACGCCCTCATAAAGCGTGTAGATCGCCTCGTTGATCATCGGCAGCAGGATGCGGTTGACGATGAAGGCCGGGAAGTCTTCGGCAACCGTGATGGTCTTATCAAGGCTGTCGACGAAACCGCGCGCCTTCTCGAACGTGTCATCTTCCGTGGCGATGCCGCGCACCAGCTCGACCAGCTTCATCACCGGAACCGGGTTCATGAAGTGAATGCCGATGAAGCGCTCGGGGCGATCCGTCTGTGCGGCAAGGCGCGTGATCGAGATGGACGAGGTGTTGGTGGCGACGATGGCCTCGGGGTTCAGAACCGGGCAGAGCTGGGCGAAGATCTTGCGCTTGACCGTCTCATCCTCGGTGGCCGCCTCGATGACCAGATCCATGTCGGCCAGTGCTTCCATGGTGGTCGCGGGCGCGATGCGGGCCAGCGCATCCTGGCGCACCTTGTCTTCCAGCTTGCCCGAAGAGACCTGGCGCGCCATGTTGCCGGAGATGGTTGCGATGCCGGCCTCGATCCGCTCGGAGGAAAGGTCGTAGAGCTTCACGTCGAAACCTGCCAGTGCAGCCACATGGGCGATGCCGCTGCCCATCTGACCCGCACCGATCACACCCACTTTTTCAATCTTTCCAGTCATGTCGAAAACCCCGTGAAGTGCGGTCCGCACCCTTCGTCGCTGTTGTTGCAGTGCAAACTAGATGGGCCGCGCAATGGCGTCTACCCCCGCTTACAAAATCCTTGGCCAGCTCTGCCGCGAACGGTGGCGCTGGCGGAGCCGTGAACGCCGCATAAAAAAAGCCCCGCTCGAAAGCGGGGCTGTTGCCTGAGATTCCGGTGTTCTGATTATTGGCTTAAAGCGCCTTTTCGAGCTCCGGCAGCACGTCGAAAAGGTCTGCAACCAGGCCGTAATCGGCGACCTGGAAGATCGGGGCTTCCTCGTCCTTGTTGATCGCGACGATCACCTTGGAATCCTTCATGCCCGCCAGGTGCTGAATCGCGCCGGAAATGCCGCAGGCAATGTAGAGTTCGGGTGCAACGACCTTGCCGGTCTGACCCACCTGCCAGTCGTTCGGGGCATAACCCGCATCGACGGCAGCGCGCGAAGCGCCAACGGCAGCGCCCAGCTTGTCGGCCACCGGCAGGATGACCTCGTTGAACTTCTCTTCCGAACCGAGCGCGCGGCCACCGGAGATGATGACCCGTGCCGACGTCAGTTCGGGACGGTCGCTCTCGGCGATGCGGTTTTCAACGAAGCTCGACAGATCGGAAGCGGCAGGCGCGTCGATGGTCTCGACTGCGGCCGAACCACCCTCGGCGGCAGCCTGGAAAGTGGCCGTGCGAACGGTGATGACGCGCTTGTCGTCGGTCGATTCGACCGTCTGGATCGCGTTGCCGGCGTAGATCGGGCGCTTGAAGGTCTTGGCGTCGACCACTTCGACGATGTCGGACACCTGCATCACGTCGAGCAGCGCTGCAACGCGCGGCATGACGTTCTTGCCGGTGGTGGTGGCGGGCGCGACGAAGGTGTCATAATCGCCAGCCAGCGAGACGACCAGATCGGCCAGCGGCTCGGCGAGACGCTCGGCAAGCGCGTCGCTCTCGGCGAGCAGAACCTTGCGCACGCCGGCAAGCTTCGCTGCAGCATCGGCAGCAGCCTTTGCGCCCTTGCCGGCAACCAGCACATCAACGTCGGAGCCGATCTGGCTCGCGGCGGACAGCGCCTTGGCGGTCTGGTCGGAAAGGGTTTCGTTGTCGTGTTCGGCAACCAGAAGAATAGCCATCTTTTTTCCCTTCCCCTTAAAGCACGCCGGCTTCGTTCTTGAGCTTGTCGACCAGTTCGGCGACGGAGCCCACCTTGATGCCTGCCTTGCGGCCAGCCGGTTCCTCGGTCTTCAGCACGTTGAGACGCGCCTTGACCTCGACCCCGTAATCACCCGGCGTCTTGGCGTCGAGCGGCTTCTTCTTGGCCTTCATGATGTTGGGCAGAGACGCGTAGCGCGGCTCGTTCAGGCGCAGATCCGTGGTCACGATGGCCGGCAGCTTGAGCTCGACCACCTGCAGACCACCGTCCACCTCACGGGTGACCTTGGCCTTGCCGTCGGCAAGCTCCACATCCGATGCGAACGTGCCCTGGCTCCAGCCGAGCAGCGCTGCAAGCATCTGGCCGGTCTGGTTGGAATCATCGTCGATGGCCTGCTTGCCGAGGATCACGATCTCCGGCTTCTCTTCATCGGCCACGCCCTTGAGGATCTTGGCGACGTCGAGCGGCTCGACCGCATCGTCGGTCTTCACCAGGATTGCGCGGTCAGCGCCCATGGCGAGCGCGGTGCGCAGCGTTTCCTGGGCCTTGTCCGGGCCAATCGAAACGGCGACGATTTCTTCGACCTTGCCGGCTTCCTTCATGCGGATCGCTTCTTCGACCGCGATTTCACAGAACGGGTTCATCGCCATCTTGACGTTCGTCAGCTCGACACCCGAGCCATCCGCCTTCACGCGGGGCTTCACATTGGCGTCGATGACCCGCTTTACCGGAACAAGGACTTTCATGCGCATTCACCTTCCATGGTGGACTTCGGTTCTGATGCTGAATAACAGCAGACGGATTAACCGGTTAGCCGAATGCCGACATGTGCGGGGAAATTCAGAACACGCCTCCTCCCCCCTTCATGCGGCTCGCCGCCGGAGTTGGCGGGACCGTAGAGAGGCCTAACGTTCACGTCAATATGTCGAAACGCCCTATTGTCGTCCCCAGCGGGGCTGGCTGCTTTCGAGCGGCCGCGCCATGTCGGGTTTCTCCAGCTCCACCGCCCGCGGTTTTTCGATGCTGCGGTCGAACAGCGGCACATCCCGGCGCTTGAGGATAAACACCAGCACGGCACCCGCCAGAATGCCGCCGGCATGGGCCGCCCAGGAGATCTGGTTTTCCGTGTCGATCACCAGCATCAGGAACTGAAATCCGATCCACAGCGCCAGAAGAACGAAGGCCGGAATGCGCAGCGGAATGCGGGCAAAGGCCAGCACCCACACTTTCACCCGGGGATGCAGGATCAGATAGGCGGCGACAATGCCGGCAATCGAGCCAGAAGCGCCGATCAGCGGCGCATTGGAAGCCGGCGCAATGAAGCCATGCATATAGGCGCCGGCCACGCCGCAGAGCACATAGAAGACCAGAAAGCGGAAATGGCCGAGCGCATCTTCCACATTGTCGCCGAACACCCACAAAAACAGCATGTTGCCGCCCAGATGCATCAGGTCGCCATGCAGGAAAGTGTAGGTGATGTAGGTCAGCGGTTCCGGCACGAGATCAAGCTCGGGCGGAAGCACGGCGAGATCGTAGGAGACGGAGGGAATGTAACCCAGGCCAATCGCGGCGGCGAAAGCGAAATCAGTGCCGCCGACCGTCGTTATCAGATAGGCGATCACGTTGACCGCAATGATGGTCAGCGTGACATATTGGCGATTGATATGCCGCAGGCTGTTTGCGTCGTGCAGCGGTATGAACATCGGAGCCCTCTTCGCGGGCCCCGATCCCGGCCCGACTTTCGTCAGCGATTTTGCCCAGGCACCCATAGCACGTCGAGCGCGCCATTGTCATTGACGGCCCGGGAGGCGACGAAGAGGAAATCCGACACGCGGTTGATGTAGCGCATGGCCTCGTTACTGACGATTTCGCCCTCAATGGTTCTGAGTTCCACCATGAGGCGCTCGGCCCGCCGCGAGACCGTGCGGGCAAGGTGCAGCGCCGCCGCCGCCGGTTTGCCTCCGGGCAGAACGAAGGAGCGCAGCGGCGCAAGCTCGGCATTCAGCGCATCGATATCCGCCTCCAGCCGGTCCACCTGGCTCTGGACGATGCGCAGGGGCTCATATTCCAGCACCTCGCCCGTGTCGGGCGTCGCAAGATCTGCACCCAGGTCGAAAAGATCGTTCTGGATGCGCACAAGCATCGCGTCGATTGCCGGCGCGGTCTCGGCCAGATGAATGCGGGCCATGCCGATGCAGGCATTGGCCTCGTCCACCGTGCCGTAGGAGGCGACCCGCAAATCGCTCTTCAGGCGGCGCTCGCGCGAGCCAAGCCCCGTCGTCCCGTCATCGCCCGTGCGGGTGTAGATCTTGTTCAGCTTGACCATGAAGCGCCTCAGCCGCCCTTCGAGCGCGCGTAATAGAGCGCGAGAACGACGAAGACGATGGCGATTGCCTGAAGGATGACGCGCGCCTGCATCAGCTTGTTGGACGTGTTGGCGGACCCGCCGCGCATCATGTTCATGAGGCCGCGAATGAGGACGATCACGACCGCCATCATCACGAGGATGGAGAGGATATTGAAGAGTGTTTCCATGGCGGTTTTCTTCTCGGATTCAACCCTGATTCGACAGGAAGCTGTAGAGCATGCGCGCAGGCAGGAGACGTTTCAATGCGACACCGATGCGCGCCGGTGTGGTTACCACATAGTGCGGCTTCGGGCGTGGGGAAAGAAGCGCGTGGGCGAGCTGAACATAGACGGCATCCGGCTCAAGCTTGAAGCGTGATTTCACGCCGCCCTGCCGCAACCGCGCCAGCTGCGCGTCATAGGCCTCGCGGTGGACGGAGTTTTCATGGTCGATAAAACGCTCGAACCAGGGCAGCCCATTGCTGGCCATCTTCGAGGCAATCGGCCCCGGCTCGATCAGCGAAACATGAATGCCCGATCCTTCCAGTTCCGCCCGCTGGCAGAGCATCAGCCCTTCCAGCGCATGTTTGGACGCGGCATAGGCTCCGCGAAACCTGATCGGCACGAGACCGAGGATCGACGAGCAGTGCACGATGCGGCCATGCCCCTGCCGGCGCATGACGGGTACGATGCGCCGGGTGAGATCGTGCCAGCCGAAGACATTCACCTCGAACTGATGACGCAGCGCCTCCACCGGCAGATCCTCGACCGCACCGGCCTGCGCATAAGCGCCATTGTTGAAAAGCGCATCAAGCGTGCCGCCGGTGCGTTGCAGCACCTCTTCGACAAGGGCGGCAATTGATTCGGGCTCGGCGTAATCCAGATATAGCGGCTCGATCCCCTGCGCCTCCAGCGACGCGCGATCCTCCGGGCGGCGCACCGTTGCGAAGACCCGCCAGCCGTCTTTTTGCAGGGCACTGGCGCACCAGGCCCCGATGCCCGATGATGCTCCGGTGATCAGAATTGTCCGGCCCTGGCCCATGAAATTCCCGTCTGCACTTGTTTATAAGTGCCTCGGTTTCACATATTGACCGGTGCGAAACAATAAAAAGCAGTCTTGGAATCGAACTGAAAGGAACAGCCGTGCGCGGACTGAACGCCACAAGACGCATCCTCGGCGATGCGCTCGGCCACTTCAACACCGATGACGGCTGGGCAATGGCCAGTCACGTGGCGATCTCTGCGCTGATGGCGCTGTTTCCGTTCCTGATCTTCGCCACGGCGCTCGCCAGCTTTCTGGGAGCCGACGCCTTTTCGCAGCAGGCGGTGGACCTGATCTTCGACACATGGCCCAAAGAGGTTGCAGAGCCGATCGCGCAGGAAGTGCACAATGTGCTTGGCGTGCGCCGCAGCGACGTCCTGACCTTCGGTGTCGTGCTTGCGGGCGTTTTCGCGTCCAATGGCGTGGAGGCACTGCGCCTCTCGCTCAACCGCGCCTACCGGGTCAGCGAACAGCGTTCGATCTTTCGGCTGCGCGCGCAGAGCCTGATCTTCGTGCTGGTGGCGACCATCGGCTTTCTGGCGATCAGCCTGCTTCTCGTCATCGCGCCCGTGGCGCTGAACATCGCCGAAAGCAATTTCGAGTGGATCGCGCCCTATGTCGGCACCATCACGTTCTGGCGCTACGTCATCGCGCTGACGGTTCTCATCCTGGCGCTGATCACCGTGCATCTATGGTTGCCGGCGGGGCGTCGCAGCCTTCTGGATGTATTGCCGGGCATTGCCTTCACCCTGCTCGGCTCCTTCGTCGGCTCGAGCGTCTTCGCGGCCTATCTCGGCCGTTTCAGCAGCTATGCCAGCACCTATGCCGGCCTCGCCTCGATCATGATCGCGGTGGTGTTTCTCTACATCATCTCGGCGATGTTCATTCTCGGCGGTGAGCTGAACGCCTCGATCAAGCGTTATCGCGAAGCACGCATCGTGGCCGGAGCCGACTGACGCGGGCTGCGGC
Source organism: Nitratireductor sp. GZWM139 (assembly GCF_030068685.1). Classification (NCBI taxonomy): domain Bacteria; kingdom Pseudomonadati; phylum Pseudomonadota; class Alphaproteobacteria; order Hyphomicrobiales; family Phyllobacteriaceae; genus Nitratireductor; species Nitratireductor sp. GZWM139. The sequence continues at coordinate 265,963 of NZ_JAMQML010000004.1, read as the reverse complement.
GCGTCGCCAGTGCCACCCCGAATGTGGTGATGGCCATGCCGACAAGCTGGATCGGGCTCAGCGTTTCGTCAAACAGCACCCACGCCATCAGGGCGGTCACGCCCGGCACGAGATAGAAGAGCGAAGCCACGCGGGCCACCTCTCCTTCGCGGATGAGGATCATCAGAAGGAAGATCGCGCCCAGCGACAGGACGAAGACCAGCCAGACCATGGCGAACACCAGTTCGCCGTTCAGCACGAAATCCCCGGTCTCGAACAGCGTGGCGATCAGGAAAGCCACCGCCCAGCCGCCGACATATTGCCAAAGCGTCACCGTGACCAGATCGGCCGTCGCCACGAAACGCTTCTGCCACACCGTGCCAACGCTCATGGCGATCACCGCGACGATGGCCGCGCCAAGCGTTGCAACCGTGACGCCGTCCGTGGCCGAGCCGAATTTCGGCGACAGCACGGTGGCGACGCCAACAAGCCCGACCACAAGGCCAAGCCAGTGCTTGCGCGTCACCGTCTCGCCAAGGAAAAGCCCGGCGATCACGGCAGTCAGCATGGGCTGGAGCCCGACGATCAGGCCGGCAAAGCCCGCCGGAAGCCCCTGACGGACAGCCCAGAACACGCCTCCCAGATAAACACCATGCATCAGCACGCCGGCGATTGCCGCGTGCATGGCGTTCAACGGGCCAATCGCCTTCGCTTTCACCAGAGGGATGATCAGAAGCAGGACGCCGAAGGTGATGGCAAAGCGCACCCACAGAAAGGTGAAGGGCTCGGCCCAGGGCATGGCGTAACGCGCGCCGATGAAGCCCGTCGCCCAGAGGAGGACGAACAGGGCCGGGATGGCCCGCGTAAGGTCTTGCATCGGTCTCTTGTCCCTGCGTCTGGAGCATCGGAAGGCCGGATTGCCCTTTGTTCGTCCCCATGGACGCACGGCAATCCATTGGCTGGCGGTCTGAGCGCGGCTTTATCAGCCACGCACCCCGCAAGGAAAGCGAAACATTTCCATCATACGATCAAGAAAGATGATCTGTTGCGCCACCGGGGGGATGCGCGAATGCTGATGAAACTGGACACGAGCTGGCTGTTGTTCGCGCTCGTTGCCGTGACAATGATCTCCTATATCCTCTCGCTCGGCCTCAGCGCCGCGCTGGGCGATGATGGATTCGGCACACTCGGCAACGCCACGATCATCACGCTCGCCTTTTTCGGCACCATTTATGTTTTCAACGAACGTGGCACGCGCTTCGGGAGCCTGCTCGACGCGGCGTTGGCGGGCCTCGGCGGCGCGTTTGGCGCGCTGCTCCTCCTCGTCATCATCAAGGCCATCATCAAAAGGATCGGCTAGAACCTCGGCCCGAAAAATGGAATCTGGTTTTCGGGTTGTTCCGATGCTCCAGGAATAGCTTGGAGCACCCTTTGTGCGTCGGTGCAGACCAACGGCGATCCAGGGTCAGGATACCGAAAAGCCGATCATGCGCCTGATGTCCTCCGGCGTTGCGCCGCTTGCCCTGAGGGCGTCGAGGCTGGTGTCACCCCGGCTTTTGGAAAGCTTGCGACCATCATCATCGAGGATCAGATCGTGATGGTGGTACTGCGGGACCGGCAGGCCCAGAAGCTCCTGAAGCAGGCGATGAACCGCCGTCGCGTAATACAGGTCACGCCCACGCACCACATGGCTGACGCCCTGAAGCGCATCATCGACGACGACTGACAGGTGATAGCTTGCGGGGATTTCCTTACGCGCAATCACCACGTCGCCCCAGGCTTCTGGATCGGCGGCAACGCTTCCCGTCTCGCCCTTCGGTCCCTGCCCCGTCTCGTCCCAGAAAAGCGGTTTGCCCACATGCGCAATCGCCGCTCGCATGTCGAGACGCCACGCGAAGGCCGCCCCCTCGGCAATGCGCGCTTCGCGCTCTTCCGGCGTGAGATACCTGTCGTCGCCCGGATAAACCGGCGCACCATCCGGATCACGCGGCCATGACGCGCCATCAGCCTCGTAACAGGCAATGCTTGCCCGCACCTCGCCCCGGCTCATGAAGGCGGGATAGACAAGCTCCGCCTCGACAAGCTGTTCCAGAGCCGCACGATAATCGTCGAAATGCTCCGACTGACGGCGCACCGGCTGCTCCCAGTTAAGCCCCAGCCAGGCCAGATCATGCAGCACGCCACGCTCCAGCTCGGGCGTGCAGCGCGTCACGTCGATGTCTTCCATGCGCAGGAGAAACCGGCCATCGGCCTCGCGCGCCATCTGATGGTTCAAAAGCGCGGAATAGGCGTGGCCAAGATGAAGCTGGCCGTTCGGGCTCGGCGCGAACCGGAAAACCGGGCGTGTCATGGGTAAATCGTGAATCGGGTTGCGGTCGGCATTCATCGATTGCTACGGCTTTCTTTCGTGCTCGGCAAGAAGAGGACACAGCGCCGCCATGCACCGCATAGACACGGATGCGCACATTCTGGAGGCGCTGGACGCGCTTGTCGGGATCGATCCCCGCCTTGAAGCCGTGCGCGCGCGGGCGGGCGAGGTTCCGCTCCGGCGCACCGCACCCGGATTTGCGAGCCTCGTTTCCATCATTGTATCCCAGCAGGTTTCCCGCGCCAGCGCCGACGCCATTGAAGGGCGGCTTGTCAGGCTGGTGAATCCGCTGACACCGGACGCAGTGCTTTCGGGCGGCGAAGAACCGCTGATCGCTGCCGGCCTCTCACGCGCCAAGCAGCGCACCGTTCTGGCGCTCTCCTGCGCGATCCGGGATGACGGGCTCGACCTTGAGGCGCTGTGTGCGCTTGACGCCGATCAGGCCATCGCCCGGCTCACCGCGCTGCCCGGCATCGGCCCATGGACCGCGCAGGTCTATCTGCTTGTCGCCGCCGGTCACCCGGATGTGTTTCCGGCCGGCGATGTCGCGCTTCAGGCTGCCGTTGCCGATGCCCTGGCCCTGTCCGAGCGCCCCAATCCCCGCGATCTGGCCATGCTGGCCGAATCATGGACGCCGCTTCGCGCCGTCGCCGCACGCCTGTTCTGGGCCTATTATCGGGAGAGAAAAGGGCACGAAGCCGCTCCTTTGCCCTGATCGACGCAAAAAACAGCGAAAAACCAGCTGTTTGAAATGTCATAAAGCAAAATATGCGCTTCACAATCCTGTCACGGCGGGCTTACAGTATTTGCATCGATCGACTTGGTCAGTTGAAGGAGCTTCAAAGACGTGACGATCGCGGCCTCGCCAGACAGCATGCCTGCTCTGGTGCTGAATGCGGACTATAGACCGCTCAGTTATTATCCTTTGTCACTGTGGTCGTGGCAGGATGCCATCAAGGCAGTCTTCCTCGACCGGGTGAACATCGTTGCCGAGTACGACCAGCAGGTTTCCTCGCCATCCTTCGCGATGAAGCTGCCGAGCGTGATCTGCCTCAAAACCTATGTAAAGCCGTCGCGCTATCCAGCCTTCACACGTTTCAACGTGTTCCTGCGCGACCGCTTCCGGTGCCAGTATTGCGGCACCCATGAAGACCTCACCTTCGATCATGTTGTTCCCCGCCGCCTTGGCGGTGTCACATCCTGGGAAAACGTGGTCGCGGCCTGCTCGCCCTGCAATCTGAAAAAAGGCGGCGTCATGCCTTCACGGGCAAAGATGTGGCCGCAGCAAAAACCCTACCGCCCCACCGTGCAGGATCTGCACAACAACGGGCGGCTCTTCCCACCCAACTATCTGCACGAAAGCTGGATGGATTACCTTTACTGGGATGTTGAACTGCAGCCCTAGCCTGTTCGCTAGCGGCTTTCCTACCGCTTGAAGGCGGCGCGAAGGGCGATGACCGCCCAGAGCGCGCTTGCCAGAACGTTCCAGCCAGCAAATGACAGGCCGAGGAAACGACCGGCCGCCTCGCTACAGGACGGCGGGATCACGGCGTTGAGCTGATCGAGCAGATTGCCGCCGAAATCCTGGTTTGCGGCACCGGCTCCGCAATCGGCAGGGCCTTCCCACCAGCCCCATTCCACACCGGAATGATACGCACCGAGCCCCATGCCGTAGAGCATGAGCGCGCCACCGGCCAGAAGCAGGCCGCGCGTGACAATGGCGGGCGCTTTCAACCATGACGCCAGCAGCGCCAGAAGCATCAACGGCGCGCCAATGTAATAGGGCGTGCGCTGTTCAAGGCACAGCATGCAGGGAATATAGCCGCCAATGTGCTCGAAGCCGAGGGCAATGCCGACGGTCGCCGCCATGCCAACGGCCAGCAGCGCAGCGCTCAATTTCTGGGTGGCGCCGGTGGGAGCGGTAAGGGACATGGAAGGCCTCTAGAAAATGTAGCGGATGGCGACAAAACCACCGACCAGCAAAACCATGAAAAGGGTGAAAAGAAGGCCAAGATTCTTTTCGATGAAGACGCGGATCGGCGGGCCGAACTTGTAGAGCAGCCACGACACCAAAAAGAAGCGCAGGCCGCGGCCGATGATCGACACCACGACGAAGGTGACGAGGTTGAGCCCCGTCGCGCCCGAAAAGATGGTGAGCACTTTGTAGGGGAACGGCGTTACCGCCGCGAAGAGCACACCCCAGCCGCCCCAGGTGTTGTACCAGCCGGCCACCTGATCGAAGGCGTCTTCCTTGCCATAGAAGGCGAGAATCGGCTGCCCGACCGCTTCGTAGAGAAACGCGCCGATGAAATAGCCCAGAAGCGCGCCGAGAACGGAGCTGACGGTGCAGATGAGCGCGTAGCGCAGCCATTTGGCGCGCTCCGATAACACCATCGGAATCAGCAGCACATCCGGCGGGATGGGAAACACGGAGCTTTCGATGAAAGACACGGAGGCCAGCGCTTTTTCGGCATGCCGTGTGGCTGCCAGCGACATGGTCCAGTCGTAGAGTTTGCGAAGCATGGATGGCCCTCGATGAGGCGCTTTGTCTAGCCGCTGCGGCGGCCATGTGCAACGCTGGCGACAAAAGACGCGAAACGCGGGGCGTTTTGTCTCGCAAAGTGTTGACGGAGCCCCGCTTCCCCGTATAGTCCGCTGCCTGTCCGGCCGTTCGCGGCGGGCCCCTGTGGCGGAATTGGTAGACGCGCTCGACTCAAAATCGAGTTCCGCAAGGAGTGCTGGTTCGAGTCCGGCCAGGGGCACCATTTCCCCAAGGGACACTGGTTCCTTAGAGGGACACTGGCTCCCGAGAGCATCAAGGCGACGGACAGGGGAGGACATGTCACGACGATGCTTGAACGGCGCGAAAGCTACAAAGCGCTTTATGACGGGTTCCGCTGGAACATCCCGCAGACGTTCAATATCGGTACAGCCATCTCCAATGACTGGGCGAAACACGCGCCCGAACGCATAGCCCTTTTCGAATACAGGCCCGGAGAGACACCAGCCACGCTGACCTACGGCATGTTTGCCGCGCACTCCGATGCGCTGGCCGCAGGCCTTGCACGAGCCGGCATCAGGCGTGGCGACCGGGTTGCTCTGCTCCTCCCGCAATCCTTCGAGACCGCGATTGCGCATGCTGCGATCTACAAGCTTGGCGCAATCGCCGTGCCGCTCGCCCTCCTCTTCGGGGCCGAAGCGCTCGAATACCGGCTGTTCACGTCGGGCGCTGCAGCGGTGATCACCAATGATACCGGGCTCTCCAAGATTGCGCGCATCCGGGACAGGCTCCCCGCACTGAGGCTTTCGGTCTGTGTGGACGGGGCAAGCGGCGACACGCAGGATTTTCACCGCATCATCGCCGAGAATGCCGGCCCCTTCGAAGCGGCCGCTACGGGGCCGGACGATCCGGCCATGATGATTTTCACATCCGGCACCACCGGACCGCCCAAGGGCGCGCTGCACGGGCACCGGGTCTTGCTGGGGCACCTGCCGGGCGTTCAGTTCCACCATGAATTCCTGCCGCAGGAAGGCGATCTCCTGTGGACCCCGGCCGACTGGGCGTGGGCAGGCGGACTGCTCAACGTGCTCCTGCCCGGCCTTTATCTCGGCACTCCCGTCGTCGCGGGCCGGTTTGAGAAATTCGACCCCGAAACGGCGCTTGGCCTTATGGAGAAGATGAAGGTGCGCAACGCCTTCATCCCGCCCACGGCGCTGCGCATGCTGAAAGCCGTTCCCGATATCCGGAAGCGTTTCGACCTTTCCCTGCGCACCATCGGCTCCGGCGGCGAAGCGCTCGGGCGCGAAACATTCGAGTGGGCGCGCAATGCGCTTGGTCTGGAGATCAACGAGTTCTACGGACAGACCGAATGCAACCTCGTCCTTTCGTCCTGCCATGCGCTCAATGTGGGGCGGCCCGGCGCGATCGGCCTGCCGGTTCCCGGACACCGGGTTGCCGTCATCGACAGGGAGGGTCGCCCCCTGCCCGCCCATGAGGCTGGCGACATCGCCATTCTGAGGCCCGACCCGGTGATGTTTCTGGGTTACTGGGAGAACGAAGCCGCGACCGCCGAAAAATTCATCGGCGACTGGATGACGACCGGCGATCAGGGCGCTTGCGATGAAGACGGTTACATCCATTTCGTCGGACGCGACGATGACGTCATCACCTCGGCCGGCTACCGCATCGGGCCAACGGAGATCGAGGATTGCCTGACGGGCCATCCCGACGTGGCGCTCGCCGCCGCCGTGGGCAAGCCCGATCCCGTGCGCACCGAAATCGTGAAGGCCTATATCGTCCTGCGCGAGGGAGCCGACCCCAGCGACGCGCTCGCCGAGGACATTCGATTATGGGTGCGTGAACGCCTTTCAGCCCACGAATATCCGCGCGAAATCGCTTTCGTGGAATCCATGCCCCTCACGACGACCGGCAAGGTCATACGGCGCATTTTCCGCGAGCGCGCGCGAAACGAACGTGCAGAAGATTAAAGGCTTTCGGGATCAGGCCGCATAGCGGCGAAGCTTGTGCGCAGCCAGGAAGTCAGGAATGTCGGAGGCAGGGATCGGCTTGCTGAACAGATTGCCCTGCGCTTCATCGCAACCCATGGCGCGAATGATGCGCAACTGCTCTTCCATCTCGACACCTTCCACCACCGTGGTCATGCCCAGCGTGAAGGCCAGGTTCACGATGGTCTGAACAATCGCCGCCTGATCCGCGCTCTTGGTGATTTCCTTGATGAAAAGGCGGTCGATCTTCACCTTGTCGAAGGCGAATTTCTGCAGATAGCTGAGCGATGAATAGCCGGTGCCGAAATCGTCGAGCGAGATGCGGGTGCCCAGCTTGCGCAGGCGACGCAGATCCGTGTGCAGCTTGCGGCTGTCTTCCAGAAGCAGCGTTTCGGTGATCTCGAGTTCGAGGCGGTTTGCCGGCGTGTCGGTCTCGGAGAGAACACGCGCGACCGTCTCCACGATGTCATCCCGCTTGAACTGCATCGGCGAGAGGTTCGCAGCGATGCTGATATTGTCCGGCAACGACTTCATCTCAAGGCAGACGCGGCGCAGCACCCATTCGCCGATGGGCACGATCGCGCCCGTTTCCTCGGCAATGCGGATAAACTCGTCCGGCGAGATCGGTCCGTGCACCGGGTGCGTCCAGCGCAGCAGCGCCTCGAAAGTGGTGACCCGGTTGGTTCCAAGCCCGATGATCGGCTGGAAGACGAGATGGAACTGCTCGTCCAGATTGGCCGCGCGCAACTCCGCCTCCAGCGAGCGACGGCGCTGCAGGCGCTTGTTCATGCCTGCCTCATAGAAGCGGAACACACCGCGTCCATCGCCCTTGGCCTGATAGAGCGCTACGTCCGCCTGCATGAGAAGGTCACCGCCCTGTTCGTCGGCTTCGGCAATGGCGATGCCGACGCTTGCGCCGGTGAGCACCTGATGCCCCTCGATGATATAGGGTTCGTCCAGCGCCTCGATCAGCCGCTTGGCCAGGCTGCTCGCCTGCTCCGGCTTTTCGACATTGCCCTGAACAACCACAAATTCGTCGCCGCCAAGACGCGCCACCGCATCCGTCTCGCGCACCGTGTTGCGAATGCGCCCGGCAACAGCGCGCAGAAGAGCGTCGCCAACCGGGTGGCCGAGCGTGTCGTTGATGCTTTTGAAATTGTCGAGGTCGACGCACATCACCGCCGTGGCGAGGCCCCGGTCGCTGCTGGAGGCAAGAATGTCCTCCAGCTGCTCACGCATCAAAATGCGATTGGGAAGATCGGTCAGCGTGTCGTGGCGGGCCATATAGGCAACCTGCGCCTGCGCCTTGTGCCGCTCGGTTATGTCTTCATAAGTCGCAACCCAGCCGCCGCCGCGCATCGGCTGGTGAGAAATCAGAATGGTGCGCCCATCGCGCAGTTCCTGTATCAGCGTATCGGACCGATCCTCTTCGATCAGCTTGCATTGCATCTGAGAGAGCTGTTCGGCCTCATATTCCGCGCAGGCGCCGGTCTCGACCATGTGCTGGATCAGCATGTCGAGCGACGTGCCCAGCCGGAGCTGCTCCTGGCTCAGACCGTAGATGTTCTCCATCTTCTGATTGCTGACGATGAGCTTGCCCTCTGCATCGAACATGCAAAGGCCGTGGGACATGTTGTTCAGCGCCGTGTTGAAGAGCAGGTTCTGGGTAATCAGCTCTTCATTGGCGCGACGTGCGGCGGCAGCGCTTTCGCTGAGCTCCGCGCTCGTTCGCAACAGATCCTCATTGGTCGCTTTCAGCCGCTGCTGCACACTGATCTGCAGCCGGTGCTGCCATCGCAGCATGGCGATGAAGATGAAGCCCGACACGACGAGCGAAAGCGCAAGGGATGAGAATATCCAGTGCAGCGTGAGAAGCTGCCGCTGATCCTCCGCCTGCGCCGTCGCTCCATATTCATTCGCCTTGGAAGCGAGCGCGACCATCTTGCGTTCAAGCGGCGCTGTCAGGTCGAGCGCCTGCTGGGCCACTTCCGGATCGTCGATTTCGCCGATAAATCCGCCGATTTCGTCCAGCGCGCTTGCCAGTTCGTCGACCGTTTCCCGGTTTTCCGGCAATGCAGTGACGAAGTTCATGAATTCGCCCTGCTCGAACAGGCTCAGCCTGCTGAGCAGGATCTGGTAGCGCAGCTCCACATCCTGCTTGGTAACCTGCGGCGGATCAATGAGAGCCGCCGTCAGGGTCCGCCTGAAGCGCAGGAGCTCGTTCATGCCCTGGCTGGCGCTATAGGCGATGTTGTAGCGGAAGATCTGCGTCAGTGCTTCCTGACGCTGGAACACCAGAACAGAAATATAAAGCGCCGCAACGGCCAATGCGATCATGCCGATGGAAAGAACCACCTGCACTACACGAGAGGCCGTGCGACGCTTCATATGTATTGTTTCCGGTTCCGCCATGAACAGCGCTTGTCAGACGCCTAGCGAACGGTAAAGCGTCGAATCTGCCAAACAGAACGAGAGTAGTATTTCTGCGTGTTCAGTTCAGGTGAGGAATCGTAAGGATAGACGATGAAAAGCGGCCCCTTGTCGCTGACCGGCATGTACTCTCCGTCGCGCTTGTAGGCGAGGATCGTGCCATGTTCGGCAAAATCGGCAATCGGCACCGGCGCCTGATAGTCGTTCAGCGCCGTGACAACCACTTCCTTGCCATCTGCCTGAACGAGCTTCATCAGCTCGGTCATCAGCGCCCCTTCGAACTCGACCTCATTGTCGAACCAGGGTGTGCTCGTCTTGATCTTTGCGGATTTCAGCTTCTCGAGCATGGCGATATCGAAATCGGCGACGCCTTCCCCATTGGTCGCACCGATATTGCCGTCAATCGTCAGGATGACATTGCCCTCGGGCTTTGGCAGTTCGGCATTCTGCGCAGCGGCCGGAGCCACAAACGAGAAAAGCAGCACCGCCAGTGCCGCAAACCAGCCTCCGCGGTTATTTTTATTGGTCATTCTTGAGCCTCTTTGCTGGCGTAAATTAAAACGCAGCCAAGGATAATGCCGGCTAACCAAACAACAGGTTAACGGCACACCTCTTTTGGCACACTCGTCCCGGTAGATTGACAGGCATCAAAGCGGGTGCCAAACCTTTAAGCCAAAAGGATTATACAACAGATCGTCCGATCGACCTACGGCAGGCGTCGCTCAGCCTTGAGGAAAGGTAAAGCTTCCTCCGGAAGAAACGATCGTGAGTCCGAAAATCCATTTAAAGTCAGGGGATTAGGAAGTGGAAACGTACAAGGAATTTACATTCGAGGCCGCGCACAAGCTGGAGCCTTATTCCGGTCTGCACGGGCATTCCTTCAAGGTCTCCGTCCATCTCGTCGGCGAACCTGACCCGGTTTATGGCTGGGCGGCTAATCTCTATGAAGTCGAACAACAGATAGCCGTCGTCCACAAGACCCTGGACCACACCTATCTGAACGAGATCGACGGCCTGTCGGTCCCTTCGCTCGAAAATCTTGCCAAATGGATTTTCGACAAGCTTTCGGAGACAACGCTCACGGTTGATCGTGTTGAGGTCAAGCGTGGACCTGACGGGCAGGCCGAAGGCTGCGTCTACAGCCCGCGCGCGGCTGCCTGAAAAGGCTTTCCGCTGCCGGAGCGATTTAGGGGAGCATGAAGCTCCCCGACAGGGTCATTTCTGGTTCGCAACCACCGCGTCGATCAGACGCTCGGCATCCGGGCTCGCCCATTCGGCGGGTCCGTTCATATGCGCCATGAGGCAGCCTTCCCCATCGAGAAGCAGCGTCACCGGCAGGCCAAGCGCCAGCCCCTGACTTTTCAGATCGTTGAAAATCTTCATCGAACTGTCGCGGTAATAGCCCAGGGCCTCAATGCCCGTTTCTTCCAGGAACGCGGTCGGCTTTTCATCGTCGCCGCGATCCACATTGACCGCAACAACCTCGAAATCGTCGCCGCCTTTGGCAGATTGCAGCGCATCAAGCACCGGCATTTCCTCACGGCAGGGCGTGCACCAGGTGGCCCAGAGATTGATCAGGATCGCACGGCCCGAAAAATCTCCGACCGACATCGCCTCGCCGTCGGGACCGGCAAAGGCCAGTGTTTTTAAAGAGCGCGGCGGATCGGCAGCCAGCATGGCCGCCACGTGACCGGTTGCCGCAGCGCCAATGGCGCGCGCCTGCTCCTGCTTAGCCTCACAGACCGCATTGTCTGCATCGACGGCAATCTGGGTCGCCGGCTTGTTGCCATCCAGCCCACCCTTCACGTATACCGCAATCGCACCCGCTATAGCGCCCGCGGCAACAGCCAGGACGACCAAGCGAAGTGCCGGGAATTTTTGTTTCTGCTTCGACATTCTTCTTTCCACACTAGCGCCCGGTTATCATGATGAGCGAAGACCAAGCCAGCAACCGCATGTGGGGCGGACGTTTTGCCTCAGGACCCGATGCCGTCATGGAAGCGATCAACGCATCCATCGGTTTCGACAAGAAGCTTTACGCCCAGGACATTCGCGGCAGCCTGGCCCACGCCGCCATGCTGGCAAAGACTGGCATAATTTCGGCTGACGACGAGAAAAAAATCGTTGAGGGCCTGAACACGATCCTGTCAGAGATCGAGGCTGGCTCCTTCACCTTTTCCACCAGGCTCGAAGACATTCACATGAATGTCGAGGCGCGTCTGGCCGAGCTGATCGGACCGGCCGCAGGACGGCTGCACACGGCGCGTTCGCGCAATGATCAGGTGGCGCTCGATTTCCGCCTCTGGGTCAAGGAAGAGTTGCAGCGCGTCGATGTCGCGCTTGGCGGCCTCATCGAGGCCTTTCTCATCCGCGCCGAGGAACACGCCGCGAGCGTCATGCCGGGCTTCACGCATCTGCAGTCGGCGCAGCCGGTCACGTTCGGCCACCATCTGATGGCCTATGTCGAAATGTTCGGCCGCGACCGTTCGCGCGTGCGCGACGCCATCGAGCGGCTGGATGAAAGCCCGATCGGCGTTGCCGCCCTTGCCGGCACGGGTTTCCCCGTCGACCGTCACATGACGGCCGAGGCGCTTGGTTTCCGTGAGCCCACCCGCAACTCCATCGACACCGTGTCGGACCGCGATTTCGCGCTGGAGTTCCTGTCGCTTTCGGCCATCTGCGCCATTCACCTTTCGCGTCTGGCCGAGGAAATCGTCATCTGGTCGACGCCGCAGTTCGGCTTTGTGCGCCTGTCCGATTCCTTCTCCACCGGCTCCTCGATCATGCCGCAGAAGAAGAACCCGGACGCCGCTGAACTGATCCGCGCCAAGACCGGCCGCATCAATGGCGACCTGATCGCGCTGCTGACGGTGATGAAAGGCCTGCCGCTCGCCTATTCAAAGGATATGCAGGAAGACAAGGAAGCCGTCTTCGACGCTGCCGAGACGCTCGACCTGATGCTTGCCGCGATGACCGGCATGGTCGGCGACATGGAGGTCAACACGACCGCCATGAAGGAGGCCGCCGGAGCCGGTTTCTCCACCGCAACCGACCTGGCCGACTGGCTGGTGCGTGAAGCGGGCCTGCCGTTCCGCGAGGCGCATCACGTGACGGGCCGCGCCGTGGCGCTTGCCGAGGAAAAGAAGTGCGGGCTTGAAAAGCTTGCGCTGGAAGACCTCCAGGCGATCAACCCGGCCATTCACGATGGCGTTTTCTCGGTGCTGTCGGTCAGCAACTCCGTGAAAAGCCGCACCTCCTATGGCGGCACCGCGCCCTCCGAAGTGACCCGCCAGATCAGCGCATGGAAGAAACGCCTGAAACGGGATGCAACGCCCGCCAAAAAGCGCTAAAACGCAGCCCACGCACTTTCGAGGAATGGAACGCTCATGACGGCCCGCCGCACGCTCACCCTTGTCATGCTCGGCCTCGCGCTCGGCCTTGCCGCCTGCGGGCGCAAGGCGCCACTTGATTCGCCCTATGAGGCGGCAGTGGATGCGCGCAAGGAAGCTGAACGCAACGACCAGCCCGTCCCGCCGGCGCCGGAAAAACCGGTCGAAGATCGTCCGTTCATCCTCGACGGTCTGCTCTAGAGCATCGGACCGAAAAGTGGGAACCGGTTTTCGGATAATCCGATGCTCCATCGATAAGTCCGGACCGAAAAGGCTTGCGCGGCATGACGGCGCGAGCCAGACAACCAAACGCTCAGCCGAAAGCCTGCTGCCGTGAATCATTTCGAATATCGTGACGGCGTGCTGCACGCCGAAGACGTGCCGGTGCCCGCCATTGCGGAAGCCGTCGGCACCCCGTTCTACTGCTATTCCACGGCAACGCTGACGCGCCATTACCGTGTCTTCTCGGAAGCTTTCGAGGGGCTGGACGCGCTCGTCTGCTACGCCATGAAGGCAAACTCCAACCAGGCCGTTCTGACCACGCTTGCCCGCCTCGGCGCCGGCATGGATGTGGTCTCGGAAGGCGAGCTGCGCCGTGCGCTGGCCGCCGGCGTGCCTGCGAACAAGATCCTGTTTTCCGGTGTCGGCAAGACCGCGCGCGAAATGGACTTCGCGCTCCAGGCCGGCATTCTCTGCTTCAACGTCGAATCGATGCCCGAGCTTGAACAGCTCTCCGCCCGCGCCACCGCGCTGGGGCTGACGGCCAATGTGTCGCTGCGCATCAATCCCGATGTCGACGCGAAAACGCACAAGAAAATCTCCACCGGCAAGGCGGAGAACAAGTTCGGCATCAGCTGGAAGGACGCCCGCGCCGCCTATGCGCGCGCCGCCGGGCTTCCCGGCCTGAAAGTGTCCGGCATCGACATGCATATCGGCAGCCAGATCACCGAACTGCAGCCCTTTGACGATGCTTTCGCATTGCTGACGGAGCTGACCGAAACCCTGCGCGCCGACGGCCACGCCATCGAGCATGTGGATCTCGGCGGCGGGCTTGGCGTTCCCTACGCGGAGGATGGCGACCAGCCGCCCCTGCCCGACGCCTATGCCGAAGTCGTGCGCAAGCACATGAAAAAGCTCGGCCTGAAGGTCATGCTCGAACCCGGCCGCCTGATCGCCGCCAATGCCGGCATCCTCGTGTCGGAAGTGGTTTATGTGAAGGAAGGCGAAGCGAAGAACTTCGTCATCGTGGACGCAGCGATGAACGATCTCATCCGCCCCACGCTTTACGAGGCGTTCCACGCCATCCGCCCCGTCGCCGAACCGGACGAGAATGCCGGCACGCTCGTCGCCGATGTTGTCGGTCCGGTCTGCGAGACGGGCGACTATCTGGCGCTCGACCGCGAGCTGCCTGCGCTCAAGGCCAGTGACCTGATCGCCGTCGGCTCTGCCGGCGCCTATGGCGCGGTGCAGGCCTGCACCTACAATTCGCGCCCGCTTGTGCCGGAAGTTCTGGTAAATGGCGACCGTTTCCACGTGATTCGGCCCCGGCTGAGCCTTGAAGAGCTGATCGCGCTCGATTCGATGCCGGACTGGCTCGCCGAGTAAAACCACCTGCAGCGCGCGGATCACAATTTCGCGCGCCGCCTCGCCTTCGCCGCGTTTACTGCTATCCTTCATGATGACAGGGCGTGCGATTCACGCGCGCTGCGGCAATGTGCAGAGAGCGCCTATGGCTGAAACACCGACAGGGCAAACGCACAGGAGCCGGTTCGCGCGCCTCGCGCGCACCCGGTTTGCCATTCGTTCCGTCATGGTGGTGGAACGTCTCTGGCCGCTTGTCCTGCCGCTCATTGTCCTTATCAGCCTGTTCCTGAGCATTTCCTGGCTTGGCCTCTTCAGGCTCATGCCCGACATGGTGCGGACCGCCGTTCTCGGTCTGCTCGGACTTGCAAGCCTCGCCGCACTCTGGCGTCTGCGCGGCTTCCGCCGCCCGCAACCGGCTGAAATCGACCGGCGCATCGAGCGCGTCAATCAGCTTGAGCATGAGCCCGTCGCAACGCAATCGGACCGGCTCGCCGGTAGCCAGAACGAATTTGCCGACGCCTTATGGCGCGAACACCAGAAGCGCATGGCCGGAAGGCTGAACAATCTGCGCGGCGACCTGCCGGAAACCGGCGTGCCGGAAAAAGACCCTTGGGGCCTGCGCGCCGCCGCTGCATTGCTTCTGGTCATTGCGGCAGCCTTCTCCACCGGCCCCTATGGCGGCAGCATTCTGGACGGGTTCCGGGCCAATGGCGGGGCGGAGATTATCCCCCCGCGCATCGACGCCTGGGTCACGCCCCCCAACTACACCCGCCGCGCACCGCTCTACCTGACCGCTGAAGCCAACCGCGAAACCGACCACTTCACCGTGCCGCAGGGCAGCATGCTCGCGCTGCGGGTCACCGGCGGATCGGGCACGGAAACGCTTTCCTTCCTTGGCGTCGATGACGCGGAAACCCTGATCGAGCCGGAAGGCGCGTCGCAGAGCGAAACGCTCTCCTCTGCCGCCACCGCCCGCCGTTTCGCCAGCACGCTTGCCGGCGATGGCAAGCTCATCCTGAAGCGCGACGGACAAGAGATCGAAAGCTGGCTCTTTTCGGTGACGCCGGACAATCCCCCGGCAATCCGCTTTGCCGAAGACCCCAGACGCGCCGTCAATGGCGCGCTGGAACTCTTCTATGAAATCGAGGACGATTACGGGGCTGCCGAAGCCCAGGCGCTGTTCAGGCAGGCCTGGCAGGCGACCGATGCGCGCCCGCTCTATGAAGCGCCCGACCTGGCGCTCACCCTGCCGCGCCGCGATGGCAAGAGCATCGCCGCGAAGACCTCACGCGACCTTACCGAGCACCCGTGGGCCGGCAGTTCGGTGACGATTACGCTGCGCGCGGTCGACGATGCAGGGCAGGAAGCGCTGAGCGAAGCGAAAGTCGTTACCCTGCCGGAGCGCATTTTCACCAATCCGCTGGCCAAGGCGCTGGTGGAGCAGCGACGCATTCTGGCGCTGGACGCCAATGGCAAGCAGCGCGTTCTCGACCTGATGGACGCGGTCATGACATGGCCGGAGAGAACGCTGAGCGATCTCGCCCATTTCCTCGGTGTTTCGGCGGCCCGCTCGCGGCTTGCAACGGCGCAGTCGGACGACCAGCTGCGCAGCGTGGTCGATTATCTCTGGGAGATCGCACTCATCATCGAGGATGGTGACCTCACCGCCGCCGAGAAGCGTTTGCGGCAGGCCCAGGAAGCCCTGAGGCAGGCGCTTGAAGACGGTGCGAGCGACGAGGAAATCGCCCAGCTGATGGACGAATTGCGCAGCGCCATGCAGGAGTTCATGCGCGAACTCGCCGAGCGCGCGCAGCAGAACCCCGATCTGGCGCAACAGATGCCGGAGAACAGCCAGATGCTGAACCAGAGCGATCTGGAGCGCATGCTCGACCAGATCGAGGAACTGGCCAAATCCGGCGCGCGCGATCAGGCGCAGGAACTGCTCTCCCAACTTGAGAACATGATGAACAACCTGCAGGCCGGCCGCTCCCAGCAGGGGCAGCAGGGTGGCCAGCAGTCGGAAATGCGCCAGCAGATGGACGAGCTCGGCAATCTGATGCGCAAGCAGCAGGAGCTGATGAACGAGACCTTCCGCATGGACCAGATGGAACGCGGGCAGCGCGGTCAGGAAGGCCAGCAGGGCGAGCGCGGTCAACAGGGGCAGGAAGGGCAGAACCAGCCCGGTCAGGGCCAGCAGCCCGGACAGGGTCAGGGCATGACGCCTGAAGAATTCGCCGACGCCATGCGCGGCCTGCAACAGGGTCAGGGCATGCTGCGGCAGGATCTGGAAAGCCTGATGGAGGGCCTTGAGGGGCTGGGCATCAAGCCCGGCGAAGGTTTCGGCGAGGCCGGCGAGGCCATGGGCGAAGCCGAAGGCGCGCTTGGCGAGGGCGAAGGCGAGCAGGCCGTGGGCGAACAGGGCCGTGCGCTCGAAGCCCTGCGGCGCGGCGCGCAGGACATGATGAACCAGATGCAGCAGGCCATGCAGGGTGAGCAGGGCGGCGGCGAACAGGGCTATCGGCAGGGCAATAATGGCCGCGATCCGCTTGGGCGTCCGCAGGCGACCACGGGGCCGGATTTCGGCGATTCGGTCGACGTTCCCGACGAGATCGACACCCAGCGCGCGCGCCGCATTCTGGACGCCATCCGCAAGCGCCTCGGCGATGCGCTGAGCCCTGCCCTCGAAAAGGAATATCTCGAACGGCTACTCAACATGCAGTAGCCGACTGCCGGGGCCTTCGCCCGCAGAACAACCCGGACCCGTCACGTTTCGGCATTTTGCGTATTTTCATTTCATGAAGCGGAGGGGTGCGATGAGTGATGCGATAAATCTGGCGGAAAAACTGTCTGCCTTTGACGAAAAATGGTCACCGCGAACCGTGGCCACCTTCAACGGCCATGACGTGATGGTCGTGAAGGTCGAGGGCGAATTCAAATGGCATTCTCACCCCGACACCGACGACTTCTTTCTCGTGCTAAAGGGCGAAATCGACATTCAGCTGCGCGACCGCACCGTCACGCTGAAACCGGGTGAAATGTTCGTCGTGCCGAAAGATGTCGAGCATTGCCCGGTGGCCCGCAAGGAAGCGCATCTCCTCTTGATCGAGCCAACGGGCACACCGAACACCGGCGACGCAGCCACGGCTGCGAAACGCACGGTCATCTGATCGCCCGCCCCCGCCCCCATCCGGAGGCATGGCGGGCAATCTGAACCATTGCAGAAGCGCCGGTCAGGCGGCGAGAACCTCGCCAACCCGCTGGCGCAGTTCGCTCAGCGTGAAGGGCTTGTTCACGACGCCCCTGACGGTGCCTTCAAGCTCCACGGCGCGTTCGCGCTGATCCGCATAGCCGGTCATCAGGAGAAGACGCAGGCCCGGAAAGGCGTTTGCCACGGCCCGCGCCATCTCGATGCCGTCCATGGCCGGCATACGAATGTCCGACAGGACCAGATCGTAATCGCCGGCCGTTTCATTGATTCGCTCAAGCCCTTCCAGCCCGTCACCCGCGGTTTCCACGGTGTGACCGGCAGCGCTCAGCGCGCGGGCGGTAAAATTACGTACGGAGTCGTCGTCTTCGACAATAAGAAGCTTAGCCATGACCTGTTTTCACCCGATCCGATTACCCTTCGGTAAATACGCCAGCCCCCACTTTTCTAAAAATCACTCCGTTCAGGCATCGCCCTTGACGATGCCGACGAAAGGCAGCTCGCGAAACGCGTGCGCCACGTCCATTCCATAGCCCACGACAAAATAGTCGGGGCATTCAAAACCGACAAAATCGGCGTCGATTTCCGTCTGCCGCCGCGAATGCTTGTCGAGCAGCACCGCAACGGACACTGATTTTGCGCCGCGCGACATCATCAGTTCGCTCGTGTGCTTCAGTGTCTTGCCGGATTCCAGAATGTCATCGACCAGAAGGATGTCGCGCCCTTTCACATCGTTGTCGATGTCGCGCAACACCTTGATCTTGCCGCTCTCCGTGCCCGCCCCGTAGCTGGAGATCATGATGAACTCCACTTCCGGCGAGATGCCCACATCGTGCATCGCGCGGATCAGATCGGCTGCGAAAATAAACGATCCCTTGAGAACGGAGATCACCAGAAGGTCGTCATACTCGCGCGAAGCGATGTCCTTGGCGAGTTCCAGATTGCGCCTTGCGATGGTCGAGGCCGAGAACAAAACCTCGATTTCCTTGCCGCGTACAACAGGCATGGGGCGGCGAACTCCTGTAAGGGCGGCCCGAAACGATCTGGTCCGGAACCGGGTATTCAGCAGATGATCTACGACGAACGAAACGTCACAGAAACGGACTTTACACCTTCACTAGGCGCGACCAGCCGACTGGAGAAGGGAAAGCGCGCGCCCGGTCCGAGGTGTTGTTCGTTTGTCCCCAAAAAATAACGCGTTGTCGAGCCGTTTTCGGAGGTAACGTTGATGGAGATTGATGGAATGGCGACAATCTTGCTGCCGCCGTTAAAGGCTGCGCCATCAACGATGAGAAGCGCCTGTGATCCCTGCCGTTCGACGCGCGATGTCACCTCCACCAGACGCAGGGCCTGCGACGGCGTCTCCCGCTGACCGAAATCCATCGCCTGCACCAGGCTGTGCCCGCCAGACACCCAGAACGCGCCGGCGATGAAAAGCGCGCCCACCGCCCAGAACAGCGGGCCTGCCGGCCCGCGCTTCACGCGCCGGTGTGCTGCGCCCGGCTTCAGCATGTCGAGGCCCGAGACGGTTTCACCCGACGGCAGCGCCGCGCGCGGCTTGCGCGCTTCGGTGTTCTCGCCGGGCGCAAGCGTTTCGAAGCCCACATCGACCACATCGCGCCCGGCATCGCGCCCGGCATCGCTTTGGCGCTGCGATCCGCGCGCCCGGTCAGGCATCATGATTTCGCCCGAAAGAGGGCGTGCGCTGTCGGAGTGCCTCATAGCCGGCAGACTATCCTTTCGTGATCCGCCTTTCCGGGCTAAATGGAAATGGTTAATGCTTCGACCTCCCGCATATCAAGCAGGAGTTAACTTGCTATTAACCATGCGCATTGATGGTCTGACAGAATGCGTCCCGGCAACACCCGCCACCCAACGAACGCAGGTTCCTCGTGATTCGATTTGAAAATGTCGGCCATAGATACGGGATGGGTCCGGAGATCCTCCGCGATGTCTCGTTTCATTTGCCGGAGCGATCCTTCCAGTTTCTGAGCGGCCCTTCCGGCGCCGGCAAGACAACGCTCCTGCGCCTGCTTTTCATGTCGCTGAAGCCGACGCGCGGCCTGATCACGATTTTCGGCAAGGACCGCTCCAAGATCACCCGCACGGAGCTGCCGCTCCTGCGCCGCAATATCGGCGTGGTCTTTCAGGACTTTCGCCTGCTGGATCATCTCACCACCTATGAGAATGTGGCGCTGCCGCTGCGCGTTCGCGGGCGCGATGAATCCACCTATCGCAGCGACGTGATCGAACTCCTGAAATGGGTGGGTTTAGGCGAGCGCATGCATGTGCTGCCGCCCATCCTGTCCGGCGGTGAAAAGCAGCGCGCGGCCATCGCCCGCGCGCTCATCGAGCAGCCCCGCATCCTGCTCGCCGACGAACCGACCGGCAATGTGGACCCGCAACTCGCCCGCCGCCTGCTGCGGCTTCTTTTGGAGCTCAACCGGCTCGGCACCGCCGTCGTCATCGCCACCCACGACCTCGGCCTGATGGATCAGGTGGATGCGCGCCGCATGGTGCTTTCGGGCGGAAGGCTGGAAATCTATGACTGAGACGACCCGCCTCCTGAAGAATGTCGGCGCACGCCTGAGTTCGGGCGCGCGCGGCGCGGTGTCGCGCAAGCAGACACCCATCGTGCCGTCGGACAACATTGCCGGCCGCGCCATGGTGCTCGTGATCGCGATCATGACCTTTCTTTCGTGCCTCACCCTGGGCGCGGTGACGCTGGTGCGCGATACCGCCTCCACCTGGCAGACGCAGATCTCCCGCGAAGCGACCATCCAGATCAAACCCGATGAGGGGCTGGACATGGACGCCGCCCTCGCCCAGGCCCGCGACATCGCCGCCGGTTACAATGGCGTTCTCAACGCAAACATCGTCGACGCCGAGGCCACCGCACGCCTGCTCGAACCGTGGCTCGGAACCGGTCTCGACATTGAGAGCCTGCCCGTCCCCCGGCTCGTGATCGTCACCATCGACCCGACAGCGCGGCCCGATTTCGCGGCCATGCGCGCAGAACTGTCGCAAAACGTCGCCAATGCGACGCTGGACGATCACCGCACCTGGGTCGACCGGCTCGTCGCCATGGCGCGCACCACGGTCACCATCGGCATGTCCGCGCTGGCGCTGATGCTTTCGGCCACGGCGCTCACCGTCATCTTCGCCACGCGCGGCGCGATGGCCGGCAATGGACACATCATCGAGGTGCTGCATTTCGTGGGAGCGGAAGCCCCCTTCATCGCCTCGCAATTCCGCCGGCACTTCCTGTTTGCCGGCATGAAAGGCGCTGCCGCCGGCGGCCTTGCCGCCATCCTCGTTTTCATCGGCTTCTACTGGTGGTCATCGCGCAACATGGCCACGCCCGAGGCCGATCAGGCCACGGCCCTGTTCGGCAATTTCGCCATCGGTCCATCCGGCTATATCGGCGTCGGCGCAATCGTGATCGTGATTGCCGTCCTGACAGCGGCAACCACCCATGTGACGGTGCTCTCCTATCTGAAGAATGTCGACACCGCCCATCCCGACACGATGTAGCCGCGATGATGTCCCAATTGACCTGTTCACCGGATGCGTGTCGACTATCCATCGCCGCAATTTGCAGTTAACGATCACCGCATGACACAGGAGCCCCAGCATGGCCTGAAAGGCCAGGGTCACGCACCACGCCGCAGCCGGCGATCCGGCGCGCGTCGCGTGTTCAGGGTGCTTTTGCTGGTGTGCACCATCGGTGTGTTCGTTTTCATCGCAGGCTTCGGTTTATTTGCCGACCATATCGGCCATCTCTCCGTCCCCCGCGACATTGACGATGCAGACGGCATCGTCGTCCTCACCGGCGGCCAGTCGCGCATCGACGCCGCTGTCGAACTCCTGAAAAACGGCAAGGGCAAACGCCTTCTCATCAGCGGCGTCAACCCGATCGCCCGGGCAGACGATCTGCGGATCGCCACCGGCAGCGAGACAGAACTCTTCGAATGCTGCGTCGACATCGACCATGCCGCGCTCGACACGATCGGCAATGCCGAGGAAAGCGCCAAATGGGTGCAGGCCAACGCCTATGACAGCATCATCCTGGTGACCAACAACTACCACATGCCGCGCAGCCTTCTGGAAATGCGCCGCCTTTTGCCCGATGCGCAGGTGCATCCCTATCCCGTGGTCAACACGCCACTCGACAATGGCGCGTGGCTCGCAAAGCCGAACGCGCTGCGCGTGCTCGCCACGGAATACACGAAATATGTCGGTGCATTGGTGCGCGAGGTCGTCCCCCTTCCCCGCATGACATTCCTGAAAAAGACGGCAGAAACCGCCCAGGCCGATCTGCAGGAGAACTGAAATCCACTGGCGCTCGCCCCATGATGCTCTGCCACAGGCGCTTTGCCTCGCTCCCCGGTTGCTGTAAGAGCCTCACAAGAACCTAACGGGCCCTATTCATGCTCCTCATCCGATCAGCCGCCTTCAATGCCGTCTTCTACCTGAACCTCATCGTGCAGATGCTGTTCTGGACACCCATCTTCTTCCTGCTGCCACGCAAGAAGGCGTGGTTCGTGCCGAAGTTCTGGGCCGCCTCAAGCCTGTGGCTGCAACAGGCAATGACCGGCGGGCGCTCGGAGATTTCGGGGCTGGAGAACCTCCCGGACGGTCCCTGCATCATCGCGCCCAAGCATCAGTCCTTCTGGGACACGATTGCCTTTCTGCCGCACATCCCCGATGCGCTCTACATCCTGAAGCGCGAGCTGATGTGGATCCCCTTCTTCGGCTGGTACGTGGCCAAGATGCGCATGATCCCGATCAATCGCGGCAGCCGCACCAAGGCCCTCAAGCAGGCGGTAAAACAGGCCCATGAGCTGATGAAGGAAAATCGCCAGCTCATCATCTATCCCGAAGGCACGCGCCGTCCGCCGGGCGCGGAACCGGCCTATAAATACGGCATTGTCGAGCTCTACGCACAGCTTGGCGTCCCGGTGGTGCCGGTTGCCCATGCGGCCGGCCTGTTCTGGCCCCGGCGCAAGTTCCTGCGCCATCCGGGCGTCATTCGCGCGCGCTTCCTGCCGCCCATCGAACCCGGCCTGTCGCGCGAGGAGTTCCAGAAGCGCCTTGTCGGCGAAACGGAAGCGGCCTGCGATGAAATGCTGGTGGAGGCAGCCACATCGGCCAATCCGCCGCCGCTGCCGGAGACAGCCCGCAAACGCCTTCAGGAGCTGGGCGTCACCGCCGCCTCCTGAAGCCGTGTCCTGCCCCTAGATAGCGCCCTTGCCCGCATTGCCGATGCGGGCAGCCACCGCTTCAAGCCAGTGATCGCGAATGCCCAGCGCCTGCAGGTGCTCGACCGTGTTGCGCACATAGTCGACATTGGGCCCGGATTGCCCGACGGACGCGCTCACCTGCTGCGCCGCGTGGTCGATATCCATGCTGCCGGCATATTGCCCGTGGGCGCGGTCGACCACATAGGTCAAAGCCTCGACCGCCGAACCATCCTCAAGCCGAATGCCCACCCGGCGCTCCAGATAGACATTGGTGACCAGCTCGCGCTCGCGCAGATAGTCCACCACTTCGCGCTGCAATTCTCCCGGCACCCGAAAAGCAAGCCCAAGGCATGAACCGCCACGGTCCAGCCCGAGCACCAGCCCCGGCCGGTCCGGCGTGCCGCGATGCACATGCGAATGGATGCAGAGCGCCCGGCGATAGCCGTGCAGTCTGGCCTTGCGGGTCTCGGTGTGGGCGAAACCCGGCCGCCACATCAGCGATCCGTAGCCAAAGACCCAAAAATCGTCCATATCGCCTGCCCAATGCTTGAAAGGGTGTTGCTGTGTCGTCATCACTGGTGGCGAACGGGTTAACCGGAGGACTTCATGCCGTCAAGAAAACGCACCAAACGCAATACCAGCCGCCGCTTCCTGCTGTTCGCGCTGTTCATTGTGCTGGCCATTCTCGTTTACACCGGCGGCTGGTTCTATGCTGCCGACACGCTGGAGCGCCGCACCATCACGGCCATCGAGGACATCAATCTCGGCCAGCAGAACGTCAATTGCGAGGAACCGACGGCCCGGGGTTATCCCTTCCGCATCGGCCTGTTCTGCCGCAGCGTTTCCTTCGAAAACGCCGAGACCGGCGTCTCCGTGAATGCCGGCGCGTTCCGTTCCGCAGCGCAGGTCTATCAGCCGATGCGCACCGTGGGTGAACTGGATTCGCCCGCGAAAATTACCGCCCCCCATTTCCCGCCGGTTGAAGCGAATTGGGACAATATGCGCCTCAGCGCGCGTCTCACCACCCGCCTGCCGGAGCGCGTTTCGAGCGAGGCCACCAATGTGGTCCTGACGCTGGACGACGATACGCGTCAGCCCATTGCGCGCGCAGACAGCATTCAGACCCACACACGCCAGAACGGCGCGAATGTGGATTTCGCCTTCATCGCGCAAAAGCTCTCGCTCGACCCGGCTCTCACCAGCGGCGCGACCATTCCGGCGCTTGATGGTGAAGTGCTTTTGTCGCTGGATGATGGCGTGGCGCTGTTGGCCAATGCACGAAACGGGCTGCGTGGACGCTCCGGCAATGTGCAGAACCTGCGCCTCAGCGTGGCCGGCACCGAGGCCGGGCTCAGCCTTCAGGGGCCGATCCGGATTGCGGAGAACGGTCTGATTGACGCCGAGCTGCGCGTCACGGTCAACGAGCCGCAGACCATTGCGCGTCTTGCCGGCGATCTTTTCCCCGCACAGCGCGATCAGATCCAAAGCATCACGTCGGGGCTTGCCAATCTCGGCAAGGCGCCGACCCTGCCGGTCAATATCCGCCAGGGCCGTGTCTTTGTCGGTTTCATTCCGCTCGGGCGCGTACCGCCCGTCAGATAAGCCTTACGGCTTTTCGGGATGGGCCAGCGCGTGACGTCCGAAGTCCGGAACGTCGATGTCCTGGCCCGCCTCGATGATGGAGCGACGGATGGCGCGGGTGCGCGTGAACATCTCGAACAGCTTGTCGCCATCGCCCCAGCGGATCGCGCGCTGAAGCGCGGAAAGGTCTTCCGAAAAACGCGCCAGCATCTCCAGAATGGCGTCGCTGTTGTGCAGGCACACATCGCGCCACATGGTCGGGTCTGACGCTGCCAGACGCGTGAAGTCGCGGAAACCGGAGGCCGAATATTTGATGACCTCGGATTTCGTCACCGCTTCCAGATCGTCCGCCGTACCGACAATGTTGTAAGCGATGATGTGCGGCAGGTGCGAAACGATGGCCAGCACCATGTCGTGGTGCTCCGGGTCCATGCTGTCGACCATCGCGCCACAGCCTTCCCAGAAGGCTGACAGACGCGCCAGCGCATCCGCATCCGTGTCCGGCAGCGGCGTCAGAATGCACCAGCGCCCCTCGAACAGATCGGCAAAACCGGCGGCAGGTCCGGAATCCTCCGTACCGGCAATGGGATGGCCGGGAATGAAATGCACAGTGTCCGGCAGATGCGGCTGCATCTGCGCGACAACAGATGCCTTGGTGGAGCCAACGTCGGTCACGATCGCGCCCGACTTCAGCGCCGGCGCAATCGCCTGCGCCACCGCACCCGAAGCGCCAACGGGCACCGAAATGATCACCAGATCGGCATCGCGCACCGCCGCAGCGGCGTCCTGCTCGTAGACATCGCCCAGTTCCAGCTCGCGGGCCTTTTCCAGCGTCTGTTCACTGCGCGTCGAGATGGCGACGGTCGACGCCAGACCGGCATGCCTGATGGCGCGTGCAAGCGACGAGCCAATCAGGCCGATGCCGATCAGCGCGACCTTGTTAAAAAGAGGGTCAGGCACGATTCAGCCTTCCATGAATTCCTTGAGAGCGGCGACGACGCCGCGGTTGGCCTCTTCCGGGCCGACGGTCAGGCGCAGGGCGTTGGGGAAACCATAAGGCACCACACGCCGCAGCACATAACCGCGCGAACCAAGGAAGGCATCGGCCTCCGCAGCCGTCTTGCCGCCATTCTCCGGGAAGTGGATCAGCAGGAAGTTGCAGACACTGGGCGTCACACGCAGACCAAGCTTGCCAAGCTCTTCAACCAGCCAGGCGCTCCAGGTCTCGTTGTGCTCAAGCGCGCGCTGCAGATGCGCCTTGTCGCGGATCGCCGCAGCACCGGCCTCAATGGCCAGCGCATTGACGTTGAAGGGGCCGCGCACGCGGTTCACCGCGTCCACCACGTGAGCCGGCGCATACATCCAGCCGATGCGCAGCGCCGCCATGCCGTGGATCTTCGAGAAGGTGCGCGTCATGACGACATTCTCGCTCGACGACACCAGCTCGATGCCGGCTTCATAGTCGTTGCGGCGCACATATTCCGCATAGGCGGCGTCCAGCACCAGAAGCACATCCTTCGGCAGGCCGGCCTGCAGGCGGCGCACCTCTTCAACCGGAATATAGGTGCCGGTCGGATTGTTCGGGTTGGCCAGGAAAACGATGCGCGTCTTCGGCGTCACCGCCGCAAGGATCGCATCCACGTCGGTGCGCTCATTGTCTTCCTTCACCACCACCGGCTTGCCGCCGGCGGCCAGGATCTGGATGCGGTAAACGAGGAAGCCATGCTCGGTGAAGATGCCTTCATCGCCGGGCTTGATGTAGGTCTGGGCCAGCAGGCCGAGCAGTTCGTCAGAACCATTGGAGCAGAGAATGTTGGCCGGGTTCAGGCCATAGGTCTCGGCAATCGCCTCGCGCAGCGCCGTCGCCGAACCGTCCGGATAGAGCTCCAGATGTCCCATGGCTTTGGAGATCGCCTCAACGGCCGCTGGCGAAGGGCCAAGCGGGGACTCGTTGGAGGAGAGCTTCCACACCTTCATGGCGCCGGGCGCGCTTTCGCGACCGGGTACATAAGCGGCGATATCCATGACACCGGGCTTCGGTTCGGGACGGTCGGACGTGCTCATTGAATGGTCCTGCTCTAGGGAAACGGTTGATGGGAACGCCTGTCTCAGGCGAAAATCCGTCAGATGCTTTAGACCATGACGGCGATTGACGCAAAGAAAACGCCACCTTAAATAATGATCTCCATTCGTGGTGATTTGGCCGGTCGGCTTGCAGCCACGTAAAACAACTCGCTAAAAGGCCGTGCGATGCAAGAATATTGCTGAGACCGGCCGCGATTTCGCTGCCGGTCTTTTTGTTTGGAGCCCGGTCCTTTTTGTTTGGAGCAAAACAATGCCGATCAAGATCCCCGACCAGCTTCCCGCCCGCGACGTGCTCGTGCGTGAAGGTGTGTCCGTGATGGACGAGGAAACAGCGCTGCGGCAGGACGTCCGCCCGCTGCAGATCGGACTGCTCAACCTCATGCCGAACAAGATCCGCACCGAAACGCAGTTCGCCCGCCTCATCGGCGCTTCGCCGCTTCAGGTGGAGCTGACGCTTGTGCGCATCGGCAACCACCGCGCCAAGAACACGTCGGAAGACCACCTCATCTCCTTCTACCAGACCTGGGAAGAAGTGCTCGACCGCAAGTTCGACGGCTTCATCATCACGGGTGCGCCCATCGAGCTTCTGTCGTTCGAAGACGTCACCTACTGGAAGGAACTGGAGAAGATTTTCGACTGGACGCTGACCAACGTCCACTCCTCCTTCTTCATCTGCTGGGGCGCAATGGCCGCCGCATGGCACTTTCACCGCATTCCCAAATACACGCTGGAGAAGAAGGCGTTCGGCGTCTTCCGCCATCGCAACAACGCACCCGCCTCGCCCTTCCTCGCCGGTTTCTCCGACGATTTCGCCATTCCGGTGTCCCGCTGGACCGAAGTGCGCTCCGCCGACATTAAGCCCGAAACGGGCCTGCAGGTGCTGATGGAATCGGATGTAACCGGGCCATGCCT
Organism: Nitratireductor sp. GZWM139; assembly: GCF_030068685.1. NCBI lineage: Bacteria > Pseudomonadati > Pseudomonadota > Alphaproteobacteria > Hyphomicrobiales > Phyllobacteriaceae > Nitratireductor > Nitratireductor sp. GZWM139. The sequence goes on along the minus strand of NZ_JAMQML010000004.1, from coordinate 238,681 downwards.
GCTGACGGAGGAGACGGGCAACCGGCTCTACATGTTCAACCACATCGAATATGATTCCACCTCGCTGAAGGAGGAATATGATCGCGATGTGGCTTCGGGAACCGAGGTCGCCGTGCCGCACGGCTATTACCCCGATGATGATCCGAGCCGCCCGCCCTTAAACCGCTGGCGCTCGCACGCGCATCTTCTGTTCGGCAACTGGATCAACCAGGTCTACCAATCAACGCCCTACGATCTGGCGGAGATCGGCGCAGGGCATCAGGCTACGAAATGAAATTGCTAGCCGCGTAGAAGCGCGGCAGCGTCGCGGGCGAGCTTCACCGTGCGTTCGCCCGCCGGCATGGGCGCGGCCAGAGCCGCCGCCTGCCCCGCCCATAAGGGCGAGAAATCGCTCACCCCGGCCTTTTCCGCCGCAGCGCGCAGCGGGCCAATGGCAGCCGTCGCCAGCGGAAACTCCGGCGCATCATCGCTCATCGGTCCCACTTCGCTGACGAAGCGGTTCAAAAGCCCGCGGGCTGGCCTGCCGGTGAACACATTGGTCAGAACCGTGCGGTCGTCCCGCGCCAGCGCCAGCGCATCGCGATGGCCCGCGCCGGTCAGCGCCTCGGGCGATTGCAGATAGGCCGTCCCCACCTGCACTGCGGAAGCTCCCAGCATGAAGCAAGCCGCCACCGCCCGCCCGTCGCAGATGCCACCGGCTGCAATGACCGGAACGGAAACCGCGTCCACCACCTGCGGCACCAGCGCCAGCGTGCCGGGCTGCGTCGCAATCTCCGGCTCCAGAAAGACGCCGCGATGACCGCCGGCTTCCGCGCCCTGCGCGATGATGGCGTCGCAGCCGTTTTCCTCCAGATAGCGCGCCTCGGCCACGGTGGTCGCCGAAGCGATGATCTTCGCCCCCGCTTCGCGCACGCGCGCCATCAGCGCTTCATCCGGCAGGCCGAAGTGAAAGCTCACCACTTCCGGGCGCGTCTCCTCGACGATGACGCAGCTTTCCTCGTTGAAAGGATTGCGCCCGCCACCGGGCGGGGCCGCATCGGGATCGATGCCGAATTCGGAATAAAAAGGCCGCAGACGCTCGCGCCATGCCGCCTCGCGCGCGGGATCGGGTTCAGGCGGCACATGGCAGAAGAAGTTCAGATTGACCGGTCCGTCCGTTCCCTTTCGGATGGCCTCCATCTCGGCGCGTATCTTCTCCGGCGTCAGCATGGCGCAGGGCAGTGAGCCCAGACCGCCGGCGCTGCTCACGGCAATCGCAAGCGCCGATCCGGCAGATCCCGCCATGGGCGCCAGAAGGATCGGCAGTTCGATGCCGAAGAGTTCCGTAACGGATGTGCTCATTGCCATGATGGTTATCCCTTTCCCCCGTTTCGGCTCCCATTGCGCCCCCCAGCGCGACGAAGGCCGCCAACCCGTGTTGCGCCCTGCGGCGAAAGCACCGGAACGAAAACGCGCCGCGAGGCCCGCGCCGCCACCGGCAATCCCTGATAAAGGCGCTTCTCAGCCTCGACCACCAGAACGCCCGAGAAAATCGGCCAGAAGCGCCGCCCGGCCTGCTCCAGAAGCTGATGCAGCCGCAGCATGAAGCGCCGCTCGGATGGCGGGAAGTGCAGCGCGTCCCCCCAGGCCGTGGCGGTGAAATTCGCCTCGCGCAGCGCCTCGGCAAGCTGGGCGCGCGAATAGGGCCGCCCGGTGCCAAACGGCGTGTGCTCGAAACGCGCCCACATGCCACGCCGATTCGGCACGGCAATGATCAGCCGCCCGCCCGGGGCCAGCACACGCCAGATTTCCAGAAGCGCCTGCTGCGGGTTCTCCACATGCTCCAGCGCATGCACCATCAGCACACGGTCGACGGAGGCGTCGGGCAGCGGCAGTTCCTCCTCGAACACCAGAGCGGTGGCGGAGGGTTTGCCCGAGGGCCACGGCACCGCGCCCTGCATGGCCGGCATGAAGGCGAAGGTGCGCTCCGCATCCGCGCCGAAACGGTCGAGCCAGGGCAGCGTGTAGCCGAGACCGACAAACCGCTCGCTGGTGCTTTTCGACCAGATGGCGGAAAGCGCCATGGCGATGGAGCGCTCGGCCAGATGACCGAGCAGGGAGGAATAGAAGGCGCGAAGCGCGACAATGTCCGAAATCATGGCAGGGACGGTACCCCCCTTCCACGACACCGGCAAGAATTGTCGCACCCGGCGTGACAAGCCGCCGCCCCCGCCCTATCGTCCAGCCGACAACGGAGAGATTCATGGCCCTGGAAATCGAACAATTCATCTGTCGCAGCGACAATTTCGGCATTCTGGCCCATGACAGCGAAACCGGCGAAACGGCGCTGATCGACGCGCCGGAAGAACGCGCCATCCTGTCAGCCGTGGAACGCACCGGCTGGCGTCCGACGATGATCCTGACAACCCACCATCACCCCGACCATGTGGAAGCCAATCTCGCGCTCAAGGAGCGTTTCGGCCTGACCATCATCGGCCCGGCGGCAGAAGCCGGACGCATTCCCGGCATCGACAGCACTGTGAAGGAAGGCGACACGGTACGCGTCGGCAAGCAGGCGGTTCGGGTGATCGAAACGCCAGGGCACACGGCGGGGCACGTAAGCTATTACTTCGCCGATTCCGGCGTCGTGTTCACCGCCGACACGCTGTTTGCGCTTGGCTGCGGGCGGCTGTTCGAGTGCAAGCCGCCGGTCATGCTCGCCTCACTCCAGAAGCTTGCCGCCCTGCCGCTTGAGACAACCGTCTATTGCGGCCACGAATATACGGAAACCAATGCGCGCTTCGCCCTGACGGTGGACCCCACCAACCCGGTGCTCAAGGAGCGTGCAAAGGAGATTGCGCGTCTGCGCAGCGAGGGCAGGCCCACCCTGCCAACCACCATCGGCGCGGAGATGGCCACCAATCCATTCCTGCGCGCGCATGATCCGGTGATCCGCCGCAATCTCGGTATGGAAGGCGCGAGCGAAGAGGAAGTCTTCGCCGAAATCAGGAAACGCAAGGACATTTCCTGACCTCACACCACAGGTCCTGACCTCACGCCACGGGATCAGGCCGGCTCACCGGCCTTTTTCCGCGACGGTCTCAGGATCATGTTCTTTGCCGCGAGCACCGCGCCGAAGGTGATCAGCAGACAGGCGGCGATGATGCTGGTGGAGGGTTCCGCCGCGCCGGCTCCAATCAGGATCAGCGTCGAAAGAAGCGGCGCGGCATAGCTCGCCGCGCCCAGAACCTGAATGTTGCCGCGCTTGACCCCGTAATCCCAGGCGTAGAACGCAGCGCCCACCGGCATCAGCCCGAGACCGAGCACGTTCAGCCACTCGCTCGTGGAGCCCGGCCAGACGGTTTCTTCAAGCAGCACATGGCAGAGCGCGGAAAGGATCGCCGTCGCCGCACAGAACCAGGTCACGACGCTCGTCGGCACGGCCTGAAAACGGCGCGACAGGAGCGAATAACCGGACCAGAAAAACGCGCAGGCCCCCGCCGCCGCATAGCCCAGCGCATAGCGGCTCTCGAAGGTGAAGCCCCCGCCCTTGGTGATGATGAGCGCGGTGCCCGCAAGCCCCAGAAGCGCGCCGGCAATGTGATGCCAGCCGAGCCGCTCGCCCGGCATGAGCGCGGAGCCGAGCACGATGAGCAACGGCCAGAGATAGGCGATCAGGCTCGCCTCCACCGCCGGCGCATTGCGCAGGGCGGTGAAATAGAAAAAGTGGTAGCCGAACAGGCCGGCAATGCCGATCAGCCAGACCACGGGCGGAATGGGCGCGGCAGGCGCAGAGGACGGCGCGGCCACCCGCATGACGAGACCGATCAGCGCGGCTACCGAAAAGGCCAGCGCCGACAGGAGAAATGGCGGGACAGCGCCCGACCCGGCTGTAAAAAGCGCCAGAAGCGCCCACATGGCAACAGCGGTAAATCCGATCAGCGTGGCGCGCGCCAAAATCCCCTCCCGGCGCAGATGCGCCCCTCAATCAACCGGACGGCCTCTGATATGCACCGTGCCGACCTTGGTACCGATCCGCGCTTCAACGGGCGTGTGATGGCCACGCGCCCCCAGCGGCCTGAAGGCTACCAATAGACGAGCCTTGTCGCGCAGGAAAGCGATGGTCGAGCGGCCCTTGCGATAACCCGAGACCGGGATGAACTTCGCCCTGCAGGTGATCAGGTCCGTGCCGATCCGCTCTCCCCTGGCTGCCGGAGAAAAAACGATGTCTGCACGCATTTCGCCATCGAACACCTTGAAGCGGCGGTTGCAGACGTCGGCTGCACTTGCCGCTGGCGACAGCAGGGCCGACAGCGGATCAAGGGCCCCGGCGAGATCCTTCTTCGACACGGCCACCCAGTCCCTGCCGCGCTTCTTGGGCTTCGGCGTTATCACCGTCTCCGTGATCTGCCCCTTGGAAAAACGGATCGTGGTCGTTTCACGCTTTTTGCCGCTCAGATAGGCAAGCTCATAGGAAGATGGCGTCACGGCATCGCCGGAGAGCCGGCCTTTCGAAATCACCGTGCCATCCGTCTTGTCGAACAGGCGCGCAATGCCGGCGCTGGCGAACCGCCCCGAAACCTCGAAGCGGCTTTCGTCCAGACGGCTCGTGAAATCGGCCTTTCCAATGGGGATGCCATAGAGAAACGCATCATAGCGAAGGCGGTGCGTCTCGGTCTCCGCCAGAGCGGTTCCTGAAGCGGCGCAAAAGCCAATCGCAACAACAAGACAATATCCAGCAGGCCGCATCACGAGCGGTCTCCTCTAGCCAGGCCAGCGAACCGGCAGCGTCCCTTCCCCTTGCGTGAAGAGGAATATTAAGGCATTTCTTTGGAAAAGGGCCATGGAGATTGTCCGAACAGGGGCGCTGGGTGCTTGACCCGCTCGCCAAATATCTCTATGGAACGGCAACTTTTTCCATAAGGCCGCCAATGATCAACCGCGCGCCGCCAATTCAAGGTGCGGCAGTGGGGTATGGACGGGCCAAGACGATGAAGGTTTGAAAAATGTCCCGCGCCTGCGAACTGACCGGCAAAGCCGTAATGACCGGCAACAATGTTAGCCACGCGAACAACAGGACGCGTCGTCGCTTTCTGCCCAACCTGTGCCACGTGACCCTGCAGTCCGAGGCTCTTGGCCAGAACGTGCGTCTGCGCGTTTCCGCCAGCGCCCTGCGCACGGTGGAGCACCGTGGTGGCCTCGACGCGTTCCTCGTGAAGGCGAAAGCGAATGAGCTTTCCCAGCGTGCACGTCTGCTGAAGAAGCAGGTCGAGAAGAAGATGTCCGAACAGGTTGCAGCTGCCTGAGGCTTCTGCGCCCCGGCAAAGCCGGGGCACTGTTTGACAGGATGATCGGCTCGCCATGGGGCGTGCATTTCCCGGGTTGAGGCTTCAAGCCTTTTCAGGATTTGTACCGCTGGCGAGCTTTCTGGTTCCATCACCCAGGATAAAAAAATGAATCGGCTTTATGCGATCTGGCCTTTCATGGCCTCCATGGCGATCATCGTGACCGCCTCGAACTTTCTCGTTCAGTTTCCGTTTCGCCATTTTGGCCTGGGTGAGCTTCTCACCTGGGGCGCTTTCACCTATCCGGTGGCGTTTCTCATCAACGATTTGACGAATCGCCGCTTTGGCCCCGGCGCCGCCCGGCGGGTGGTGCTTTCAGGCTTCGTGCTGGCGGTGATTCTCTCGATCTGGCTCGCCAGCCCGCGCATCGCGATTGCCTCGGGCGCAGCGTTCCTCTTTGCACAGCTTCTCGACGTCGCCGTTTTCGACCGGCTTCGCGGCAGCGCATGGTGGCGCGCGCCGCTCATCTCGACGCTGATCGGCTCCATGCTCGACACGGTGCTCTTCTTCTCGCTGGCTTTCGCCGCGCGGTTTGCCTTTCTCGACACGGCATTCGGCCTGGAAGACGCTTCTCTGGCCTTCCCGGTCTCGCTGTTCGGCACAGGCATCGAAGCGCCCCTGTGGCTTTCGCTGGCGCTGGGCGATTTCGCTGTAAAACTGCTGATCGGCTTCGCCATGCTCGCGCCTTATGGCGCACTGCTCACATTCCTGAGCGCAAAACCCGCCTATAACCGGGGTTAGAGCATCGGCCCGAAAATCGGAATCGATTTCCGGAAAGCACGATGCGTGTTTTCAAGAGGTTAGAGCGTCCTTTGTGCGTCCATTCGGACGCACGGCGCTTTGGCCTCAGCCTTCGGCGAGCTTTGCCAGAAGGCGCAGAAAGGTGGCGGTCTCGCGCTGGGTCAGCGGAGCCAGCGTCTCCTCGCTCACCTCCAGCGCATCGGGCAGGAGCGCCTCGATGGTCTCCCTGCCCTTGTCGCTCAGGCTGACGACCAGACGACGCCGGTCACTGCCATGCGGCTCAAGCGCAACGAGATCGCGGGCCTTCAACCGGTCGATAACGCCCTTGATGGTCGCGGCGTCCATCGCCACAAGCTGGCCAAGCTGATTCTGGGAGGTTGCGCCAACCTCGTGAAGCTTTGCCAGCGCAGCAAACTGCGGCGGCGTCAGATCGCTGATGCGCGCCGCAAAAATCGCCAGATGGCGCTGGTTGGCCTTGCGCAGGATGAAGCCAACCTGCTCGCCGAGCTCATAGACATCGGCCGTGTTGTTATCGGCCTGCGTCCCGAGCCCGTCGCGCTCCACTGTCATCTGAGACCGTCCTCGCCTTTCACTTCGTCGACCGTCAGGCCGCCCATGCGCGCATGGATACGCGGTCCACAGGCCATGGCAAGCACAAACAGGATTTCGTCGGGGCGCGGACCATCCGGCATCCCCACTTCCATCGCGTCGAAATGGCTGCGCACATAGGCCGCGTTGATGTGGCCGAGCGGAATATCGATGCGCGCGCCAAACCCGCCCACCTTCTTGGATGAGGGCACGATGGCCTTCGAATCGCCCAGCCGCTCACGCATGGCGTAACCGCCCGGCACATGCCACAGCGCCCCGTGTTCCAGCTCACCGGCCGTGCCGACAATGGCGCCCTTGCCGAAACCGTCGATCACCGCAATGTCACCGCCAAGCGCAGCGATGAGGCGGTCGGACATCTCCAGCCCGAGCGGCTTCAAATCCTCCATCGCGCTCTCGACCTCTTCCACATAGCCCCCGGCGAAGGGGTTCTTCACCAGTGCCAGAGCGGCGGCGCGGCGACGCGGCTTCATCGGGGCCGGGCCGCCCTCATGGAGAATTTCTTCGGTCACGAGCGCGATCTTGCGCAGGGTGAATTCAGGCATGATGGGCAATCCTGTTGCTGGAAATGTTTCTGGGTCCGGTTGCGCCTTTGGCGGCGCGATCACGCATGCTGACAAGCGGGGCAGCGCCGCATTCGCGCACCGCACCGCACAGGAAAAGGGCCGCACTCTCGATGAGACCACGGTCGCGCATCGCCTCGGCCACGGCATGACCGCGCCCAAGCGCCTGCGCAACCTCGGAACCCGAGAGCGCGCCAACAGCCTGCGTCACCAGACGGTCGCGCAGATCACTGTCGGGATCGATTTCACAGGCCGGAACGCGGGATATTGCCGGGTGCCCCGGCAGATCAACCGCATTGGCGATCAGCGTCGCCGCCACATCGGCAGAAGCAGCGGAACGCGCCAGCACCGTCACCGCATCGGCGATGCCGAGGGAATGACTGCGCCCGCGCCACCCGCTCGTCGCCATGCCCCGCACGGGATCGCCTGAGCGGATTGTCACGCGGTCGGCGAAGCTATTTCCAGTTCCGGCAATGGCCGCTTCGAGGCTTTCGCCTTCCCTGAGATAAAACGCGCTGTCGCCGCCATTGTTCACATAGGCGCGCGCCAGCGTCCGCCCCTCAACGAGAGCAGCAAGAACCTCATCGGCAACGCTCCCGGCCACCGCCGCCATGGGCGTGACAAAGGCAGGCGCATGGCGCTCTACCGCCGCCTCCATGCGGCGCGCGGTGGTGGATGCAAAACTGCGCGGCTCTTCACCGACAGGGCTGCGCAGAGCCGGCAGTTCCGCCACCAGTTCTTCAAGGATCGTATCGAACCGCGCAACGGCCTGCCGACAGGCCGCACGGCATTCATCTTCCGCGCCGAACGCCTCGACAATCAGATCAATCGGGCCGTGGTTCAGATGCAGACGACGCCCATCGGCCAACCAGCTGGCGGTCGGGCCGCTCACCGCTTCGGCTCCCGGCGCAACTGGTGTAGCGGCGGCCAGGGGTTCGATGCGGCAGCGCCCCGCGCCTCACGTTGATTGAAATATTCGCCACCCTTTTCCAGCACGTCTTCCACGCTGCGGATCTCATCCGCATAGCCGCCGAGGCGAATGTAATCCTCCCGCCGGAGCGTGAACTCGATGGGCGCGACCAGCGCCGGGGTCGGCACATAACCAAAAGCATTCTCGGGCGTGCGCATCACATCCACCATGATGGTGATGCCACCGCCCGGCCACACATAAACCGGCGCGCCGCCAACCGTGACATAGGTTCTGAGCCCCTGAACCGAGCGCGTGAGATTGACCGGATTCTCCGTCACACCAGCGCGAAGACTGCCTCCCGCACCGCCCATGAACAGAACGGTGCAAAGCGCCGGCTCGCAATTCTCCTCGATCAGCTCCACGGATTTGCGCAGGCGTTCGGGGAATGGTTTCTTGACGGGCTTCAGCGCCTCATCGAGCTCGTAATAGGAAAACTGCTCGCCCGTGGTGGACACCATGAGCAGCGAAAGTCCGGGCCGTGCACCCTTCTTCTCATTGAAGGGGCCAAGAATTTCCAGCGGATCGTCAATGGTCGTGCCGCCCCAGCCCAGCCCCGGCTCGGACACCTTGAAATAGCGCCCCGGTGTGGAGCGTCGGCCGATGATCTTGATGCCGGTGTCTTCCCAGCCGATCACCTTGCCCGCCTGATGCTCGGACACGACGCCGGTGATGTGGTCATCGACGACAACCACTTCGTCCACCAGCCCCTTCCATTGCGAGGCGAACATGCCAATGGTCGCCGACCCGCAGCCGACCCGCATGCGCTCCTCGCGCGTGCCGTCGATGACCGGCGGCTTTCCCGCCTGCACGACAATGCCTGCACCGCCGTCGATGGTCAGTTCCACCGGCTTCTTGTTGCACAGGTCCATCAGCGCCTGGCAGGTGACACGGCCTTCCGCCTTGGAGCCGCCCGTCAGGTGCTGCACCCCGCCGAGCGAGAGCATCTGGCTGCCATATTCAGCCGTGGTCACATGGCCGACCGCCTCGCCATCCGCGCGCACCGTCGCGGCTTCAGGGCCGAGATGCCGGTCGGTGTCGATCTTCACCTTCACGCCGCAATAGGAGAAAATCCCCTCCGTCACGACCGTGACGAGATCGACGCCTTCCACCTCCTGCGACACAATGAAGGGGGCGGGCTTGTAGTCGGGATAGGTGGTGCCCGCGCCGACCGCGCTCACGAAGCGGCGCTTGGTGTTGACCAGTTCGCCATCCCACGGCGCTTCCCCCTCAAAGGGTACCACCGGGTCGCCTTCCTCGGCCGCGTGTTCGAGAATGGTCACCGGGTCGCAGCGTGTGATGCGCCCGTCGAAATTGCCGTAGCGATCACAAGCGCCCGTGCGCCCCTCGGCGATGTAGCACATGACGGGGCATGCATCGCAGCGCAGCTTGTCGCCTGCCGGTTTTTTGGGCGGCGTCGCCTCGAAACGTTCGGTCAGCTCGTTCATTGTCCTGCCTCCCGCGCCCGGATGGCCGCCAAAATGCGGCTTGGCGTGGCCGGCACTTTCGTCACCTCGACACCCACCGCATGACGGATCGCATTGAGGATCGCCGGCGCGGTGGGGATCAGCACATGCTCGCCCAGCCCCTTCGCCCCGAACGGCCCTTCCGGGTCCGGCACTTCCACGAGAATGGTTTCGATGGGCGGCACGTCGCCAATGGTCGGGATCAGATAATCGTGCAGGTTTTCCGTGCGGCCCGGAACATATTCCTCCATCAGTGCCAGGCCGATGCCCTGCGCAATGCCGCCCTCGATCTGGCCTTCCACCAGAAGCGGGTTGATGGCGCGGCCCACATCGTGAGCGGCGACGATCCGCAGAAGCCGCACCGTACCAAGCGTGGTGTCGACCTCCAGCTCCACAAGCTGCGCGCCATAGCCGTAAACGGCGTAGGGAACACCCTGCCCCTTCTCGTCCAGCGCCGTTGTGGGCGGATCGTAGGTTTCCTCCGCGCAGAACACATAGCCATCAGAACCGGCTTCAATCTCAGCGAGCTCAACACGCCGCCGCACCGCCCCCTCGCGAATGACAAGCGCCCCGTCTTCAAGACCGATCACCGCCGCATCCGACACATTTGCGAAGCGCAAAATTTTCTCCCGCAAAGCGCGGCCCGCCTTCTCCGCAGCCTTGCCCGTCACATAGGTCTGGCGCGAGGCAGACGTCTTGCCCGCATCCGGCGTGACGCCCGTATCCCCGCCCACGAGTTGGAACGCCGAAAGCGGCAAACCGCTGGCGTCCGCGCAGATCTGCGTCACCACCGTGTTGGAGCCCTGCCCGATATCCACCGCGCCCTGATGCAGCATCACCGCACCGGACGCCGTGATGCCGACGCGGATCGTCGAGGGGTTCGGCAGCGCCGTGTTCCCGCAGCCATACCAGCAGGACGCAACGCCGATGCCGCGCCGCAGCCTCCCGTCGCCCGCATTGGCGCTATCGGCTTCCGCCTGGGCACGCGCCCAGTGCGGTTTCAGCGCCTCGAGACAGTCGCGAATGCCAACGCCTGAAAGCGCCTGCCCGCAAGTGGTGCGATCACCATCGACAAGCGCATTGTCGATGCGGAACGCTAGCCGGTCGCGGCCAAGCTTCTCCGCCAGCCGGTCATAAAGCGTTTCCTGCATGATGGTCGCCTGCGGCACGCCAAAGCCGCGAAACGCGCCCGATACCGGACCATTGGTGTGGATCGCCCGACCCGTGGCGCGATAATTCGGCGTGCGATAGGGGCCGGAGGCGTGAACCGGCACACGGTTCGCCACGGTCGGCCCCCAGCTTGCATAGGCACCGGTGTTGAAATCCCCCTCGAACACCATGCCGGTGACGCGCCCCGCCGCATCCGCACCGATTGAGGCGCGCATGGCCGCCGGGTGCCGCTTGGTGGTGGAGCGCATGGAATCGCCCCGCGTGTAGACCATCGCCGCCGGCCGGCCCGTTTTGAGCGTCACCAGCCCCACCAGCGGCTGTAGCGAGATGTCGAGCTTGGAGCCAAAACCGCCCCCCGCCGCCAGCGGCACGATGCGCACCTTTTCAGGCGGCAGGCCCAGAACCCTGGCGGTGTCGTCGCGGTCCATGTAAGGCGCCTGCGTGCAGGCCTTGATGACCAGCGTGTCGCCCTCCATCGCCGCAAACCCCGCCTCGGGCTCGATATAGGCATGCTCCACATAAGATGTCTCGATCTCGCCGGAGACAGAAACGAAAGCACCCGCCAGAGCCGCCTCGGGATCACCACTCTCCACAAAGCCCTGTGTGAGCTGATTGCCCGTGCGCCCCTCATGCAGATCGGGAAAGTCCGGACGCCGCGCCTCATCCGGCGTAAGCGCATGGGGCAGCGCCTTCCAGCTGACCGGAAACGCATCCATGTCCAGCGCCTCGATGGCCGCGCGTTCGCCGGCGATCAGCGCCACAGCCTCACCACGAAACCGCGCCCGCCCCCCGGCCAGCGCCGGCTGGTCGGCGAAAGGCGGAATGACGCCAAACCGGTTTTCGCCCGGAATGTCGGCTGCCGTGAAGACCGCGACAATGCCGGGATGCGCCGCGATGAACGCCTCCGTGTCGCCGATCTCGAAATCCGCATGCCAGTGCGGCGAGCGCACCACCGCCACCGAAAGCGCATCGGCCGGACGTTCATCCGCGCCGAACACCTCAGCCCCACTCACCTTGCGTTCGCCATCGAGCCTGATGGGCGACGCGCCAACGGCGCGGCCCTGCTCCACCATGGCCGCATCCGAAGCAACCGAACGGTTGGCGTTCATCACCGCATCGATGATCTTGCGATAGCCGGTGCAGCGGCACAAAACGCCGCCAAGCGCATCCTGAACCTCGGTTTCAGATGGCGCAGGGTTCTTTTCCAGAAGTGCTGCCGCGCTCACGAGAACGCCCGGCGTACAAATGCCGCACTGGGCTGCACCATGGCGCAGGAAGGATTCCTGAAGCGCCGACAGGCTGCCATTGGAAAGCCCCTCCACCGTGCGCACGCGGCTGCCCGACAGCCCCGCCGCCGGCACGAGGCAGGCGCAGACCACCGCGCCATCCACCTCAACCGAACAGGCCCCGCAATCGCCCGCATCGCAGCCAACCTTGGTGCCGGTCAGCCCCAGCCCGTCACGCAGCACGGAAGAAAGCCGCTGGAGTGGAGAAACCTCCGCCACAACGGGCTCGCCGTTCACCTCGAACGAAACGGAAAGTCGCTCTGCGCTCATGCCATGGCCCCTCTTTCCGCTGCAACGCCAAGCGCCTGCTCCAGCGCCCGCGCCGTGATTTCGCGCGCCGCTTCCAGCCGATAGGCGGCCGTGCCGCGCACATCGTCGATGGGCGACAGCTCGGACAGGTCGCACGACGCCACCGCAGAGCGGATATCCGCAACCCGCGCGCCTTTCAGCTGCGCCTCCAGGCCTGAGAGCCGCTGCGCCACCGCCGAGCAAGAACCGACACTGACCGCCGCTTCCGCGATCCGCCCGCCATCAATCACCACCCGCGCAGCGGCCATGGCGATGGAAATCACCAGATAGCGCCGCGCGCCCAGTTTCACGAAGCCCGAGTTCCCGCGCGCCGAGGCCCTTGGCACACGGATCGCCGTAAGCAGTTCATTGGGCGCACGCGCCGTCTTGCGATTGCCGAGAATGAAGGCCGCAAGCGGCAGATACCGAACACCCTCCGCAGACCGCAGCTCCACCTCTGCATCAAGCGCCAGAAGCGGCGGCACCCCATCGGCCGCCGGCGAAGCATTGCACAGATTGCCGGCCACCGTGCCGGCATTCTGGATCTGCACCGAGCCGACTTCACGGGCGGCAAGCTTGAGCATGTCGAAGGCGGGCGGCAGCGGCGCATCGATCACCGCGCTCCAGCTCGTGCGCGCGCCGATGACGATGTGCGTCGCGGTTTCGTGAATGCCCTCAAGGGCCGACAAGCCGTTGATGTCGAGCACATCGCTCTTCAGCGGGCCCGCGCCGAGGGCGGGATAGAAATCCGTGCCACCGGCAAGAATCGTCCAGCGCCTTGAGCATAAAAGCCCCAGCGCTTCCTCCAGTTCGGTCGGTCTGGCATAGTCCATGCTGCGCCTGCCTGCCAATCGCGATGTCGTTCCCAAGCCCTTTTTGCTGCTCTGACGGCGGGGCTTAAATTCATTTGTACACGAATGATACGCTCCTCTGCACGCTTGTCAAAGGGGAACATTCGGTCCACCTTCCCGGCGATTTCATGCGAGAAGGAGACAGGGCATGGCCGACGAGGCGTTGATCGTGATCGATGTGCAGAACGATTTCTGCCCCGGCGGAGCACTTGCCGTGGCCGGAGGCGACGAGGTTGTACCGGTCATAAACGGGCTGATCGAGCGCTTCGACCACGTGGTTCTGACGCAGGACTGGCACCCGGCGGGCCATTCCAGCTTCGCCTCCTCGCATCCGGGCAAAGCCCCGTTTGAGACAATCGAAATGCCCTATGGCACCCAGACGCTGTGGCCCGACCACTGCGTTCAGGGCACCGGGGGCGCAGCCTTCCATGACGGGCTTTCATGGGACAGGGCCGAGCTTGTCATTCGCAAGGGCTTCCGCAAGTCGATCGACAGCTATTCGGCCTTTTTCGAGAATGATCACGAAACGCCGACCGGCCTGTCGGGCTATCTGCGCGAACGCGGCATCACCCGGGTGACGCTCGCCGGTCTGGCGACGGATTTCTGCGTCGCCTATTCAGCCATCGACGCCCGCCGTCAGGGATTTGAGGCCACCGTCATCCTCGAAGGCTGCCGCGCCATCGACCTTGGCGGCTCGCTGGCGGCGATGACCGAGAAGATGAAAGAGGCCGGCGTTACGCTGGTGTGAGTGATGGGCTTGCTGAGTTGGGAGCCAAGTCAGGATGCCAAGCGCCCTCGCCCTTCGACAGGCTCAGGATGAGGGCTGTTGGAGCGCTGCGCCTGTCATCCACCCACATTGCGACAGCGCTAAAGTAACCCTCATCCTGAGCCTGTCGAAGGGCGAGGGTGCCAGGCACCATGACCGAAGCCAGGTCACCTTCTCTCGACGCTCCTCATTCTCGACCACCCGCGCTTTTCGAGCGATGATCGCCAAGGCACCCGGCACCATTCCCCTGCCCGTTCCGCGACAGGTCCGGCAGCGCTTCATAGTCGAGTGCCATCAGCGCTTCCTTCTTGGCGCGCGACCAGCCCTTTATCTGCCGTTCCCGGGCAATGGCGTCGAGAATGCGATCATAGGTTTCGGTAAACACCAGCTCCACCGGGCGGCGAGGCTTGGTGTAACACTCAAGAATGCCCGCATTGTGCTCCCACACACGCGCTTCAACCGGCTGCTTGGTCAATCCGGTGTAGTAGGAGCCATCCGCGCATCGCAGGATATAGACCGTGGCTTCCATCGCGCTTCCCGCCAGAATAAATGCATCCTGTGATTGCATTTCATGCGGGCCACGGAGTCAAGCGCCCTCGCCCTTCGACAAGCTCAGGATGAGGGCTGTTGAAGGGCGAGGGCGCCTGGCACCAACGTCCCGCGTCACCCCACCCCCACATAACGGTGCACCATATCCGGGTCTTCCCGCAGGCGCTCCACATCCACCGTCTCGCGGTTGCGGCCGTTCTCGATGAAGGCAACGCGATCCGCCACGGGCAGAACGGCATCAACCCGCTGCTCGACAAGGATGGTGGAAACGCCGCGCTCGCGCAGCCCCGCCACGGTCTCGCGAATGCGCGCGATCATCGAGGGCATGAGACCCTCCGTCGGCTCATCCAGAAGCAGCACCTGCGGCTCAAGGCAGAGTGCGCGCGCCATGGCCAGCATTTGCTGCTCGCCGCCCGAAAGCGTGCCGGAGCGCTGCTTCAGCCGCTCGCGCAAAACCGGGAAGAGCTCGAGCACGCTGTCACGCGTGGCAGCACCCTTGCCGCGTGTCATCAGCCCGATCTCGATGTTTTCGCCCACGGTCAGTTCCGAAAACAGCCGACGCCCCTGCGGCACATAGGCAACGCCGGCTTTCGGAACCTCGTGCGGCGCGAGGCTGTTCAACTCCACATCGCCAAGCAGAATGCGGCCTGCCGTTGCCGGCACCAGACCCATGATCGTCTTCAGCGCCGTGGTCTTGCCGGCGCCATTGCGGCCAAGCAGGCAAAGCACCTCGCCGGAGCGTAACTCCAGATCGAAACCGCGCAGCACCTGCACATGGCCATAGGCGCTGTCGACATTTTCCATTTTCAGGGCAGCCGTCATCTCAACCTCCGAGATAGGCTTGCTGGACGGCCTGGTTGGCGCGGATCTCGGCAGGCGCGCCCTGCGCAAGAATGCGCCCCTGCTCCATCACCGTGATGCGCTCGGCAAGCGCCATGACCACATCCATGTTGTGTTCAATCAGAAGCACCGTCGCCTCCTCGCCGATCTGGCGCACCAGCGCGATGAAATTCTCGATCTCGCTGTCGGAGAGACCCTGCGTGGGTTCATCGAGAATCAGGAGACGCGGCCGCAGCGCCAGCCCCATCGCCACTTCAAGCAGCCGCTGATGCCCGTAAGACAGATTGCCGGCCACCTTTTGCGCGTGCTCCGCAAGGCCCACCTTCTCCAGCGCGTCCATGCCGTGTTCGGTGAGCGCGCGCGCTGAAAGCCCCCGCGCGTGGTCATCGATCAACTGCCGCTGAACCGCCAGCGCCACATTGTCGAAGGCCGTCAGATTGGCGAACACGCTGGTGATCTGGAACGTGTAGGCGATGCCGGCGCGCACCCGCTTGTGGGCCGGCATCTGCGAAATGTCCTGCCCGTCGAAAACCACGCGTCCTTCCGTCGGCGCGACACGCCCGCAGATGAGGCTCACAAAGGTCGTCTTGCCGGCCCCGTTCGGGCCGATGATGGCGTGGGTCTCTCCCTCGGGCAGCGAGAAGTCGACGCCATCGACCGCGCGCAGGCCGCCGAAGGCGCGTGCAAGCCCCATGGTTTCAAGAAGCGGGCTCACGGCAGCCATGGCAACCACCTTTCACGCACCGTACCGGTGATGCCTTTGGGGAAGAACAGAATGACGCCGATCAGCACCAGACCGACCACCAGCAGATGCGCGGTGGTGTAGCTCGACGCGGTGTCGATGACATAGAACATGAACAGGGTGCCGATGAGCGGGCCGAGTGTCGTCGCGGCACCGCCGACCAGCACCCAGAGCAGCGGCAGAATGGAATACTGGATCGCCGCAAAACCAGACCCGACATAGCCGAACAGCACCGCATAGGCAGCGCCCGAGGCGGCGCAGAAAATGCCCGAAAGCACCATCGACATGAGCTTGTTGGCGAACACGTCATAACCCAGCATGCGCATGCGCTCCTCGTTCTCGCGAATGGCGATCAGCGAGCGGCCATAGGGCGCGCACACCAGAAACAGGATCGCTCCCAGAACCAGCGTGAAAAGCGAAAGCGCCACGAGATAGCGGGTGGAGGGATCGGAGAGATCGAGCGCCCCGCCGGGAAATTCCAGAACGCGCGAGGCCTGCGGCAGAACGAGCCCTTCCTCGCCGCGCGTATAGGTCGTGAAGTAAAGGGTCATCAGATAGAAGACCTGCGCGAACATCAGCGTGACGATCATGAACGCGACGCCGGTTGTGCGCAGCGCCAGAAAGCCGACGACCAGCGCCAGCGCCGCACCGGCGGCAAGCCCCGTCCCGAAGGCCGGCCAGACGCTCCATTCCAGATGGTAGATCGTCAGCCCCGCCCCATAGAGCCCGGCGGCGAAGAACATGGCGTGGCCGAGGCTGAGCAGTCCCGTGTAGCCAAAGGCCAGATTGTAGCCCATGGCGAAAACGGCCAGCACTAGAACGCGCGCAAACACGCCGCGATGATATTCCGGCAGCAGAAAGTTGAGCGCCAGAAGCAGGAGGACCACGCCGACATGAAGGGCAATGGTCTTTGCAGAAGGGGTCAGTCTGGTCATCGCGCGGCCTCTCCGAAAAGGCCCTGCGGGCGAAACACCAGGATCATCGCGACCGCCAGCGTCGCCAGCATCTTGGCGAGCGTCGGCGAGAAGAACATCGAGATGATGCCATCCGACAGGCCGATCAGCACCGCCGCCAGAACCGTGCCGCGCAGCGAGCCCAGACCACCGATGATCACGACGATGAACGACAGAAGCAGCGGATCGTGACCCATCAGGTAATGCGCCTGCTGGATCGGCACGATCAGCACGGCCGCCACGGCGGCAAGCCCCGCCCCCAGCGCAAACACGCCGGCATAGACGCGCCCGACCGGAATGCCGAAGGCCTGCGCCGTCTCACGGTCGAACTGGGTGGCGCGCATGACGAGGCCGATCTTCGTGCGCGTCAGCACAAACCATGTCGCCAGCATCATCAGGATGGAGAAGCCGATCACCGCGAGTTTGTAGGCGGAATAGCCAAACCAGGGCAGCTGCATGCGGTAATTGAACGGCGCTTCGACCGGCCGCGCCTCCGGCCCGTAAAAAGTCAGGGCAAGCTGCTGGATGATGTACATCAGGCCGATCGTGGCGACGATGGTCGCCTCTGGCTCATATTTGAGACGGCTCAAGACCAGCCGCTCGGCAACAAAGGCGATGGCAGCCACCACAAGCGGGCTCAGCACCAGCGCCACGAGAAAGCCGATCGCCGGATGACCGCCGAACAGCGACGCGAACCACCAGGCGAGCACCGCGCCCAGCATGTAGAACTCGCCATGGGCGACGTTCACCACCCGCATGACGCCAAAGACCAGTGACAGGCCAAGCGCCATCAGCGCCAGCACAGCCGCCGTCACCAGCCCTTCAAGCGTGGCGAGAAGAAAATACGGACCGAAGGCCATTCACAAACGCACTTTCATGAAAGGAGCCGAAGACACGCCGCCGAACCGTCCCATGGGAAAAGCCGCAACGCTGACGTCCCCTCTCCCCGCGTGCGGGGAGAGGGCAAGGGTGAGGGGCAAACACCGCCCGCCTTGATGTCTTAGAACGACATCGCCGTGTAGTCGGCCTCGGGCTCGTAAGCGCCGTCCTCGATGGAGGTGCGGTGCACAACTTCGAGCTTGCCGTCCTTGACCTGGCTGATGCTCTGCTCGCCGAAGACCTGGTGGATCTTGCCGTTGAACAGCTTCTTGCCCTGCGGATGGTCCGGGCCGGCTTCCATCCCGGTCATCGCCTCGGTGGCCTCGATCATGGCGGCGCGGTCATCCGGCCCCTTGTAGTCGCAGGCTTCCATCGCGGCCTTGATGACGTTGAGCGTCTCCCAGCAGCCGAACATGTGAGCGGCGGTGGAGATGTCCTTGCCGTCATTCACGCTCGCGCCATTGTCGTCGATGCCCACCGTCTCGCGATAGGCGGTGACATAGTCCGGCTGATCCGGCTGCGCGTAGCGCGGCATGCCTTCCCAGAAATGGCTTCCTTCAAGGAATTCCAGACCCGGGCTTGCGATATCGACGGCCTCGAGCGAGTCGATGAAGCCGAAGAGCTGCGGCCCGCCGGAGCCGAAGAACTCGCCCATTTCCTTCACGAAGGTGAGCACGGCCGGGCCGACCATGACGTGATAAATCACGTCCGTGTCGCGCGGGATCTGCGGGAAATAGCGCGTGAACGAGGTCTCCGTCGGCGGGATCGGCACCTTGGCCACCACCTGCCCGCCCTGCGCCTCGATGGCCGGGGTGAAGAAGTCGCGGTGGTCATGTCCGAACGCATAGTCCGGATAGACCAGCGTGACCTTCTTGCCGAGATTGTCGGCGATCCACGGCGCCATGGAGCGGGCCTGCGACTTCACATCGGTGATGCCCGGCTGCACGCAGTAGCGGTTCAGCTTGCCGGATGCGACGTGATAGCCCTCGCTGACCACGTAATAGGGGATTTTCAGCTCGCCCGCCGCCGGAGCCGAACCGACGACCACGTGGCTGAACAGCGTTCCGTAAACCAGATCGACCTTGTGCTGGTTGGCGAATTTCTCGACCACCTCGGCACCGCGCTTCGGGTCCGTGCCGTCATCCTCGATCACGATTTCGAGCGGCCGCCCGTTGATGCCGCCGGCATCGTTGATGCGCTTGGCTGCCGCCGCCGTGACGCGATCGTACCAACGGCCATAGGCCGCGCCGATGCCCGTGCGGTGGCACTGGAAACCGATCTTGATGGGCTCGGAAGACTGCGCCTGCCCGTAACGCACGAAGCCGGGCGCGGCGATGAGACCGGCCGCAGCGCCGAGGCCCTTGAGCGCCGACCTGCGGCTGAGACCGCTGTTTAAATTAACCAGAGACTTGCGATTTTCACTCATGCCGGTTCCCCATTGTTGTGATCGTTTGACCGAGCATTTCCAACGGTTGGAAGCATTTTCCAGCGTTGGAAAAATCACTTGTGTACAAACTAAATCACCAATCCAATCCCTTGGCAACAGGACATGCCCCAAGGGAAACGCGCCTGTCTTTTAAAACATTTTAAGTCGCAGCGGAATTGCAGATGGGGGACAAAGTGACGAAGAAACAAAGAGTTACCAAGAAGGTCCACCCGGCAGAAACAGCCGTAACGCAAATGCCGGGATCAAGAAATTTTAATCCGCTTTCTCAGCCCACGGTGGGCGCGGAGAGCAGCCAGAGGCCAAAAACGGTGTAACCGACCATCAGCGCGGCAAGCGGAATCTGGCTGATGGTCGCCACCCGCGCAGAGCCGAAATGCCGATAGGCGATCAGATGCGACAGAACAACGGCCAGCACATGCCCGCCAATGATCGCCACCGCCTGCGCGTTCCAGATCAGCCACGCAGACCGCGCGCCGAGCGTCGCGCCGGCCTGCACATGCATCCCCGCCGTGCCGAACAGGTTCCAGCCCTGCATCAACGGGTCGGAGAGCGCGGCAAGCGCATACTGGCTGTTGATGGTGAACCCCACCAGATAATGCGAGAAATGATAGGCGAGCGCGATGGGAATGATCGACCAGGCCAGAAGACCGCCCGTCTTCACGACATCCGCCTCCCCCACAAACCGGCAACCCAGCCAGACCGCGCCCATGAAGGCGGAAAACAGAAGCACGAACATCAGGGCGAGCCCCAGCGAGTTCGCCCCGACAACCGCCGAACGGCCGGGGAATTCCAGTGGGTTGATGCCGATGAGATCGAGCCAGAAGAATGTGTGCGTGAGCCCGTCGAAGGACACCGAACTTAAGGCCAGAAGCAGAAAGGCGATGCCGGAAAGCGGCAGCGCCGCTGCCTCTCCAAGCTTGTAGCCCGGCAGGCCGATCACCAGCCGCCGCCCCCTGTCGCCAGCCTCCAGCGCAAAGAAAGAAAGGCGCGAAAGCATGGTGAAAAACAGCGACAGAAACTCCACCCGGCCGCTCCAGCGCTCATGCCCGAACAGGACCATGCCCGCAAAGGTGAAGCCCCAGTAGAGCGAGACGGCAATCGCAAGCCTTTCGGGGTCGGAAGGCGCAAGATAGACAAGCTCGAACCAGGCAAAGCCGAACAGCGTCACGAAGGCCGGCCACATCCCCAGCCAGGCGGGCAGACGCCAGAACCCGTCTTTCGGAACACCCGCACGCACCAGCATGCGCCACGGCCCATACCAGGGGTTGATCCAGTCCCAGACATTGCCAAGAACGCCCTGCACAATGGTCACGCCGACCCACAGAAGCGTCCAGATCACCAGCGGCAGCGGATTGGAAAGCGGATCGCGGCTGCCGTGAAAACCGGCAAACACAAGACCTGCAAGCGCAAGGAATGAGAGTGTGCTTAAAAGCGAACGCCCATCCAGCGGCATCGGAAACAGCGCAACCCTTCTTGCCGAAAGCCGCTCGAAACCATGCACCGGCAGAAAGACCAGAACCAGAAAGCTCAGCGCAACGGAGAGCATGCCGCCGAACAGATAATAGTCGGTCGGCAGAAGCAGAACATGGCCGCGCTCGGAGGCATGCGCCAGCGCCTCACCGGCGGCGGCGCATAAGGCGACCCCGGTCAGAAACGCACGCGATACAAGCGTTTTCATGCCTGTTTTCCGTGGTCTCCAGCCGTTGCTCCATCAAGATCGGCAAGCGTGAACACGTCGACGGTCAGCCCCACATGCTCTTTCATCAGCGCCAGCACCCCCTCCAGATTTCTGTCCAGGGCAAGCTCCATGAGTTGCGTGTGCTGGTCAAGGGACATGGCCGCATCGAGCGCGGCAATGGCCGCCTCATGGCCATCCTCCGCACCCGCCGCCGCGCGCAGCGTCGGCGTGACTGTCAGAAAGATGTGATGCCGGCAGAGCTGCCCCCAGATCTGGGTGTAGAAGTGCTTTAGCCAGGTGGCGTCCGCCGCAGAAAGCAGCGCCTCGTGAAAGGCCTGATGCCGCTCCACCCATTCATGCAAGGCGTCGTCGGAAAGCCCCTCGGCCGGTATCTGGCAGCGAGAAAGACGATAATGCGCCGTGACGACAGCAGCCTCCCAGTCGGCGTCGCCCTTGCGAATGGATTCCTCCAAAAGCGTGGTTTCCACCGCAAGCCGCGCCTTGGAGAGGTCTTCAAGCTCCGCGCGCGAAACGGGCGCAACGGCAAATCCGCGATTGCTCTCCGCCGTGACGAGGCGCTCGGCCTCCAGCCGTGAAAGCGCCTCGCGCAGCGGCGTCCAGCCAAAGCCATAGGCATCGCGCAGCGCCGCAATCCGCAGCGGCTGCCCCGGCATCAGGCGCGTCGCGAGAATGTCGCGGCGCAGATGGTGATAGGCTGCCTCCGTCTTCGTCAAAGGCGCGTCATCGTCCACGACCGTATGATGCAAAATGGCTCCTCCTCAGAACAAAAGTATATATAATTCAAGAGGTGTTCAACGATTATATATAGCGTTTGACAGGCATAGCGCCCGCGATATGATGCCCTACGCATTCGGATGGGAGGAGACGCATCCAGCATGCAAAGCCCATCCGACAGAGGTTGATGCGGGCAAACCGGCGACCTCTGATTTGATGTTTGACATGAGATATGGCGTGGAGGCCATCCTCATGTTTCAGGCCCCTCGGGCCCCCACGGGAGGAATGACATGACTGTAAAATCACGCTTATGGCTGCGCGGCGTTGTTGCCGCCGGCGCTATGGCTCTGGGTCTTGGCGCGGCAAGCGCCGAGCCGATCCGCATCGGTATCGCCAATTTCGGTGAGCATCCGCAGCTCAACACCGCGATCCAGGGTTTTAAAGACGCCATGGCCGCCGGCGGCTACGAGGAAGGCAAGGACGTTGTCTACTCCGAGAGCCACACCAATTTCGATGCATCGCTCGTGCCGCAGATGATCGCCAAGCTGCAGGCCGAAGGTCCGGTGCTCATGTACACCGTGACGACGCCGGTCTCGCAGATCGCCAAGAAGGCGCTTGCCGGTTCCGGCATTCCGATCGTCTTTTCCGCCGTCACCGATCCGGTGGCCGCCAAGCTCGTCCCCTCCTGGGAAGCCGGCGATGAAGGCATGACCGGCGCGACCGACCTGCAGGATGTCGCCGCCGTCATGGAGTTTGCCAAGAAGCTCGTTCCGGACGCAAAGCGCATCGGCCAGCCCTACAATCCGGGCGAGGCCAACGACGTGGCACTGCTTGAAAAGGTCCAGGAAGCCGCTCCCGCCGCCGGCTTCGAGGTCGTGGCCGTGGGCGTCGACAATGTGAATGACATTCAGCAGCGCGTCGCGTCGCTGGCCGGCAAGGCCGACGTGATCTACACGCCCGCCTCCAACCTGTTGCAGCCGGCCATCGCCGCCGTTTCGGCTGCCGCCCGACAGGCCGGCATCCCGATCATCAATTCCGATGATGGCGCCGTTTCCGATGGCGTGGTTCCGGCAAGCTTCGCCGTGAACTACCAGCAGGTCGGCCTCAACGCCGGCAAGATCGCGCTGCAGATCCTCGACGGCACGGACCCCAAGTCGATCCCGCCGATGAACCCGGCCTATGAAGATCACTCGCCGCGCATCTCGAAAAAGGCCATGGCGACCTTCGGCCTCGAGATCCCCGAAGAGCTCGCCGACTGCAACTGCATCGTCGACTGATACGGCAAGAGACCAGACGCGGCGTCTCCCCCTTTTCCGGGACGCCGCGTCAGCTTTAAGGGAGGTGCCGGTGCTTGAAGTTCGTGCCGCACGCAAAGTGTTCTACCGGGGACAACCCGACGAAAAGATTGCCCTCAACGGGCTCGACCTCACCCTGAAAACTGGCGAATTCGGCGTCGTGATCGGCTCCAACGGAGCGGGCAAGAGCAGCATGCTCAATGCCATTTCCGGGTCGCTCTCGCTTGATTCAGGCCAGATCCTCATCAATGGCGACGACATCACGGCCCTGCCCGTGCACAAGCGCGCAACCCGCATTGCCCGCGTGTTTCAGGACCCCATGCTCGGCACCGCCGCAAGCATGACGGTGGCGGAAAACATGCTGCTTGCAGAGCTGCGCAGCAAGAAGCGCACGCTGCGCCACGGGCTCAACGCCAAGCGCCTTGCCGATTACCGCGACAGGCTCGCCATTCTGGGCCTCGGCCTTGAAGAGCGCCTCGAAACACGCGTCGATCTTCTGTCCGGCGGCCAGCGCCAGTCGCTGTCGCTCATCATGGCGGTGGGCGGCTCGCCCGACCTCCTGCTGCTCGACGAGCACACGGCCGCTCTCGACCCGCGCACCGCTGACATCGTGATGGAAGCGACCGTGCGCGCGGTGGACGCGCTGAAGCTCACCACGCTTATGGTGACGCACAACATGCAGCACGCCGTCGATTACGGCCATCGCGTCATCATGCTCAATGCCGGGCGCGTGCATCTGGAAATCGGCGGAGAAGAAAAGGCCAATGTGACCGTGGCCGACCTGGTCGGCCATTTCGCCATCAAGACCGACAGCATGTTGCTCGCGAGCTGACCCCGATGATCGATTTTCTGCAAACCACTCTGACGAGCTTCGTCGCACTCATCCCCGTAACGCTCGCGCAAAGCCTGATCCTCGGCTTCGTCGTCGCCGGCATCATGATCCCCTTCCGCATGCTGAGCTTTCCGGATCTCACCAGCGAGGGCGCATTTCCGCTGGGCGGCTGCGTCTGCGGCCTGGCGCTTGCGTCCGGCCTCGGCCCGCTCACGGCCATCGGACTGGCTCTGCTCACCGGCTTCATCGCCGGCTGCTGCACCGCCTTCATCCATCTGCGCTTCCGCATCCACACGCTACTGGCCGGCATCCTGGTGATGACCATGCTCTACAGCGTGAACCTGCGCATCATGGGGCGCTCGAACCTCTCGGTGTTCGGCACGGAAACCATCTTCGACTGGGTGCCGTTCGTACAGCCGGGCTTCCCGCTCGCCAAGATCATCGCCGTCGGCCTCATCACGCTGGTGATCTTCCTGGCGCTCAACTTCTTCTTCACGACGGAGAAGGGCACGGCAGTGCGCGCCGTGGGCGCAAACCCGGTGATGGCGGAAGCACAGGGCATCAATGTCTGGGCGGCAACCATTGGCGGCATCGGCCTTGCCGGCGCGTTCTCGGCCTTCAGCGGCGCGCTGATGGTGCAGTCGCAGGGCTTCGCCGATGTGAACATGGGCCTCGGCATCCTCATCAACGGCCTTGCGGCGCTGATGATCGGCGAGGCAATCGTCGGCAAGGCGACCGTGTGGCGGCAGCTCCTCGCGCCCTTCGCCGGCGCGATGGTCTACTACCAGCTCGTCTCGCTGTGTCTGGCGGCAGGCATGCCTCCACCCGACCTGAAGCTTGCAACCGGCGCATTCGTGCTGCTGATGCTGGCCCTGCCCACGCTGCGCGCCGCGCGCAGCCGGCAGGCGGCGACGCCGCGCGAGAGCTTCCGCGAGTAGAAAACTCCGGGCGCGGCCTCAGAGCATTTTACCGCTCTAGGGTCAGGACCTATTAGGGCGGATGTTCTAATCGAGGGGCCGCGCCTCGGAAGGCAGCATGATCGGAATACCGTCACGCACGGGATAGGCGAGCTTGGCGCTCTTCGAGACCAGTTCGCCATTCTCCCGGTCCCAGCGCAGCGGGCCCTTGGTCAGCGGACAGACCAGAAGCTCAAGAAGCTTGCCATCCATCGGCGCGACCGCAGAGACCGCCTGACCGCCCTGTTTCTCATCATTCATCGTCTTTTCCCTCGAGAACCCGTCACTGAAGCCGGTGCGTGGCGTCGCCCTCACCCTGTGCCAGAACAATCTCCGTAATGGCGATCAGCGTGTCGGCCCGCGTCTTCAGATCAGGCGCTTCCAGAAGCGCCTGCTTTTCCGCCGGACCATAAGGCACCATCATCGACAGGGCGTTGACGAGGCTCGCATCCTCGGCCTGATGAACACTGTCCCAGTCGGCCTCGAGATCATTGGCCTCCAGATAGGCGCGAAACGCCCGCAACAGCGCCGCACGGTCCACCTCCGGCTCTTCCGGATCGTCATGCAGATCGCTTTCGAAGGGCAGGATGCGGCACTGGCGGAACGGCGTCTTGACGCTCAGTTCCTCAAGCAGCCGGAACCGGCAAATGCCGATCAGGGTGATCAGATAGCGCCCGTCTCCCGTCTCGGAAACGGAACCCAGCCGCCCGACACACCCCACATCGCAGAGAGCCGGTTCGCCATCGGGCCGCGTCGCGCCATCAAGGCGCGGCTGCACCATGCCGATGAGCCGCCCACCGGACAGCGCATGGTCCGTCATGGCCAGGTAGCGCGGCTCGAAAATGTTGAGCGGTAATCGTCCACCCGGCAGAAGCAGGGCCGCCGACAATGGAAACACGGGGATCACACTGTCGATATCGCGGCCGCTGCGATACGAAAAATTACCTGCCTTCACACGACGTCTCCCGATGTTTACCCGATATCTGGAGCAGCCTCGCCAATAGGCAAATAATCGGGCAGCTTATGAGAACAGAAGCGACGACAGCTTGCGCCGCGCCGAAAGCGTTGCCGGATCGGTTGCGCCCCAGGCCTCGAAGAATTTGAGAAGCTGGGCGCGCGCGCCGTCTTCCTGCCACTCGCGATCCGCCCGCACGATGGCCAGCAGGCTTTCCGCCGCCGCCGCCCGGTCGTCCTTCGCATTCTGCAGAAGCGCCAGGTCGAAGCGGGCCTGATGGTCGTTCGGGTCGGCGGCAAGCCGCTGCTCCAGAGCGGCTGCGTCGCCCAGATCGGCCACCTGCTCGGCAAGCGCCATCTTGGCCTGCACGGCGGCGATGGGCGCTGCATCTTTCTGCTTTTCAGGAACCTGCGCAAGCACCTGTGCCGCCTGCTCAGTCTGACCCGCTTCGAAAAGCAGATCGGCAAGACCGCCAATGGCGTCCACATTCTCCGGCTCACGCTGAAGGATCGCGGAATAGATCTGTGCCGCCATCTGCTGGTCGCCATTGGCGACAGCCTCTTTGGCGGCCTCAAGCGCGCCGGCGATCTCGTCATTGCCCGCGCCGGCGGTGAGCTTGTCGATGAACGCTTTCACCTGGCTTTCAGGCAATGCGCCCATGAACCCGTCAACCGGCTGCCCATCCTTGAAGGCAAAGACGGCGGGAATGGACTGCACGCCGAGCTGGCCGGCAACGGCCGGGTGCTCGTCGATGTTCATCTTCACCAGCTTGACCTTGCCGCCCGCCGCGCGCACCGCATTTTCGATGATCGGGGTGAGCTGCTTGCAGGGGCCGCACCAGGGCGCCCAGAAATCCACCAGAACCGGCTGATTGCGCGATTCCTGGATCACGTCAGCCGTGAAAGCGGCCGTCGTCGTGTCCTTGATCAGATCGGCCGCTGCGAGCTGGGGCTCATCCGACAGCGTGAAGGTCTGCGAAGCCGGCTCGGGAGCGGATGCGGGCGCTGCGCCGCCGCCGAAATCCACATTGGTGGTGTAGTCCCCACCGGCTGCGCCATAACCGCCGGACTTCCCGTAAGGATTGTCACCGTTGTTCATAAAAGCCTCTTCCTGCTTGCGGTCCGGCTCGCTGTTCGTGCAGCGCCCGGCCGGCCGATAGAAATCGTTTCGTCGCTCCAAATGTGGCGATCACTCGGTCACTTTCAAGACGAGCGGCTCATGTGCGACCGCTTCCAGAAAGCGCATCAGGTCGTCACGCCGGATGGATGTGGTCGCCTCATTGGTGAGCGGGTGCGCGTTGATGAGATCATTTTCCATCAAATCCGCGTCGAGCACCACCTTTACGCTGTGCTCTTCATCATTGATCACGCCAAAAACCGTCACCGAGCCCGGCTCCACGCCGAGAAATTCCATCAGCCTGTCAGGCTTGCCGAAGGAAACGCGGCTGGCAGCGCCGATCTTGTGATGAATCGTCTTCAGATCGACCTGCGCATCCTCGTCGACGGTCACAAGAAAGAAATTATCCTTCTTGTCTTTCAGAAAGAGGTTCTTCGTGTGCCCGCCCTCAATCTCCCCGCGCAGCGACTGGGAATCTGCAACGGTGAAAAGCGGCGGGTGCCGATGGGTTTTCGCGTCGATTCCCAGCGTTTCGAGATATTCGAGCAGGTTTTCGGGAGTTTTCGGCACGGTTTCACCCCTTTTCAACAACGGCGTCTTCAGAGCGAACTAGCCGCTGAAAGCCAGCAAATGCAAGCCCTTGAGCGACATTGAAGGTTCCTCCACCGCCGACTTTTTTGCGCCTGCGAAGGCGTTTTTAAAAAAACGCAACATCACTGTCGATTTCCTGTTGCATCTGCGAGCGGGATCAGACTATAAGCCCATCGTCGGAAGCGACGAAGCGAGCGGGCGTAGCTCAGGGGTAGAGCACAACCTTGCCAAGGTTGGGGTCGTGAGTTCGAATCTCATCGCCCGCTCCAGTTTCCGAAACTCAAAAAGCCGCGGTCATCCGCGGCTTTTGTGTTTTCCGGATCAGGAAAATCGCGCTCCCGAAAATTCCTCTGTGAAACCGGCACTGGCCAAGCGCCCGCACGGCAGACGGCCAGACGCCTTGCAGCCAGCGCGAATTCATGCAACCCGACGCTTGTCCGGCAGCCGGCTTATGCCATGCTGACCGTGATTTAGCTGAAGGTTTCGAGAATGCTGGCTGTCCTTATCCATATCACCATCGTCACCACTGCGACGCTCCACATCCTGCTGCGCCGCAACAGACAGCCGGAATCGCGCATGGCGTGGCTCGTCGTGGTCATGACGCTTCCGTATCTCGGAGCCCTCGCCTATCTGCTGCTCGGTCAGACCAGCGTTGGCCGCAAGCGCATCAAGAGGCTGACCAGCGCCTTCAACGACCTGCCGCGCCCCCCGACGCAGAACGCAGAAGCCCGGACACCGCTTTCAGCATGGGACGAAGCCCTGTTCCGGGTCGGGCGCTCCATCTCCGGCTATGAGCCGGTCAGCGGCAACCATGCAAAGCTGATGAAGGATTCGGATGCCGCGATTGATTCGATGGTGGCCGATATCGACGCGGCCCGCGATCACGTGCACCTCGTCTTCTACATCTGGCTGGATGACGGCAATGGCAACAAGATCGCCGATGCGCTGATGCGCGCCGCCGCCCGCGGCGTCACCTGCCGCGCCATGGTCGACGACATCGGCTCACGCGCCCTGGTGAAGGCGCCGCTCTGGCGCAAGCTCTCGGAGGCCGGCGTGCACACGCGCACCGCCCTGCCCGTGGGCAATCCCTTCCTGCGCATTCTCGATGGCCGCATCGATCTGCGCAATCACCGCAAGGTGCTCGTCATCGACAACGCCATCACCTATTGCGGCAGCCAGAACTGCGCCGATCCCGCATTTCTGCCCAAGGCGAAATTCGCGCCATGGTTCGATGCCGTCATGCGCTTCACCGGGCCAGTGGTGCGCCAGAACCAGCACCTCTTCGCCAGCGACTGGATGGGCAATGGCGGCGACGACATCACCGATATTCTGAAAGAGCCCGTGGAAGCGCCGAAAGGCGGCTTCTTCGCGCAGGTGGTGGCGACCGGCCCGACCTTCCGCGCCTCCGCCATGCCCGAAATGTTCGAGAGCCTGATTTATTCGGCGAGGCGCAGCGTGTTCATCACCACCCCCTATTATGTGCCGACACAGGCGCTTCAGGCTGCGATCTGCGCCGCCGGCAATCGCGGCGTCGATGTCACCATCATCTTCCCCGCCCGCAACGACGATTTTGCCGTCGGCGCGACCTGCCGCAGCCATTATGAAAGCCTGCTGGAAGCGGGCGTCAAAGTGCATGAGTTCAAGCCCGGCCTTCTGCATACAAAGTCGCTGACCGTGGATGGAGACGTGACGCTGATCGGCTCGGCCAATATGGACCGGCGCAGCTTCGACCTGAATTACGAAAACAACATCCTGCTGCACGACCCGCAGACCACCGCCGCAATGCGCGCGCGGCAGGAGGAGTATCTCGCCCAGAGCCGGCCAATCACGCTTGAGGAGGTGCGCGGCTGGAGCATGCTCCAGCGGCTCAAGCAGAACGCACTCGCGATTGTGGGGCCGATACTCTAGAGCAATTCCAGGAAAAGTGGGGACCGGTTTTCCGTCCGGAATTGCGTAAAAACAATACTCTAGACCCGCCTGCATGCGGACTGGAGGTACGGCCCCGGCGCGGCGCGTCAGTCCCCGTTGTCCGGATCTATCTGCAGATGCTCGGCGACAATCGCCGCAGCCTGCGTGAACGGCAGCACGCCGGCGCTTCCCTGCCATGGCCTCGCATCGCCGGCGAGAAGCAGCGGAACCCGCTCGCGCGTGTGGTCCGTGCCTGTCCAGGTCGGGTCGTTGCCGTGATCGGCGGTCAGCATGAGCAGGTCGCCGGGGCGCAGTTTCGGCAGAAGCCCGGCGAGACGGCGATCAAACCACTCCAGCGCCCGCGCATATCCCGCCACATCGCGGCGATGGCCGTAATGACTGTCGAACTCGACGAAATTGGCAAAGACAAGATCGCCATCGGCGGCACTTTCGACCGTCTCCAGAAGCCGGTCGAACAGCGCGTCGTCGTTCGGCCCCTTCAGCACGCGGGAAATGCCCTTGCCAGCAAAGATATCACCGATCTTGCCCACGGCATGCACGGTGCGGCCAGAGGCCACCACACGGTCGCAGATCGTGTCGCCGGGAGGCGGAATGGCGAAATCGCGCCGGTTGGCGGTGCGGGTGAAGCCGTTCTCCGCGTCCCCGACGAAGGGCCGCGCGATGATGCGGCCCACATTCATCGGATGGAAAATCCCGGCTGCCGCCTCACACAGACGTAACAGCCGTTCGAGGCCGAATGTCTCCTCATGAGCAGCGATCTGCACCACGCTGTCAGCCGAGGTGTAGACGATCGGCGCGCCGGTCTCCATGTGCTCCGCGCCAAAGCGCTCCAGCACATCCGAGCCCGAACCATGCGCATTGAAAAGCGTGCGTTCCAGCCCGCCTGCGCGCCGCAGCCGCGCCATCGCCTCTTCCGGAAAGGCCGGAACTTCGTGTGGGAAATAGTGCCAGTCCCTGGTGAGCGGCAGGCCTGCCAGCTCCCAGTGCCCGGTCTGGGTGTCCTTGCCGGCACTTTCTTCCTGAAGCGCGGCCCAGGAAGCATGGGCCTCGGGTGCGGAAAGCCCCGGCGCGGACTGGCCACAGGCCAGTTCGAGCGCGGCGCCAAGGCCAAGCGCGGAAAGATTGGGCAGATGAAGCGCGCCGGAGCGCCCCTCTTCCGCCCGGCCTGCGGCGCAGGCTTCGGCGATGTGCAGAACCGTGTTGGAACCGGCATCGCCGAACCGCTCGGCATCCGGTGCGCCGCCTATGCCCACCGAATCCAGAACGCACAGGAAGACACGACCGTTCACAGACATTCGTCACCCTTCCGCGAAGCGCGCCTCCATGCGACGCCGCAACGCTTCGAATATTTCATAAAAGCTCCAGCCCATGAGGGAGAGGAGCAGCACCATGCCGATCACTGTGGCCGTGTCGGCGTTCTCCTGTCCAGAAGAAAGGAGGTAGCCCACGCCCTCATTGGCGCCCATCAGCTCGCCGATCACGGCAGCCGTCATGGCAAGCGTGGTCGCCACTGTCGCGCCGGCAAAGAGCGTCGGCAGCGCCGAAGGCAGTTCGATATGCAGGAAGCGCTGCAGGGGCGAGAGCTTCAGCACGCGCGCCAGATCCAGATAGGATTTGTTGACGAAGCGCAGGCCCGAAAGCATGCCCGTCATCACCGGGAAGAAGGTGACGATGGCGATCAGCACCACTTTGGGAGCCGGCCCAAGACCGAGCCAGAGCAAAAGCAATGGCGCGATGGCGATCTTGGGCGCGGTCTGCAGAAGCAGAATGAGCGGCGTGGACATCCGCTCGGCAACGGGAAAGCGGGCAAACAGCAATGCGGCCGCGACACCGGCCAGAGCGCCGAGCAGGAAGCCCCAGAAGATCTCGATCAATGTCACATAGACATGCCCCAGAAGATTGGCGTTCTTGTAGAGAAACACCATCCGCTCCATGACGGCTGCCGGGCTTGGCAACAGATAATCGGGCACATTGAAGAGGAACACACCGCCGCCCCAGAGGGCGACGATGAGAACCAGGCCCGCGATCCCGCGCTTCAGCATGGCTTATTCGCCGATCGAGGAAGGATCGACCACGAAGTCGGCAGCCTTCGGCGCTTCGTCGACGACTTCATACTTCGCCAGAATGTCGGCATTGGCCTGCCAGGCGTCGAGATCGGCAGCGCCGAGGCCCTTTTCCCTGGTCAGGTCGCTCTGCCAGACGGAAGCGACGAAGCTGTTCTTGAATGCCGTGGAGAGAAGCTCCTTCTGGTCGGCCCAGGTCGGCGTGTACTTCTCGAAGGAAATTTCGAGAGCATCGTCCACGTGACCGTCGATCACCCACTCATAGGATGCGGTGACTGCATTGGTGAAGCGCTTCACGAGATCCGGATTTTCCTCGAGCAGACGGCTGGAGGTGACAACGACATTGCCGAAGGACGGCAGGAAATCGTTGGACAGGATCATCGTGACATCGACGCCGGCGCCTTCCAGATTGTACTTGCGCAGCTCGGAGAACACGATGGCGTCGACCTGGTCGCTCTGCAGCGCCTGAACGATTGCACCCGTGGAAACGACTTCAAGCTTGATGTCGTCGAGCGAGAGGCCCGCATCCTGGAGGCCGACCTGAAGCTGCAGGTAGTTGGGCGAGCCGAGCGAGGTGACGGCGACCGTCTTGCCCTTCAGATCTGCATAGGTTTCGATGCCGGTTTCAGCCTTTGCCAGCAATGCGCCAATGCCGCGCTGGTAGGTGGTATGAACCACTTTCACCGGCAGGCCGTTGGCCGCAGCCGCCACAACGGCGTCGCCGTTCGGGAAGCCGAAATCCACATTGCCGGCGGCAATGTTGGTCAGGATGTCGGACGCGCCGGCATAGATGAATTCAACCTCGATGTCCTGATCGGCGAAGAAGCCGTTTTCAACACCGGCATAAAGCGGCGAATAGAAAGGCACTGCAGCGCCGTCGATCTGCATGACCACCTTGTCGGCAGCAAGTGCAGCAACACCCGAAGCAATAAGGGCAAGCGTGGCTACGCCGGTTTTCAGCATCACATTCATTGTTCTCTCCTATTGGGACGCATCATGCGCGAGAGCCCGGCCCGCAATGCGGAGCAGGTTTCGCTGCGTGTTTTCATAATCGACAAGCCAATTGTCGGTGGCGCGATTGCCGTGCACACCCAAGAGGCAGGCCGCCCTGAGGCCAAGAGCCCGGCCAACGGCCAGGATCACCTGCGATTCCATTTCCACTCCGATGGCCCCCTCGGCAAGGAAACGGTCCAGATATCCAGCGTCCGGGCTGTCGACCGCATCAAGCCTGAGCGGCCGGTCCTGCCCGAGGTAATAACTGTCGGTCGAGGCGATCATGCCCCGGTGCGCGCCAAGCCCCAGCGCCGCAGCACTTTCTTCCAGCGCAGACGCGAGTGCGGGATCGGCCTCCGGCGTGTAACCGTGTTCGGCATAGAGCGCTGCAACGCCGGTCAGGCCGGTCGCCGTGTGCGGCACGATGTAATCGCCCGTTGGAATTTCCGGCACCAGCGCGGAGCACCCGCCGATGCGGATGAGACGCTTTGCGCCCAGCATGGCGAGCTCAACCATGGCGATCTCGGTCGACGGACCGCCAATGCCGCTGGAACAGATGGTCAGACGCCGGCCTTCAAACGTTCCCGTTACAAGCGCAAACTCGCGCTTGCGGCCGAAATCCTGCACATCGGTGAGCATGTCGCGCAGCAGCGCAACACGGTCGGGATCACCTGGCACCAGAACATCTTCGGCCACATCGCCCGGCCCACAGGGAAGATGCGGCGGGCGACCGCCGGAAAACGGCAGCCGCGCGGTGGGTTTTGAACTATCGGCCATCCTGCACCTTCCATGACAAGAGACGCCCCTCGATCACACCGAGAAGCCCGTGAAGGGCGATGCCCAAAAGCGAAGTCAGAAGCACCGCGCCGAACAGCAGCGGCGTCTTGTAGGTGGCGGAGGCGAAGGTCATCAGATAGCCGAGGCCGTCGCTGCCGGAGATCCACTCGGCAAGGATCGCGCCGACGAGCGCCTGCACCGCGCCGATCTTGAGACCGACGAAGATGCCCGGAAGCGCCGCCATCAGATCGATGCGCCAGAACAGGGAGAACGGGTTCAGCTTCAAGAGCTTCGCAAGGTCGTGCATGCGGCTGTCGATGCTGCGGAAGCCGGCAAGCGCGCCCATCAGAACCGGGAAGAAAACCAGCGAGACGATGAGCACGATCTTGGCCGTGAGGCCAAGGCCGAACCAGACGACGAACAGCGGCGCAAGCGCAATCTTCGGCGCGGTCTGGAAGACGACCAGAGGGCCATCCAGAAAGGTCGAAAGCCGGGGCATCTTGTAGAGCAGGTAGGCGACGGCGATGCCTGCCACGCTGCCAATGCCGAGCCCCAGAAGAATGTTGCGCACGGTGAACCAGAGATGCGGCCACAGTTCGCCGCTCACAAGCGAATCCCAGAGCGTCGAAACCGTGCTTTGCGGCGACGGCAGGAGATATTTGGGAATGCCCATCGGCCCGCTGGCGTACCACCAGGCCACGGTCAGCAGCGCCAGCGCCACACCATATTCGAAAACGGGACGAAAGCGGCTCATCATTCCGTTTCCCGCATGTCCTGGCGCAGCTCCGCGACCAGCTGATGATAAGCGGGATCAAGCTTGGTGGCTTCGCCGCGCGGATGCGGCAGATCCACCGTGTAGGTCTTCTTCAGTCGACCGGGACGCGGCGACATGACCATGACCTCGCTGCCGAGATAAGCCGCCTCTTCAACGCTGTGCGTGACCAGAAGAATGGTCTTGCCCGTGCGCTGCCAGATGCGCAGCAATTCGTCGTTCAGCGTTTCTCGGGTCAGAAGGTCCACGGCGGAGAACGGCTCGTCCATCAGAAGGATCGGCGGATCGTCGGACAACGCCCGGGCAATGGCCGCACGCTGGCGCATGCCGCCGGAAAGCTGTTTGGGCAGCGCGTCCTCAAAGCCGGAGAGCCCCACCAGTTCGATCAGTTCACTGACGATCCGGTTGCCCTCGTCGCGGCGCACACCGGCGGTGTCGAGCGGAAAGCGGATGTTGTCGCGAACGGTCTTCCACGGCAGCAGAACGGCGTCCTGAAACACGAAACCGACCGGGCGTTTGGCCGAACCCGTATCGAGTTCGATCGTGCCGCCGGAAGCGTCTTCCAGCCCCGCGATCAGACGAAGGAAAGTGGACTTGCCACAGCCGGACGGCCCGACGATGGAGACAAATGCACCCTTTTCAATCCGGTGATCGAGAGGCGCCAGGGCGAGGATGCTTCCACCATCAAGATCGAAGCTCTTCGTCAGACCAGAGGTTGTTATCAATCTGAGACCTTTCAGAGGTAACTGAACCGATTAGACGCATAAAAATGCGACGTTTCAACGCATATTCTCAAAATTTAGACACCTTGTCCAGCGACGCCGGGAAGGCAGCGCCTGTCGTGAATGCGACGCGGATCATCACAGGATTTTCCAAAGCGTTTTGGGAGGTCATGACAAGAGAGAAAAATTCTCAAAAGAATTCAGCACATTAAAAGTAGACCGCCACAACAGAAACAGACACACCAGAATATTCATCGAGCATTACATGACGCCGACTAATTTCTGCAACACGCATAGAAGAGCGACGCGCACCAGAGACTGGAGGGGGAATTCTAATTATTGATACAAGTCGTTTTCTGCTCCGTCTCCCGACGCCCCGGACCGGCCATCGAGAAAATTTCAGCCCACGTCACAACAAGCCCGGGGAAGCGCGAAAACGCGCGACCCGGCTAACAGTTCAACGGGTGATTAGCGGATAATTGCGCGGCTCGTCAGACGCTGCTGCGGCAATCAACAATCAATTTTGCTGGGAAACGATTATTCGACCGCTCAGCCTAGCCGGCGCGCCGCCCCAGGGCCGTCTCGATGTTGCGGGCCGACTGGCGCACGGCGTCGGACAGGCGCTGCGTTTCGGCGCGCGCCTTGGTCTCCGGCAGCACGATGGAGATTGTCGCCACACAGGCCCCCGTCTCATCACAGATCGGCGCGGCAATGCAGGCGACGGCATATTCCGATGCGCTCATCTGGACTGCGAGCCGCTCGCTGAATTCGCGCCCGGCCTGTTCGGCAAGCAGAACCGCATCGGTCTCGGCGCGCCCGGTGGTGGAGGGCCGCGCGATTTCACTGAAGATGCGCACGCGCTCGGCCTCCTCGAGATGGCCCAGCAGCAAACGGCCCGACGCCGTCCAGTTAAGCGGCACACGCGTGCCCACATCGGACGCGACATTGAAGTGATCCTCACCGCGCGACATGCCGATCACCGTCATCATGTCATCGTCGCGCGCGCAGATCTGAATGGTTTCGCCCAGCTCTTCCGCCAAAGCTTCCATCTCGCGCTTGGCTTCCTTGAACACATCCATGCGTGAACGATAGGTGAGGCCGTAGCGCATCAGCCGCGGGCCGAGCCACACGGAATTCTCCCCGCTGCGCGACAGCATGGAGCGCTCCAGAAGCTCATCGACAATTTTGTAGATGGTCGAGGCCGGCGCACCGGTGGAGCGCGCCAGATCATAGGTGCTCATCGGCTGCTGGCGTTCGGTCAGAATGTCCAGAATCTGAAGCGTCCGGTCGATGGCCCCAACCCGCTTTCTCGCTTCACCGCTCATCTGACGCTCCCGCTGCCGTTTCCATTCAGCCGCCTTAGCACGCACCCGCACCCAACGGGCAGAGGGCGCACGCAGACTTGACGGATGTTTAGCACGCATATACCGTTATTGTAAAATATAATACATAATAATGGAGGAGAAAATGGCATTGAAGATCACTGGGAAGTTCACCGGAAAATCATCCCTTCTGAGCGCCCCTCTGGCCGCCCTTCTGGCCGGAAGCGCGCTCTCGCTTTCAGCAGGCCCGGCATTTGCCGAGGGCAAGACGCTGGACGTCGCGATCATCGGTGAGGCCGACACGTTCGACCCGATGATGTCGACCAAGGACGTGGTCTCCATCGTCACCCAGCATTTCGTCGAGACGCTCTATACGTTCGATGGCGGCTGGAACATTGCGCCGCTTCTGGCGACCGGGCTGCCGGAAATCAGCGATGACGGCCTCACCTACAAGATCGGCATCCGCGAAGGCGTCACCTTCCATGACGGCTCCAGCATGGATGCAAAGGACGTCGTGGCGTCTCTCGACCGCTGGCTGAAAGTGGCCACACGCGGCAAGGGCGTGGCCGACAAGGTGGCCTCGGTCGAAGCGACCGGCGATTACGAAGTCACCATCACGATGAAGGAGCCCTATTCGCCCCTCCTGTCGCTGCTGGCCTTCTCCAATTCCGCCGCCGCGGTCTATCCGGAAGAGATCATCGCCGACACGATTGAAACCGTGGTTGGCACCGGCCCCTACAAGATCGCCGAGCACATGCCGGACCAGCATCTCCAGCTCGTGCGCTTTGAAGATTACGCCTCGCGCGACGAAGCGCCGGACGGCGCTGCCGGCAAGCGCGCACAGCTGGCCGATGAAATCCGCTTCATTCCGGTTCCCGATCCGAACACCCGCGTCGAAGGCCTTCTGTCCGGCCAGTTCGACTTCGCCGACGGCCTGCCGGCTGAAAGCTACAAGCGCCTTGAAGAGAACGAAACGGCCGACCCGCTGCTTCTCAAGCCGTTCGGCTGGCCGATCTTCGCCGTCAATCACAAGGATGGCCTCCTGACGGACAAGAACATCCGTCTGGCTGTTCAGGCGGCGCTGCCCATCGATGACATGCTGTTTGCCGCCTTTGGCGACGACAATTTCTTCATCACCGACGGGCCGCTCTACCCGGAAGGCTGGGCATGGCGCACGGAAGCAGGCGCCGAACTGTTCAACCAGAACGACCAGGCCAGGGCCGGTGAGCTGCTCAAGGAAGCCGGCTATGACGGCACCCCGCTGCGCATCCTCACCTCGCGCCAGTATGAGTTCCATTTCAAGATGGCCGAAGTGGCCAAGATGGCGCTGGAATCGGCAGGCTTCAAAGTTCAGATGGACGTGGTCGACTGGGCAACGCTCGGCCAGCGCCGCGACGATCCGGCCGTATGGGACATCTACATCACCCATTCGCCCTTCCTGCCCGAGCCGGCGCTCACCTCGCTCTATGACAAGTCGTCCCGCCTTGGCTGGTCGAACCCGGAGAAGGACAAGATCCTCGACGCGTTCACCAGCGAGACCGACATTGCAAAGCGCAAGGAGCTCTTCGCCGAACTGCAGAAGCAGGTCTTCGAGGATGTAGGCTTCATCAAGATCGGCGCATTCAACGCGCTTCAGGGCACCCGCAAGGGTCTTGAAGGTGTGCCGGCTTCTCCGTGGCCCTTCTTCTGGAACGCACAGGTCCAGTAACGGCCACTCTTCAGGGGCCGCTTCGCTCCCGGCGGCCCCTTTTTCGATCTGAGTTCGGAGAACGCGTATGACGCGCTATATCCTCAAGCGCATCCTGGGAATGTTCATCGTCATCTTTCTCGTACTGACGATTGCCTTCCTGATCGTTCGTCTTGCGCCGGGTGATCCCGCCGCCCTGATGCTGGGGCCGGAGGCAACGCCTGAAGAAACAGCCGCGCTGCGCACCGAACTCGGCCTCGACCGCCCGATCGTGGTGCAATATTTCACCTTCGTCGTGAACGCGGCCCAGGGCGACCTCGGCACCTCGCTGTTCTTCCGCCAGCCGGTCACGCAGGTGCTGGCGGCGCGGGCAGAGCCCACCATCTTCCTCGCGCTTTTCTCTCTCGTATTCGCGCTGGTCATCGCAACACCCATCGGCATCTACGCGGCCTATCGGCGGGGCTCGTTTCTCGACCAGAGCGCCATCAGCACGGCCATGCTCGCCGCCTCCATTCCCAGCTTCTGGACCGGCCTCATGTTCCAGCGCTATCTGGCCACCGATCTCGGTCTCTTTCCCGCATCGGGCTATGGCGGGCCGGACGCCAGCTTCATCGAGCGGATGGGCTATCTGATCCTGCCCTCCATCGTGCTCGGCATCGTCAATTCCGCGCTCATCCTGCGCTTCACCCGCGCGTCCATGCTCGACATTCTGGGCGAGGACTATATCCGCACCGCCCGCTCCAAGGGCATGGGCGAACCGCGCGTCGTGCTGCGCCACGCGCTGAAGAATGCGGCCATTCCCATCATCACGGTCATCGGCCTCACCTTCGCGCTTCTGGTTTCCGGCGCGGTGGTCACCGAGCGCGTGTTCAACATTCCCGGCATGGGAAACCTGGTGGTCAGCGCGGTCCTGCGCCGCGACTACCCCGTCATTCAGGGCGCGCTCATCGTCGTCGCGTCGCTCTATGTGCTCATCAACCTTGTCACGGACCTGCTCTATCTGACCGTCGACAAGCGTGTTCGGTACTAGCGCATCGGCCCGGAAATCGGAATCGATTTCCGGAAAGCGCAATGCGTNGGACCTGCTCTATCTGACCGTCGACAAGCGTGTTCGGTACTAGCGCATCGGCCCGGAAATCGGAATCGATTTCCGGAAAGCGCAATGCGTAGATTCAACAGGTTAGAGCGTCCTTTGTGCGTCCGAATGGACGCACGGCGCTCTAGGGAGAAGGCATCATGGCCGCTGCATCCGCTGTCGCAGATCAACCAAAATTCTTCACCGCCCTCTTCTCAAGGCGCGCCGTTCTCATCGCACTCGTCATCTTCGTCGTGCTGGTCCTTCTGTGCGTCTTCGCCCCGCTCATCGCGCCCGCAGATCCGGCGAAAATGTCGGTGCGCGCACGCCTCACCGCGCCCGGCGCGGATTATCTTCTGGGCGCCGACGCATTCGGCCGCGATGTGTTCTCACGTCTTCTCTATGCGGGCCGCGTGTCGCTCTCCATCGGGCTTGGCGTTGCCGCTGTTTCTTCGGCCATCGGCATCGTGATCGGCCTGATGGCCGGCTTCTTCCGCCGGCTGGACGCTCCAATGTCGCGCCTTGTCGATGCGATGATGGCCTTCCCGGACATTCTTCTGGCCATCGCACTGGTCTCGATCCTCGGCGGTTCCATCGTCAATGTGGTGATCGCGCTCTCCATCGTCTACGCACCGCGTATTGCACGCATCGTGCGCGCCTCAACGCTGGTGATCCGCGAACTGCCCTATGTGGAGGCGGCGGTCTCGCTCGGCTCCTCCACCTTCTTCATCATGACCACCCATGTGCTGCGCAACATCCTGTCGCCCATCATCGTGCAGGCAACCTTCATCTTCGCCTACGCCATGCTGGCGGAGGCCGGGCTCTCCTTCCTCGGCGTCGGCATCGATCCGTCAACGCCAAGCTGGGGCACGATGATCAATGAGGGCCGGCAATATATCGATCAGGCCGCATTCCTGATCTTCTTCCCCGGCATCGCGATCTCCATCGCAGTGCTCTCCCTGCAATTGATCGGCGATGGACTGCGCGACGCGCTCGACCCCCGTTTGAGCAAGGATCTTTGAGACATGGCGCTCAGGCTTACCAATTTCCGCCCTGTCGGCCTCGACAACGCACCGGCTGAAATCTTCGTCGGCGATGACGGGCTTGTGGCCGGCGCGCAGATCGCCGGCGCGGAAACCATCGACTGCAAGGGCGCATATCTTTCGCCCGGCTGGTGCGATCTGCATGTGCATGTCTGGCACGGCGGCACGGATATTTCGGTGCGCGCTTCCGATGCGGGCCGCAGGACCGGCGTTACCGCCATGGCAGATGCTGGCTCATCCGGCGAAGCTGCATTTCATGGCCTGCGCGAATATGTGATCGAACAGCAGCAGGAGACGGTTCGCGCCTTCCTCAACATCGGCTCCATCGGGCTTGTCGCCTGCAACCGCGTGCCGGAGCTGATCGATCTGCGCTCCATCGATGTGGACCGCACGCTGGCCGTCGCCGAGGCGAACCGCGATGTCATCTGCGGCATCAAGGTGCGGGCAAGCGGCGTCATTTCCGGCGCATGGGGCATCACGCCTGCAAAGATCGCCAAGCGGGTCGCGGAAATTCTCGATCTGCCCCTCATGGTTCATATCGGTGAACCGCCGCCGCTGATCGACGAAGTGTTCGACATTCTCACCCCCGGCGACATCGTCACCCATTGCTTCAACGGCAAGAAGGCCGGCTCGATCCGCGATACGAAGGCGCTGTTCGCGCAGGCGCAGCAACTGGCCGGGAACGGCGTGCGCATGGATATCGGCCATGGCGTCGCCTCGTTCAGCTTCGATACCGCGCGCGAAGCCATCGCCAACGGGCTGAAACCCTGGTCGATCTCCACCGATCTGCATCTGCGCAATGTGAACGGGCCGGTTTACGACCTCGCCACGACCATGTCGAAACTGCTGGCGGTGGGCCTTTCCTTCGAAGACGTCATCGCCGGCGTGACCGAACGGCCCCGCTCCGTTCTGGGCCTTGGCGCATCGGGCGGCGCGACACCGGGCCAGAAAGCCGATTTCACGATCTTCGATGTGGATGCCGCGAACATCGATGCCGTCGACAGTCTCGGCGGGCATCTGAAACTCGAACAACTGTTCGAGCCGCGCCTCACGGTGATCGGCGCATCGGCCATGCCGGCCGCGAGGAGGAGCGGATGAACGAACCCGTTCTCGACGTCCGCAATCTGCGGGTCGCCTTCCGCGCACGCCGCTCTTCGGTGACGGCGCTGCGTGATGTCAGCTTCACGCTGCACCCGGGCCGCACACTGGCGCTGGTGGGCGAAAGCGGCTCGGGCAAGTCCGTCTCCTCGCTCGCCATCATGGGGCTTCTGCCGCCCAATGGCGCGGTGACGGGTGGCACGATCCACTATCGCGCGGTGGACGGCAGCGTCTCGGACCTCACGAAAGCATCGAAGAGCGAGATGCGCGCCCGACGCGGCGCGGAGATCGCCATGATCTTTCAGGAGCCCATGTCTTCGCTCAATCCGCTGTTCACCATCGGCGACCAGATTGGCGAGATGCTGCTCCTGCACACCGATCTCGACGCCCGGCAACGCCGCCAGCGGGTTCTGGAAATGCTGGAGCTGGTGGAAATCCCCGCCGCCGCATCCCGCATCGACAATTATCCGCACGAGCTTTCCGGCGGCATGCGCCAGCGCGTGATGATCGCGCTCGCCATGGTCTGCAATCCCGCCCTCTTGATCGCCGACGAGCCGACCACGGCGCTCGACGTGACCATTCAGGCGCAGATCCTCGACCTGATGCGCCGCCTGCAAAAAGAACTCGGCATGTCGATCCTGTTCATCACCCACGACATGGGCGTGGTGGCGGAAATGGCCGACGATGTGGCGGTCATGTATGCCGGCGCAATCGTCGAGCAGGCCGGTGCTGCCGAACTGTTCGCGCGGCCAAGCCACCCTTACACGCGCGGTCTGCTGAACTCGATCCCGATGCCCGGCAGGCCGGAGGGCGAGCGCCTTGTGCCCATTCCCGGCACGGTTCCCCCGCTCCACGCCATGCCGGAGGGCTGCGCCTTCGCACCGCGCTGCGGGCTGGCGGATGAAGCCTGTCGCAAACCGGTTTCGCTCAGCGATTTTGCGCCCAACCACCGTGTTGCCTGTTTCCACGCCGGACGGGAGGTGACCCATGTCTGAACCGCTTCTGCAGATCCGCAATCTGTCCAAGCGTTTCGTCACGCCGCGCGGCACCATCCATGCGGTGAGCGATGCGAGCTTCGACATACCGCGCGGTTCCATCACCGGTCTGGTGGGCGAAAGCGGCTCCGGCAAGACCACGCTTGGCCGCACGCTGCTTCGCCTTGTCGAACCGACCGAAGGCCAGACCATTTTCGACGGGCAGGATCTGAACACGCTGAGCGCCTCTGAGCTGCGCGATGCGCGCCGGCGCATGCAGATCATCTATCAGGACCCGGTTTCCTCGCTCAATCCACGCCTGCGCGTTGCCGACATCATCACCGAGGGCCTGCGCGCCCACGGCATCGGCAACCGCGCCTCACGGCGCGACAAGGCTGCCGCACTTCTGGAAGAGGTCGGCCTTCAGGCCGATCACATGAACAAGTTTCCGCATGAATTTTCCGGCGGCCAGCGCCAGCGCATCGGCATTGCCCGCGCCCTTGCGCTGGAGCCGGAGTTCATCGTCGCGGATGAAAGCGTCTCGGCGCTCGACGTCTCCATTCAGGCGCAGGTGCTGAACCTGCTGCTCGACCTGCGCGAGCGTCGCAACCTCACCATGCTCTTCATCGCGCACGATCTTTCGGTGGTGGAGTATCTCTGCGACCAGATCATCGTCATGTATCTCGGGCGGCTGGTGGAGAAAGGCCCCTCGCGGCCACTCTACAGCGATCCCCGCCACCCCTATACACGCGCGCTTCTTTCAGCGATCCCCGTGCCCGACCCGGCGCGCGATCACAGCCGCACCATTCTTCGCGGCGACATTCCAAGCCCGCTCGATCCGCCATCGGGCTGCGTCTTCCGCACACGGTGTCCGCATGCAGCCGACATCTGCGCCGAAGGCGTTCCCGCTCCCGTTGAAACGGGGCCCGACCACCATTCCTTTTGCAAGCGAACAGAAGAACTCTATGCCCCAGCCTGATCTCAAAGAACCCGCTTCCGCACGGCTCGCAGCGCTCGGCATCGAGCTGCCGCCTGCCGCTCCCTCGCCCATCGGCGCATTCTGCAATGTGCGCCAGACAGGTCGCCTTGCCTATGTTTCCGGCCAGGGCCCCGTTCTGCCGGACGGCACATTGCTGCGCGGCAAGGTGGGTGCAGACGTGGACGCAGACACGGCCCGCGAACATGCGCAACTCGTGGCGCTCAACATTCTCGCCACGCTGCGCGACCATCTGGGCGGGCTTGAGCGCATCAGCGGCGTCATCAAGCTTCTGGGGCTCGTCAACGCGACGCCGGATTTCGAGCGGCACCCGCATGTCATCGATGGCGCTTCCACCCTGTTCGCCGACATTTTTGGAGAAAACGGCATTCACGCCCGCTCCGCATTCGGCGTAGGCTCGCTGCCAAACAACATCACCGTGGAAATCGAAGCGGTCTTCGAGCTGCACGACTAGGGGACTTTTGAAAATGGCAGGCGAAACAAACGGCATGTGGTCCTGGCACGACACCCATGATTGCTCCCGGCTGATCAATCTATCGGGAACCATGACGAGCCTGGGCGGCTCGATCACCAGCCCCGCCGTGCAGGAAGAGACGGCGGCCATCATGGGCGAATTCGTCAACATGCATGAGCTGCAGGCGCACGCCAGCCGCGCCATCTGCGACCTGACGGGCGCGGAAGCCGGCTGCGTCACGGCATCGGCGAGTGCCGGCATCTCGCTTGCGATCGCAGCCAGCATGACCGGCCTGAACCCGGGCCGCGTGGAGGCTCTGCCAAAAAATCCCGGCGAGAAAAATGAAGTGGTCGTCCAGCTTGGTCATCTCTGCGGCTATGGCGCGCCCGTCTCGCAGGCCGTGGACCTGACCGGCGCAACCGTGCGCCCAATCGGCCAGTCTACCCATGTGATGGACTACCAGCTTGAAAGCGCGCTGAGCGAAAAGACGGCGGCAGCCCTCTATGTGGTGTCGCACCATGTGGTCCATTACGGGCAGATCCCCTTCGCCCGTTTTGTGGAGATCTGCCACCGCGCCAATGTTCCCGTCATCGTCGACGCCGCTTCGGAATACGACCTCACCGGGTTCATCGATCAGGGGGCGGATATCGTGATTTACTCCGGCCACAA
This sequence comes from Nitratireductor sp. GZWM139, assembly GCF_030068685.1. NCBI lineage: Bacteria > Pseudomonadati > Pseudomonadota > Alphaproteobacteria > Hyphomicrobiales > Phyllobacteriaceae > Nitratireductor > Nitratireductor sp. GZWM139. The sequence goes on along the minus strand of NZ_JAMQML010000004.1, from coordinate 194,510 downwards.
ATTCCTCGGCGGCCCCACATCCGGCCTCATCGCCGGACGGCGCGATCTGGTGCGCGCCGCCTATCTTCAGAACATCGGCATCGGGCGCGGCATGAAGGTCGGCAAGGAAAGCATCGCCGGCGCCATCGCCGCTCTGAGGCAATGGCAGAAGCGCGATCATGAGGGCATCCGCCGGCAGGAGCGCGCCGCGCTGGAGCTCTGGCAGAAAACGCTCTCCGCCTTCGCCGGCATCAACCCGGTGATCGTGCCGGACCCCACTGGCAATCCGCTGGAGCGTCTTCAGGTCCATATCGATGCGCAGAAGCTTGGCACAAGCGCAGCGACAATCGCCCGCGCGCTCGGCGAGCAGGAACCGCGCCTCATCGTGCGCAATCATGAGGTGGAGCTTGGCTATTTCCAGCTCGATCCGTGCAATCTGAAACCGGGACAGGCCGAAGTCGCCGCAGAAATTCTGGCAAAGGTCTGTGCGGAAGCAGGTGATCTGGAAGAACGGCCCGACGATTATCACGCGGCCCGCAATGGCGGCGTCGATCCCTATCTCAACTGGCTCTCCTGAGCCGGCCTTTCAGGTCGCGCCGGTGTGTCGGCCCCACAAGAGGGAGTGGGGCCGACGCATTGTGTCCGACAATCAGTTGGACAGACGGTAATCCAGCGGCGGCTCACGGTCGCCGATCAGGGCCGAATAGCTGAATTCTTCGCCACGCGCGTTTTCGAACTCGACCTTCGCGGCCTCGATCACGTCGGGAGACTGGAACAGTTCAGCCGCCGCCGTCGCCAGCGTTTCGGCGGCAAGGCGCGTGCCCTTGTGGCCGATGGACATGCCACCCGCCGCAACGGCCTGCCAGCTATGCGTGGCCGTTCCCGGCACCCAGGTTGCCGTTCCAAGGCCCACGGTCGGCGAGACCCAGCTCACATCGCCCACATCGGTGGAATAATAGCCCTGACCGCCGAACGAATAGTCCTGCACATCCGCCACCGAGCTCAGGGCCGGCTTCTTGCGCAGCGTGGTCTGGAGCTTCGTGGCGAAGTCGGTTTCCTCCGCGTCCCACTCGATCGGAGCGGCAGCGAGCAGATTGCGGTCCATCAGTTTGCCGAGCACGTCATTGGGAAGAACCGAATAGACGCCGCCGACCCGCTCGACGGAGAACTCGGTGCCCGTGCCCAGTGCCGCGCCTTCGGCAGCCTTCTGAATGCGCTCGAACACATCGGCCACAACGGCAGGATCGGGATGGCGCACATAGAGATAGCTTTCCGCCGAATTCGGAACCACGTTCGGGGCCGCGCCGCCATTGGTGATCACATAGTGGATGCGGGTTTCCTGCGGCACGTGCTCGCGCATCATGTTGATCATGTGATGCATGGCCTCGACACCGTCGAGTGCGGAACGACCGCGCTCGGGATACATGGCCGCATGGGCGGACTCGCCCTCGAAGCGGATCTTGGCGCTGACATTGGCGAGCGAACGGCCCTGCCCTGCGCGGTTGGTGCTGGAGGGGTGCCAGTGCAGCGTCACGTCGACATCGTCAAACAGACCGTCGCGCACCATGTAGACCTTGCCCGAACCGCCTTCCTCAGCCGGCGTGCCATAGAGCCGGACCTGGCCTTCGACACCGTTTTCCTTGAGCCATTTGGAAACCGCGATGGCGGCTGCAACCGAGCCCGCGCCGAACAAATGATGGCCGCAGGCATGCCCGCTTTCAACGCCCTCGGCCTCTTCCTCATGCGGCACCGCCGCCTGCGACATGCCCGGCAGCGCATCCATCTCCGCCAGAATGGCGATCACCGGACCGCTATCGGACCCGCTGCGGGCGATGAAAGCCGTCGGAATGCCGCCGACATTGCGCTCCACTTCGAAACCGGCCTCTTCCAGTTCCGCGATCAGCAGACCTGAAGTTTCCTCCTCCAGATATCCCAGCTCGGGATTGGCCCACATCTGGGTCGCGATCTCGTTCATGCGCGGGCTGTAGTCCTGCACCAGCCCGGCCAGTTCCGCACGCTGTTCCTCCGTAAGCGGCGCAGCCAGAGCCTGCGGCGCACTCGCCATAGCCAAGGCCGCAGCCAACGCATACGTAACCGACAATCTCATTGCATCCTCGTAGTTTTATTAATTGGCAAAGCAGGCTAGCAGCGGATTGGAACCATGAGGAAGCACAATTTGCGCTTTTCGACAGACGATCTTTGAAAAATGCGGATTCTCTATTTTCCAGAGAGAGAAATATGATGAAACCGCATGTATTTTTCGCACGTTTTCTGTAAACACATAAACAGAAAGAAAACTCTACAAAGCCCGGAAATCATGCAAAGTCCGCACCCTTGACACCCGCCCCTCCTCCACCTTTCCTAGGGGAAACAAGGTAGTCGGCTTCAGGCAACACTACCGACAGGGGGAACGCGCATGACAGGGGAGCAGGAAACCGGCGACCAACCACCCGGCAGCGCCTTTGCGAGCGTCTCCACCCTCGACCAGAGACCCGACCAGCGCTTCGAATTCTGGCGCAGCCTGTTTCCCCTTATCGAGCTCGACATTTCGGACAAGAGCCGCATTCGCCAGTTCAAGGCCAAGCTGATGCGCTACCAGGCGCCGGACGGGTGCGTGTTCGGTTTCGGCGCGAATGACAACACCCATGCGCGTTTCGCCAGGCCGGAAAGCGATTTCGTGCTGCTCAACCTCACGCTTTCAGGCCGCGCGGAGCTTGAGCTCTCCGGCGACCGCCGGCATGTGATCGACGCCGCATCCGGCCTTCTCGCGCTGGACGGCACAAAGCCCTTCCGGACGAAAACCTACGGACACGCCACGCTCTGGATGACGCTACCGCGCGACATGGTTGCCGCCATTGCCGGAGAGGAAACGGGCGTCCTGAAAGACGGCCTCGCCTTTCTTCCGCAAAGCGGCCTGTCGCGCATTCTGGAAGCCCATTTGCAGATGATCGCCCGTGAGGGCGACGGCATGGACAGACGCTCTGCCGAACTGGCGCTGAAGGTCGCCACCGATCTCGCGCTGGGCGCACTCTCCCAGACACGCGATGCGCTGGAAACGAAACCGGACAGGCCCCATGACGGCGCGATCTTCACCGCAGCGCTGCGCCACATCCGCGCCAGAACCAGCCAGCTCGACCTCACCGCAGCCGCAATCGCCGACGCGATTGGCTGCTCACGGGCCCGCCTTTACCGCGTCTTCGCGGCCAATGGGCAGGCTGTTGGTGACGCCATCAGAAACGCCCGCATCGACCTTGCATCGACACAGCTCGTCAATCGCCCCGACACGCCGGTGAAGCAGATCGCCCATGGCTGCGGCTATGCCGACGCCGCCGCCTTCGCCCGCGCGTTTCGCGCCGCGACGGGCCTCACCCCATCGGATTACCGCGAGCGCCATCAGGAAACCGACAGATAAGCCGGTTCATCTGTGTCGTTTGAGACCCTGCGCACAGCCGTGAGACACCCTGCATGGCCGTTTTTTGATAAGGCTCCGGAAAATGTTCAAGGGGGTTCCCGGGGGGTTACATGAAACGACTGACCATCGCGACCGCGCTTTTGCTCGCCGTCGGCGCAACCAGTGTCCACGCCGCCGACACCTTTCCCTCGGCGGGTGAAGCGCCAGCCGAGAAGTGGCAGGGTTTCTATGCCGGCGCATGGCTGGGCTATCACTGGGGCAATATCGAGAACACCTATTGTAACGGCATTTGCGGCGACGATCTGGACCTGAGCGGTGCGGTTGGCGGTGTGGAAGTCGGCTATAATTTTGCCGTCGACCAGAACTGGGTGCTCGGCGTCTTCGCCAATGTTCCGCTTCTCAAGCCGCAGGAAGACGCAGACGTGCCGATCTTCGGCACCTATGACGTCGATCCGCGCTGGGCCGCCTATTCCGGCGTGAAGATCGGCCGCGCCTATGGCCAGTGGATGCCCTATGGCCTGTTCGGCCTCGGCGTCGCGCGGGTCAAGGTCACAGACCCCGTGGGCACGTCTTCCAGCGCAACGCATCTCAGCGGCGTTGTGGGCGCGGGCGTCGAATACATGTTTGCCGACAACTGGTCGCTCGACGGTCGTTTCGTCTACAGCTTCTCCAATGAGAAGGATTACGATTTCTGCACCGGCGGGTTTTCCTGCCCCTCGGGCTACAAAGAAAACGCGCCCAACGTCACGATTGGCCTGAACTATCAGTTCTGAACAGGCTTCGACGCGCGCAATGCACACACAGAAACCACACGCATACCCAAGCCGGCCCGCATCAGAATGAAGCCGGACAACAAGACGAGCTTCGCCGACCTCGACGGCAAATTTGCCGTCGTCACCGGCGGCACGCGCGGCATCGGAGCCATTGTGGTCGAACGCATGCTTGAGGCGGGGGCCAGCGTGCTGTTCACCGGCACCGATGCCGACCGCGGCCGGCAGGCGCAGGAGCGCATGGGCGGAACCTTTCTGCGCGCCGACGCCGCTGCCCCGGACCATGCCGACCACATCGCCAAAGCGGTGCGCGAGCGTTTCGAGAGACTGGACATCCTCGTAAACAACGCAGGCAGCCTGGGCAGCCCGCAGGGCGTCGAAGACACCACGCCCGAGGCGCTTGATCAGACGCTTGCCGTCCATCTGCGCGCGCCATGGCTCACCATGTCCGCGCTTGCGCCGCTGATGCGCCCGGCCGGCGGCAGCATCGTCAACATGGCCTCCATCGCCGGGCACCGTGTCGGCGCATCATCCGTCGCCTATTCGGTCAGCAAGGCCGCGCTCCAGCACCTCACGCGCTGCGCAGCGGCGGAATTCGGCAAGGATGGCATCCGCGTGAACTCGATCTCGCCGGGCTTCGTGTCGACGGACATTCACGCCGCCGCCATTCCCGGAAGCGAGGCGCGCGGCGCGCGCTTCGTGCAGGGGCTCGGCAAGGTGTTCGTCTCCCGTCAGGCGCTGCCGCATCTCGGCCAGCCGGGCGACATCGCAGAGATCGTGCTTTTCCTGTCTTCCGATGCATCCGCCTTCGTCACAGGCTCCGACATCGTGGCCGATGGCGGCGTGATCTGGGGCAGAGACAGTCTTGGCTGAGACGACCCGCGAGGCACCATGAGCAAACCACCGCACACAGGCACCGCCATCAGGGCAGAACTGACGCGGATCATCGCCCGCGAGGGCGAGATCGCGCCGGAGCGCCTCATTCCCGAAGCCACACTCGACACGATCGGCATCGCCTCGCACGATCTCGTTCTCGTGCTGATGAGCATCGAGGAAACTTTCGACCTCTATGTCGCCGTCGACAGCGATTTCGCCGATGTCGAAACGCTCGATCAGCTGCTTGGCCTCCTCACCAGCCGGATCATGGAGCATCAGGCGCAGGCGGAACCCGCCGCAAGCGAAGCCTGCTGACATGACAAGGCAGGTTGCCATCACCGGCATGGGCGCCGTCACGGCGGCGGGCATTGGTGCGGACACGCTCTGGAACGCGGCAGCGGCCGGGCGCTCCGCCGTTCGCACCGTCGATCTGCCGGGGCGGGAAAAGGCGCGCGTCAACATCGCTGCGGCGCTGGATGAGGCGACGGACGCGCGCATCGCGGAACACACCAACACGACCACGGACCGCTTTGCAGCCATGGCGCTTCTGGCGGCACGGGAAGCGTTCGGTCAGGCGAACCTGCCGGGCGAAGCCTTCGGCCAGCGCTGCGGCATTGTGCTGGGCACTGGTGCTGGCGGCGCTGTCAGCACGGATCGCAACGCCCGCGCATTCTATGTGAAGGATGTGGACGCCGAGCCGATGAGCGTGCCCAAGGTCATGCCCAATGCCGCCGCCTCGCTTCTTTCGATGAAATACGGCATGACCGGCCCCGCACTGACCATTTCCACCGCCTGCGCTTCATCGGCCCAGGCCATCGGCCTCGGCTTCGAGCTAGTCCGTTCCGGTGCGCTGGACCGGGTCATCGTCGGTGGATCGGAGGCCATGCTCACGCCCGCCGTTTTCCGCGCATGGGAAATGCTGCACGTTCTCACGCCCGTCGCTTCACGCCCCTTTTCCCGTCGCCGCGATGGCATGGTGCTGGGCGAAGGCGCAGCCATTCTCGTGCTTGAGGCTGAAGAAAGCGCGCGGGCGCGCGGCGCTGAAACGCTCTCCCTGCTCGCCGGATATGGAACCACCAGCGATGCGCGCGACATGCTGCGCCCCGATGCCGATGGCGCGGCCCGCGCCATGCAGCTAGCGCTGCAATCGGCCGGCCTCGCGCCCGACGCCATCGGTTATGTGAACGCCCATGGAACGGGCACGGTCTACAATGATCTTGCGGAAGCCGAGGCGCTGCGCACCGTGTTTGGCGCACGCCTTCAAGACCTGCCGGTCTCATCCACCAAACCCGTTCACGGGCACTGCATCGGTGCGGCTGGCGCAATTGAGCTGATCGTCACCGTCGCTGCCCTGCGCGAACAGATCGCGCCGCCCACGATCAACTGGCTCGGGGCCGACCCGAAAATTCCGCTCGATCCCGTGCCCAATGAACGCCGGCCGGCGGCGATGGACGCTGCGCTCTGCAACTCCTTCGCCTTCGGTGGCATCAATGCAAGCCTCGTCGTGCGACGGGCCTGAAACGTTCCATTTCATTGATCTCGAGAAACTCCGGACGCAAAACCGGTTGCCGGTTCTGCCGGAATTTCTCTGGCAGTTAATGGAAGCGGCCGTGCTTCTGCAGCACTTCGATCTTGTAGTCGTCCGGGTCCTGCACGAAGAAGAAACGCGCCAGAAGCGTGCCCTCGCGCTCGAAGGCGACAATGTCGCGCGGCGCAAGACCGGCCGCCTTGAAACGGGCGTGCTCGGCATCGAGATCATCGACGACAACCGCCAGATGCCCATAACCATTGCCCAGATCATAGGGCTCGGTCTGATCCTTGTTGATGGTGAGCTCGACCTCGAAGCCGGTCTCCGCATTGCTCAGATAGACCAGCGTGAAGCTGTCGAAATCGAGACGGTCCGCAATCTTAAGGCCGAACGCTTCCTTGTAGAAAGCGACCGATTTTGCCTCGTCCAGAACGCGGATCATGGTGTGAATGCACTTGGCCAAGATGCCTCCAATAGCGTTTCAAGCGGCGCTGGCTAATCTACCGGGCGCCTGATTTTCCGTTGTCGAGGCACCCGAATAACAGAGTTGAGGCATAAATGTGATGGTATCTTGCCACCATCTCACTTGAAAGATTGATGCTGACCGGCAGGAATGCTAGCTCACGTTACGTTACTTGTTTTTATCTCTTGGGAGGTTTCCGTGAACAGACGGCGTTTTGCGATTATTGGAGCAGTCTTGTGCGGCATCGCCGCGAGCGGTGTGGCGCTTGCCCAGCAGCCGCAGTTTTTCCGCATCGGCACCGGCGGCACGGCCGGCACCTACTATCCGATCGGCGGCCTCATCGCCAACGCCATCTCCAATCCGCCCGGCTCGCGCCCCTGTGAGGAAGGCGGCTCCTGCGGTGTTCCCGGCCTGATCGCCACCGCCCTTTCGGCCAATGGTTCGGTTGCCAATGTGAACGCCATTGCCGGCGGTTCGCTGGAATCCGGTTTCTCGCAGTCGGATGTCGCCACCTGGGCGCACAGCGGCACGGGCATCTGGGAAGAGCGTGATCCGGTCGAAAAACTGCGCGCCATCGCCAATCTCTATCCCGAGACGATCCACCTGGTCGCCAGCGCGTCCAGCGGCATCGACAGCGTCGATGACCTGGCAGGCAAGCGCGTCTCCCTCGACGAGCCGGGCTCCGGCACGCTGGTTGACGCCCGCATCATTCTCGATGCCTACGGCCTCACCGAGAAGGACGTTGAAGCCCATTACCTGAAGCCCGACCAGGCTGCCGAGCGCATGCGCGACGGCGCAATGGACGCCTTCTTCTTCGTTGGCGGTTTCCCCGCCGGCGCCATTGCCGAGCTCGCCAGCCAGCACGACATCACGCTCGTCTCCATCTCCGGCGACGAAGCAGCCAAGGTGACGGGCGAGCATGGCTTCTTTGCCGCCAACACGGTTCCTGCCGGCACCTATGAGGGCGTGGGTGAAGACGTCACCACGCTTTCCGTCGGCGCACAGTGGATCACCAGCGCAGACCAGCCCGAAGAGATGGTCTACGAGATCACCAAGGCGCTGTGGAACGACAACAGCCGCAAGCTTCTGGACGCCGGCCACCTGAAGGGCCGCCAGATCACGCTCGACACCGCGCTTGACGGCGTCGGCATCCCGCTGCATCCGGGCGCCGAGAAGTTCTACCGCGAAGCGGGTGTGCTGGGCGACTAAGCCCTGCCGGCAAGCATCGCCAACGCAAACGGACTCGGCCTGTCACCACGGGCCGGGTCCGTCTTTTCAGGCGTCGACGCGCGCACCAAACGTGATTTCCAGAGAGGCTTTGCAGGATGGCCCATCCATCTGAATCCGAACGCGCGGAAGCGCTGACCGAAGAACAGATGAAGGCGCTCGAAGAGCGCTATGATCCGGAAGTCCGTTTCAGACCCCTGCCCGAACTGCTCGGCTGGATCGCCGGCGGCGCGCTGTTCGTCCTCTCCTGCTATCACTATTACACGGCCGGTTTCGGCATTCCGCAGGCGACCACGCATCGCGGCGTGCATCTGGCCTTCACGCTGGCGCTGATCTTCGTTTTCTTCGCCGCCTGGAACCAGCCGCGCGAGCCGCGTAAGGGCCTGCTCTACCCGCTCGGCATGCCGGTCATCGACTGGGTTCTCGCCATCGCGGGCGCAGTGGCGGCGCTCTATGTGCCGTGGATCTTCAACGATCTCGCCTTCCGTGTCGGCGATCCCCTGCCCATCGACGTGTTCATGGGCACGGTGCTTATCGTCGTGCTGCTTGAGGCCACGCGCCGCGCCATGGGCTGGCCCCTGCCGGTCATCGCCCTGCTCTTCATCGCCTATGCCTATTTCGGTCAGTCCATGCCAGGCATTCTGGCGCATCCGGGCGCGAGCTGGAGCAACATCGTCAACCATCTCTACCTGACGAGCCAGGGGATTTACGGAACCGCGCTGGGCGTCATCTCCACCTATGTGTTCCACTTCGTGCTGTTTGGCGTTCTTGCGACGCGCATCGGCCTCGGCCAGCTCTTCATCGACCTCGCCTCGGCCCTTGCCGGACGCTATTCCGGCGGCCCGGCCAAGGTGTCTGTGCTTTCTTCCGCCATGCTCGGCTCGATCTCCGGCTCGTCCATCGCCAACACGGTGACCACCGGCTCGCTGACGATCCCGGCGATGATCCGCATCGGCTATCCGCGCCATTTCGCAGCCGCCGTGGAAGCGGCAAGCTCCACCGGCGGTCAGATCACCCCGCCGGTCATGGGCGCCGTCGCCTTCCTGATGATCGAATATCTGGGCGTGCCGCTCACCACCATTCTGACCGCTGCCCTCGTGCCCGCCTTCATGCACTTCTTCGGCGTTCTGGTGCAGGTGCATCTGGAAGCCCGCCGTCGCGGCCTGCGCGGCCTCACCAGGGATGAGCTGCCCGTCGCCTGGACCGTCTTCAAGGCCGGCTGGCTCACCACGCTGCCGCTCTTCGTGCTGGTGGCCATTCTCCTGTCGGGCAAAACGCCCTATCTCGCCGCCTTCTGGGGCATCACGGCCTGTCTTCTGGTGCTCGTCATCCAGAATTTCATCCGCCACGACATCAAGACCGCGATCCGCGAAAGCGTGCGCGAAACGTGGGACGGGTTCGTTGTCGGTGCGAAATACTCGCTCTCCGTCACGGCGGCGGCAGCCCTTGTCGGTGTCATCATCGGCGTGGTCACGCTCACCGGCGTCGGCTTCAAGATCGCCTATATGGTCACATCCGTTGCCGCCGGCTGGGCGCAGAGCGTGGCCGACAGTCTCGCCTTCCTGCCGTTCGAGCTCTTCAGCGTGAGCACGCTCACCCTGCTCTTCACCCTGATCATGACCGCAATTGTCTGCGTTCTGATGGGCTGCGGCATCCCCACCACGGCGAACTATCTGATCATGATCGCCGTCGCGGCCCCCATTCTGAGCCTGCTCGGCGTCGAGCCCATCGTGGCGCATTTCTTCGTGTTCTATTTCGGCGTTCTGGCAGACATCACCCCGCCGGTGGCGCTGGCGGCCTATGCGGCGGCCGGCATTGCCGGGGCCAATGCCTTCAAGGCCGGCAACACCGCCTTCCGGCTCGGCATGGGCAAGGCGCTGGTGCCGTTCGTCTTCGTCTTCTCGCCCTCCATGCTGCTGGTCACAGACAGCTTCACCTGGAACGAGTTCTTCCTGGCGACCATCGGCGCGATGCTCGGCATCTGGATGCTGTCGGCGGCGTTCTCAAGCTGGCTGTTCGCGCCGCTGCGCGTTTATGAGCGGCTGCTGCTCGCGCTCTCCGCCATCCTGTTCGTCGCGCCGGATCTCTACGCCACGCTGGCCGGCGCCATCATCGCCGCGCCGGTTTTCGTCCGCCAGGTCTCGGCGCGCAAGGCAGACACCGTCACGGCGGAAAACTGAGGACGGCAGGGGCGGTGCATACCCCACCTTGCCGAGCCGCTGAAAGCTGACTACGCTTCCCCCGCCGCTTCCTGCCCGCAATGCGATGGCAGGCGACGGCGGGAGGAGAAACATGCCGTCTGACGAGACGAACAGCCTGGCGCCGCTGGACGCCTTCCAGGCTGGCGTACGCAATGTTTGCGGGCAGTTCCTGGTTTCGCCGCCGGACGGCGCACGGGATATGCGCGGCATCATCACACTGAAACAGCGTCAAGCGCTGGCGGTTGCCGTGGTGCGCAACAGTGCTGCCCGGATCAACCGCGACTGGCGCTGCATCAGGCAGGATTCCGCCGAGCACCTGTTTCTGGTTCTGCAGAAGGCGGGCCATTCGGTGATGCGTCAGGGCGATGCCGATGTACGGCTTGCGCCCGGCGACTTCATCATGATCGACTCCGCCTATCCCTCCCGCTTCCTCTATGGCGACAGTGGCAGCCTGCAATATTCCGTGCACCTCAACCGCGCCGAATTCGCCCATCGCTTTGGCACCTGCGCGCTGGGTGGCTGTCCGATCCCCGGCTCCACCGATATCGGCATGGCGCTGCGCGCCACCATCGACCGCATCGTCGATGGCGAGGGAGCTGCCGCGCAGCAGCATTTCATCGGCGAGGCCTTCTTCAACCTTATGGGGGCCTATCTCTGCGGCATGGAGGCAGGCGACCTGCCCTCATCGGAGACGAGCAACGAACTGCTCATGGCCAAGGCGCGGGCTTATATCCGGCAGCGTTTCCGCGATCCGGAATGCACGCCGGCAGACGTCGCAGCCGCCATGGGCGTCAGCCTGCGCGCCCTGCAGCGCCGGTTTCAGGCCGCCGGCTCCTCCCTGTCGGAATGTCTCATCGGCGCGCGGCTCGACTATGTGTGCCAGCGGCTGATGGCGCAGGAGGCGGCGGGAACCTCGGACCGCATCTCGACGATCGCTTTCGACGCGGGCTTCAACGACCTGTCCTATTTCAACCGCCAGTTCCGCGCCCGCTACCGGGTGCCGCCCGGCGAATACCGCCTGCATGCGGCGACGCCATCGGCCAAAAGCGTGACGCAATAGTCCAAGACCGGTGGCCGGCCCGCTTCCACTATGCCCGATTGATGCCGCCTGAAAGGCGGCGCTATCGGAGGAGGAAGACGATGGCAGACACCGCGACAGCCACAGGCGCAGATGCGTTCCAGAACATCATCAATGGCCGCCCCGCGCCAACCGCGGGAAGCCAGCCCGTGCTTGATCCGGCAACCGGAACACCGGTCGGCCAGATGCCGCTTGGCACGGTTGAGGATCTCGAAGCGGCGGTGGACGCCGCCCGCGCAGCCTTTCCCGCATGGGCGGCTGCCAGCGATGCGGACCGTCAGGTAGCCTGCCTGAAGATCGCAGACCGGCTCGAACAGGCGATCCCGGAGCTTGCGCCCCTTCTGACGGCTGAGCAGGGCAAGCCCATTGGCGGTTTCGGCTCGCAATGGGAAATCGGGGCTGCCGCCGCATGGACCCGGCACACGGCAGGCCTCGAACTGCCGGTCTCCGTCCTGCAGGACAACAATGAGGGCCGCGTGGAGGTGCACCGCAAGCCCATCGGCGTGGTTGGCTCCATCACACCGTGGAACTTTCCCGTGCTGATCGCCGCCTGGCACATCATTCCCGCCGTGCGCGCCGGCAATTGCGTGGTCATCAAGCCCTCGCCCAACACACCGCTCGCCACGATCCGCTTCGTCGAGATCATCAATCAGGTGCTGCCGGCCGGCGTGGTCAACATCGTGTGTGGCGCAGATGAAATCGGCGCGGCCATGTCCGCCCATCCCGGCATCGACAAGATGGTGTTCACCGGCTCCACCGGCACCGGCCGCAAGATCATGGCCTCGGCCGCCGAAACGGTGAAGCGCCTGACGCTTGAACTCGGCGGCAATGATGCAGCCATCGTGCTGCCCGATGTCGATCCGCAGGCGGTCGCCGAAGGGCTTTTCTGGGGCGCGTTCCTCAACAACGGCCAGACCTGCGCCTGCATCAAGCGGCTCTATGTGCATGACAGCATCTATGACGCCGTCTGCGATGCGCTCTCGGCGCTGGCCGCCGCCATTCCCATGGGCGACGGACGGCAGGATGGCGTCGCGCTCGGCCCGGTGCAGAACGTCATGCAGTTCGAGCGCGTGAAAGAGCTGGTCGAGGAGGCAAGGGCTTCCGGCGCGCGCATTCTCACTGGCGGCGCGCCCTCCGGCGGGCCGGGCTATTTCTATCCCGCCACCATCGTCGCCGATGCCGAACACGGCATGCGCCTTGTCGATGAAGAGCAGTTCGGCCCGGTCCTGCCGGTCATCCGCTACACGGATGTGGAGGCCGTGATTGCGCGGGCCAACGACAATCCGAACGGGCTTGGCGGCTCCGTCTGGTCGCAGGACACCGAACGCGCCAAGGCGCTGGCGCTGCAACTCGAATGCGGCACCGCATGGATCAACAAGCACGGCATGATCCAGCCCAACGCCCCCTTTGGCGGCATCAAGCAATCCGGCGTCGGCGTGCAGTTCGCCGAGGCAGGGCTGATGGAGAACACCGTCGGCCAGACCCTGATCATGTAACGGCACGCTTCAAGAGGAGGAGACACGATGAAGAGACACTTATCCGCCACCTGCGCGGCCATGGCGCTCACCGCCTTATGCGGCGGCGCTCTGGCTCACCCGCTGGACGGCCTGTCGAAAGAGGAGATCGCCGAGGTCGTCACCATCATGAAATCCGATGACCGGATTTCCGACGAGGCCCGCTTTCCGCTGATCGAGCTGAAAGAACCGGAAAAGGCCGAAGTGCTTGCCTGGAAAGAAGGCGATGAAGGCCCACGCGCCGCCACCGTCCATGTCATCTCGGGCGACGAGACCTACAAGGCCGAGGTCAATCTCGTTTCCGGAGAAATCAGCGATTTCGGCGCCATTGGCGGCCAGCACATGGTGCTTCTGGAAGAATTCATCGGGGCCATGGATCTGGCCCTTTCCGACGAAAACTTCGTCGCCGCCCTCGCAAAGCGCGATCTGGAGCCCGGCGACGTGTTCTGCCTGCCGCTCACGGCCGGCTCGTTCGACATGGAGGCGGAAGCCGGTCAGCGCCTGATGAAGGTGCCCTGCTACGTCAATCCGACCGGCTCCAACTTCTACGCCAAGCCCATCGAGGGGCTTTACGCCGTGGTCGATCTCGCCGGCAAATCCGTGGTCGAGGTGATCGACAATGGCGTCGTGCCGGTGCCGCAGGATGCCTGGGGTTACATGGAAGATGAGGTCGAGGCGCGAACGGGCGCGCTGCGGCCCGAAAGCAATCCCGCCACGCTTCGCCAGGAAGGCGATCCCAATTTCACCATCGACGGCAGCATGGTGAACTGGGACATCTGGCGCTTCCGCTGGCGCGTCGACAAGCGCCCCGGCGTGGTTCTGTCCAACATCGAGGTCAATGACCGCGACGACTGGCGCTCTGTGCTCTATCAGGCCCATCTGTCGGAAGTCTTCGTGCCCTATATGGACCCGGACGAAGGCTGGTACTGGCGCACCTATATGGACAGCGGCGAATATGGTTTCGGCATCTTCCTGAGCCCGCTGCGCGCGGGCGTGGACTGCCCCGCCTATGCGCGCTTCCTGCCCGCCACCGTGCATGACGATCTGGGCAACCCGATCGAAATTCCGGATGCGTTATGCATCTTCGAACGCAATATCGGCGACCCCGCCTGGCGGCATTACGAGATCTTCGCCCAGAGCGAGGAACAGTCCGTGCCTGCGGAAGGCCGCCCGGCAAGCGAGCTGGTGGTGCGTTCCGCCTCACAAGTGGGCAATTACGACTATCTTATCGACTATGTGTTCGAGCAGAACGGGCGCATCCGCGTGATGGTCGGCGCAACCGGCCTCGATGCGGTGAAGGGCGTTGCCTCTACCTCCATGGAGGACGCAACCGCCGAACAGGAAACCCGCTACGGCACGCTGATCGTGCCCAATCTGGTTGCACCCAACCACGACCACTTCTTCAACTTCCGGCTCGATTTCGACATTGACGGTCAGGACAATGTCTTCATGCGCACCGGCCTCGTGAAGGGCGACATGCCAGATGGCGTGCCGCGCCGCTCCATGTGGGTGACCGAGGCGACAATGCCGAAGACCGAAATGGAAGCGCGCTATCGCGTGAACCCGGCAACGCCGGCCATGTATCACATCATGAACATGGGCCGGAAAATCGGCGTCGGCCATGCGCCGGGCTACATGATCCTGCCGCAGAACAGCGTCGCCTACAGCCCGCTGGACACGGAGAACGATCCGCCCGCAAAGCGCAACGCCTATATCGACTACACGTTCTGGAACACGCCCTATGCGGCAAACGAACGCTATGCCGGCGGCGAATACGCTTTCCAGAGCGACGGGTCGGACACGCTCGCCGAGTGGGTGAAGCAGGACCGCAGCATCGACAACACCGACATCGTGACCTGGTACACGATGGGGTTCCATCATGTGCCGCAGATGGAGGACTGGCCGGTCATGTCGACCATGTGGAAGGGCATCACGCTAAAACCCTACAACTTCTTCCCGCACAATCCGGCGCTCACCGTGCGACTGCCCAAATAGGCCAGAGCATCGGACCGAAAAATGGAGTCCGGTTTTCGGATCATTCCGATGCTCCATCAATAAATCAGATGGCAGAAACGAAGAGAGGCGCGACCGAAAGGTCGCGCCTCTTCTGTTCAACCCGTAGGGGTGATTATTCGGCGCCGATTGCGTCGAGACCGGCGCGGGCGCAGGTGGCGTCAATGTCGCCCGAAGGCGCGCCGCCGACACCGATGCCCGCCACCAGAGCGCCACCGATGCGCACCGGCAGACCACCGGCCTGGATCACCAGACGGGAATCCATGTCGCGCAGGCCGTCATTCTGCGGGTTCTCACCGATGAAGTTGGCCAGACCAGCCGTGTCGCGGCCAAGGCTTGCGGAGGTGAAGGCCTTGCCGACGCTGCTGCCGGTCGTGTGCGGGCCGGAATTGTCGGCTTTCACGAGAACCTTGGTTGCGCCGCTGCGCTCCACCACGGCAACGCTCACCGCGTAACCTTCAGCCGCACAGGCGTCGAGTGCAGCCTGAGCAGCCTTCTGCGCCATGTCGAGCGGCAGGTAGGGAGCGGTGGGCAGGTCCTGAGCCGAAACGGCGGTCGCGGCCAGAAGCGAGGCGGAAAGAACAATCGAACGGATCATCGGGAACTCCTTGGGTTTGGATGATCCGTTTCTAGCAAGCTGCCCCGCTCCACCGCATCGGTAGCGCTGGCGGGGGGCTCCGTAGTTCTACGGATGCCTGTTCGCCTGCAGCCAGAGCCGCGTCATTTCCGCCGCCGATGTCGTGCCGAGCTTTGCGCCGATGGAAGCGCGGTGGCTTTCCACCGTGCGTGGCGAAACGGCCATGGAAGCGGCAATCTCCTTGGTGGTGAAGCCGCCGGCAATGCGCTCCAGAACCTCGCTTTCACGGCCCGTCAGGCTCGCCAGAAGATCCGCCGTTTCGGCGTGTTCGGCCGCTTCCCGCTCAGAGCGGTCCAGCATGTCCTGCGCCTTCTGGATGGCGTCGATCAGATCCTGCTCATCGACGGGCTTGCTCAGAAAATCCACCGCGCCATTGCGGAAAGCCCGGCGGCAGGCCTCGATATCACCATGGCCGCTGATCACCACGGTCGGCCAGTCTATGCCCTGCGCGATCAGGCGCTCCTGAAGCTTCAGGCCCGAGATCACGGGCATGCGAATGTCGAAGATCAGACAGCCGGGCGGCAGCTTGCCGAGCGCGGCCAGAAAACTCTCCGGGTCGGGAAACGATTTCACGTCGACGTCGACCGTGCTCAAAAGCAGCACCAGAGCGCGGCGCACGGCTTCGTCGTCATCCACCAGATAGACCGGCCTGCCACTCATGCCGAAACCCTCCCGTCATCGTGCTTGATCTCGTGCCGTTGGCTCGCCAGAGGGAGGCGCACCTGAAAGCGGGCGCCTCCTTGCGAGGGCAATAGCTCGATCTCGCCATTCATGCGCTCGACGATGCGTTGCGAGAGCGAGAGGCCAAGCCCGGTGCCCTGCTCCTTGCCGGTCACGAAAGGCTCGAACACCTGCCCCGCCAGCGCTTCATCCACGCCCGGCCCATTGTCATACACGTCCAGAATGGCGAGCCCCGCCTCGCGGCGGCTTGTGACGCTCACCTGCCCGTCCTGCGTTTCTTCCAGCGCCTCAAAGGCGTTGCGCACGAGATTGAAAATCACCTGTTCGAGCTCCGTCCGGTCGGCGCGCACGGCCAGCGCCTCATCGGCAAGGTCCAGCTTCAGCTTCACCGAACGCTTGCGCGCCTCGGGCGCAAGGAGCGCCTCAACGCCGCCGATGGCCGCATTCAGGTCGGTCATGCCGGTCTCACCGCGCGGCGGACGGATCCACTGGCGCAGATGCGAGAGAATGTCCGCGCCGCGCCGTGCCTGCGCGACAAGTTCGTCCAGCACGGACGCCACGGCCTGCGTATCGCCCTTGCCAAGCAGGCGGCGGCCCGCCTGCGCCTGGGTCAGAATGGCGGTGAGCGGCTGGGTCAGCTCATGGGCGATGCCGCTTGCCATCTCGCCCAGCGAATTGACCCGCGAGGCATGGGCCAGCCGCGTCTCGCGCGCAGAGAGCTTCGCTGCACGTTCCGCCTGCATGCGCCCGGCCCATTGCTGCCACAACGCCAGACCGGCCAGGAACAGCACCGACATCACGATCAGCGCCGGAACGATCTTCGACATGGGGAACAGCGCCGCCATGTGCTGGGTGACTGCCGTGCGCAGCACAAGCGGCTGCGAGGCGCTGCCCAGCGTTCTCTCGAAAGCGGGTGGCCCGACGATTTCATCGCCAATCAGAAGCGCGCCATCGGGAAAGACAAGCGACTGGCTTGCCGAAGCGGTCTGCCAGAAATCGCGGTCACTCTCCAGAAGTCCCTGCGCGTCGATCTCAAGACCCAGACCATAGATCGCCGCATCGCTGTTCGGGCTGCGCTTGACCAGAAGATAGTGCCCCGGCACACCGCCGGGCATTGGACCCAGAACCAGCGACCCATCGGTTGCCTGAACCGCTGCGCGGATCGCCGCATCGACCGCCGGATCGGCTGAGGCGCGGGTCGTCACGCCTTTGCCGCCCTCATCCACGGGCACGAGATCGACAGCCTCAATGCGTGGATAGAACCGGCGGAGCGCATTGGCCACGTCGAGAAAGAGATCGAACCCGCTTTCACCGCCGGCAAGCGCCACCGCCGAGAGCGCCGTCATGTGCGCGTCGTGCTGACCGGCCCGCTGCGAGGCAAGGCGATGCAGCGCCGCACTCTCATCATCGAGTTCCGAGAGCAGCCGCCAGCGCTCATTGGCGGCAATCGCGGCAATGGTTGCGAGCGCCAGCACGAACCACGCGGCAACGAACCAGACCGGTCGGCCGAAGCCCCGAAAGCCCCCAGGGCCCCCAAGGCCCATGCGATTGTCGGAAGAATTCTGTTTCATGCGCGCGATCTTGAGGAAGGGCGGGGCTTTTGCAAGCTCATTGTGCCGGAAACATCTCGGCCACGATTTCCGCCAGATGCTGCAGCGCCGCGCCGGCACCGGCCTCTCGCCACGCAAAACCGATTTCGATTTCAGGCTGCACGCCGGCAAGCCGGAAATAGGCAACACCCGGTCGCACCATTCGCCGCATCGTGCTCGGCACGAAGGCGACGCCAAGCCCGCCGGAGACCAGATTGATGATGGTCTGCATCTGCATGGCCTGCTGCCCCGGAAGCGGCGCAGCGCCCCGCTCCGCATAATAGCGGGTCACGAGATCGTGCAGCACCGGCGCGCCATGCCGGGGAAAGAGAATGACCGGAAGATCACGCAGGGCTGCAAAGTCCAGCTTGCCGCCACGGGGCCGCACGCGACCGGAGATCACCCATTCCTCCGGCACGGCGACCACCAGCCTGTCCTTCTCCACCGGGCGGTAGCGCAGGGGCGAATGCAGCGCGCCGCGCGGCGGGGTGATGACGATGCCGGCATCCAGCGTGCCGTCGAGCAGTTCGGCGATCTGCACATCGCTCGTGGCCTCGCTCAGAACCAGTTCCACCTCGGGAAACCGCGCCTTGAAGCGGCTGACCAGCTCCGGCAGGAAACTGTAGCTGACGAAACTGATGAAGGAGAGCCGCACCGTGCCGATTTCGCCGCGCGACAGACGCTGCGCCACCTGCGGCAAATCGCCGGCCTCCTCCAGCACACGCCGCGCATGCGGCAGCCACTCGCGCGCCACGGGCGTCAGCGCCACGCTGCGCCTCGTGCGCTCGAACAGCGGCAGGCCGAGCTCCGCCTCCAGCGCCTGAATGCTCTGGCTGAGAGGTGGCTGGGTAATGCCGAGACGTTCTGCGGCACGACCGAAATGCAGTTCCTCGGCAACGCTGACAAAGTGCCGTATCTGGCGGATGTCCATGCGCTTCTCATCTGCAAAGCAACTTAATTCAATACGATATATATATTTCTCATATCACACAAACACCCATAGCCTCTGCCCGGATGGTGGCGCATCGCCTGAAACGGCGCTTGAGGACGGGTCCCGGAACAGCGCCGCCGGCGCTCGGTCCGGCGATGCAGCGGCGCGGACAATCGCAAGGGGGACATGGCCATTTCCGCAAATCCCGCCGCCCCGGCGAACAGTGTCAGATTGAATAATTGGGGACCGAATGGGTTTGACACGCCCGATCCTTTGGGCGAATGGGAGAAAACAATCGCAATGAAATTCCATAAAGGGAGAGAGTGATGAAACTTTTCGCAAGAAATCTTGCGTCTGCGGCAGCGTTCGCTACGGCACTGGGCATTTTAGCTGGCGCGCAGTCCGCGCAGGCTCAGCAGGAAATCAAGCTCGGCTACGCGCTTGCGCCGAACTCGCATTACGGCGTCGCCGCCGACAAATGGCAGGAAGAAGTCGAAGCCAAGACCGATGGCCGCTATTCCTTCCGTCACTTCCCCTCCTCCGGCCTCGGCGGTGAGCGCGAAGTGATCGAAGGCCTGCAGATCGGCACGATCGAAGCCACCATCGTCTCCTCCGGCACGCTCAGCAACTTCGTGCCCGAGACCGGCGTGTTTGACATCCCCTTCCTGTTCCGTGATCTCAACCACGCACGCGACGTGCTCGACGGCGAAATCGGCCAGAACATCCTGGCCAAGTTCGATGATGTCGGCCTGGTTGCGCTTGCATGGGGCGAGCAGGGCTTCCGCCACATCACCAACAACCGCAACACGATCGGCAAGCCCGAAGACGTCGCCGGCCTGAAGCTGCGCACGATGGAAAACCCGATCCACATCACCGCCTTCGAGACGCTCGGCGCAGCGCCGACCCCAATGGCATGGCCGGAAGTCATCAGCTCCCTCCAGCAGGGCACGATCGACGGCCAGGAGAACCCGCTCTCCGTCATCACGTCGACCAACCTCTCCGAGGTCCAGAAGTATCTGACGCTCTCCGGCCACGTTTATTCGCCGGCCATGCTGCTCGTCTCCAAGCAGCTCTGGGAAGGCATGTCTGACGAAGACAAGCAGGCGTTCCAGACGGGTGCGACCGAAGCCGCAAAGGCGATGCGCGCCTTTGTCGACAATGTCGAGACCTCCGGCGTCGCACAGCTCAAGGAAGAAGGCATGGATGTCGGCGAACTCACCGCCGAGCAGAAGGCCACCTTCCAGCAGGCCGTCCAGCCTGCCTATGAGCAGTACTACGAACAGTATGACAAGGCGCTGATCGACCAGATCATCGCGACGAAATAAGCGCTTCGCGCCATCACGTCCGGACGGCGGCCCCGTGGTCGCCGTCCGAATTCTGTTTCAGAATGTAATTTTTCGGGCCAGACGGTTCCCACCGCTCGTGGGGATGGGCTAAACAAAGCCCGTTCAACGGGCTGCGGCGCAACCGGCCGCCAGGCGGGGAAGATCGGTGAAAACGTTCGAGCGATATTTTGTTGCCCTCAACAAGTGGGCGCTGGTGCTGCTTCTCGGCGCCATGGCGGTCATCGTCTTCGCCAATGTTACGCTGCGCTACCTGACGAATTACTCGATCACCTGGTCCGAGGAAGTCGCCCGCTACCTGATGATCTGGATGACCTTCATCGGCGCCGGCCTTGCCCTGCGCACCGGTGGCCATGTGGCAATCAGCAATTTTCAGGAAATGCTCGGCAAGTATGGCCAGCGCGCAGTGCGCATCCTCATCCTGCTTCTGCTTCTGGCCTTCTTCTCGCTCATGATCTGGATGGGCCTGAACTACATGGAGCGCGCCCGTTTTCAGCTCACGCCGGCAACCCGCGTTTCCTTCCGTTACATCTACGCCGCGATGCCGATCGGCTTCAGCCTGCTCATCGTGCATCTGCTTCTGGTCGCGCGCTCCTTCGTGATGGAAAACCGGTTTGTCGACATCGAGACCGACACCCCATCCGCCGCGCTCGCCGAGAGCGGTGACACCCATATCGCAGCCAACCGGGACTAGACGGCCGTGGCGCTGATCCTCTTTGCATCCTTCTTCCTCCTTCTCATCATCGGCATGCCGGTGGCCTTCGCGCTGGCGCTTGCCGTCTGGGCCGCGATCAGCCTCGGCAGCACCTATCCGCAGATCGTCATCGTCAAGGAGATGTTCTCGGGGCTGGACAGTTTCCCGCTCATGGCGGTGCCGTTCTTCATTCTGGCGGCCGAGCTGATGTCGAGCGGCGCGATGACGCAGATCCTGCTGCGCTTCGCCTCGCAGTTTGTCGGCCATCTGCGTGGCGGGCTGGGCTACGCCAATGTGGTGTCGTCCACCATGTTCGCCGGCATCTCCGGCTCCGCGCTCGCCGATGCTGCCGGCCCCGGCGCAATGATGATCCGCATGATGGAGAAGGACGGGTACGACAAGTCCTATGCCAGCGCCCTCACGGCGTCGGCCTCGGTGGTCGGCCCCATCATCCCGCCATCGATCATCATGATCCTCTACGCCATGCAGGACGAGCGGGTTTCCGTGATCGCCCTGTTCATGGCGGGCCTCATTCCCGGCGTCGTGATCTCGCTCGCGATGGCCGCGACCAACTGGTATGTCTGCCGCAAGCGTGGCTTCAAGAGCAGCGCCCCGCGCCCCTCCGCGCGCGAGATGCTGCGCACCAGCTTTCAGGCACTGCCCGCAATCTTCCTGATCGTGCTGATCATCGGCGGCATTCGCAGCGGCATGTTCACCCCCACCGAAGCCTCGGTTGTGGCCGTGTTCTACGCCCTTCTGTGCGGCATGTTCGTCTACCGCTCGCTGCGGATTCGCGACCTGCCGGACATCATCTATCGCTCCGCGCTCGTCACCGTCGCCATTCTGCTCATCCTGGCAGCGGCCCGCGCTTTCGCCTGGATCATCATCATCGAGGGCATCCCGCAGAGCATCGCGGCCACCATCGTGGCATGGGATCTCAGCCCCATCGTGTTCCTGCTGGCGGTCAACGTGCTGCTCCTGGCTTTCGGCCTGTTCATGGACCCACTTCCGGGCGTCATGATACTCGTGCCGATCCTCAGCCCCATCGCCTATTCGCTGGGCATCGACCCCATCCACTTCGCCATCGTGGTGATCGTCAACCTGACGCTGGGGCTTCTGACGCCCCCTGTCGGGGCGTTGCTGTTCGTCGTGTCGTCAGCGGTGAAGATCCGGGTCAGCGACATGATCCGCGAGATGCCGCCCTTCCTGATCGTGCATCTGATCGTGTTGCTGTCGCTCACCTTCATCCCGGCGCTGTCGACCTGGCTGCCAAGCCTCAGCGGCTACTAAAGCGATTCCGGGAAAAGCGGGAATGCTCTAACTTCAGCCCCCGCTGGCGTCAGCCGGTCAGACCAGCGTCAGCCGATCAGAACGTCGGGTTCAAACTTGCCCGTCGGCATACCCAGATCGACAAGAAACACGCCCCCGGCCGCATCCGCGCCGGGGCTTTCAGGGTCGATGTTCACCGAGGCCGATGTCACGAGAAGGCGCTCCGCCTCAGGCCCGACAAAGGCCGGGCAGGTGGTCAGGGCGGCCGGCAGCGCGATCTTGCGAAGAAATGCGCCATCTGGCGCGTAGACCTGCACCCCGTGCCCTCCCCAGCACGCCACCAAGAGATTGCCCTGCGCATCCACCACCGCGCCATCGGGCATGCCGTCCTCGAAAGGTGCGCCGAATGGCGTTGGCGCGCCAATGGGCAGACCGGTGCCAGCGTCGAGCACGACCTGCATGATCTGCCGGGTCGGCGTGTCCGTGAAATAACCCAGGCGGCCATCCGGCGAAAAGCAGATCGCGTTGCTGACCGTGATGCCTGAAAAGAGGCGGCGCAGCGCGCCCTTGCGATACCAGTAGATCGAGCCCGCGCCTTCCTTCTCATCCTTGCCCATCGTGCCGATCCAGAAGGCGCCTGACGGATGCACGCGGGCATCGTTCGAGCGTGTCTGCGGCTGATCCGCCTCCAGCGGCATGTGCAGGCTGAGACTGCCATCGGCAATGCTGCGCAGGTAAAGACCGCTCTCCGTCACCAGCAATTGCCGCTCGCCGTCGATCCGCGCGAGCGCGCTGGAGAGTTCGGGCAAGCCATGCCGGCGCGTTACGCCGCCTGTAAAGCAATGCTCAAACAACACCCTGCCGGGTATGTCGAACCACCAGACCGTGTCCGTGTGCCGGTCATAAGTCGGCCCCTCGCCCAGCGTGCAGCGGAAACCTTCAAGCCGCTCCCAAACCGTTCCGGTCAAATGCCCCTCCTTTGCCCATATGCCCCTCAGCGCAGATTTAGCGCTGCCTCCGCATCGCCTTCAAGCGGAATGCACCGGAAGGAGTCCTGACCCAGCCTTGATCACATTTTGGAGAGAATGCCGCCTGGCACACCGTCAGAAGCCGTCAACATATTGATATACCGGCGATCTTTCACTTAAAAAGGCGTGGGGGCCCTACATCAAGGCGAAGCATACGGTGAAAGCACGGATAGAAGACGGGAATAGCAGCACAGTCGCATTGCAGAACGGTCTGGAATTGGTTCGCCGTCTCTCCGACGAAGGTCCGATGACCAGTGAGGAATTGGCACAGAGCCTTTCCCTGAGAAGCGACACGACCGCCAAACTTCTGAAAACGCTGGAAATGCACGGTTTTGTCGAACCCGCACGGTTCGCCAAACGCTTCCAGCCAGGCAGAATGGCTGGAACCCTTTCAGAGAAATTTCTTGGCGACACGCCCGTTACCGACATCGTCCGCCCCGTTCTTCAGGCGCTTGCCGACCAGCATGACGGAATCGGAACGCTCGTGGTGGCGGACCGGGACGAAGCCCTTCTTCTGGTCACCTGCAGCGGCCCGACCCGCCAGAATGCCCATGAATGCCATGTGGGCTCGACATACCCCCTGCCATTCACGGCGGGCGGACACGCCCTGCTCTTCACCATGCACAATGCAGCAGACGAACCGATTGCAGAGCGCGGCTACAACGAGGTCGAAACCAGGGCGCTCGAAGAGAGCTTTGCGTTCTTCTGTGCATCAGGGTGCTTCCGGACGCCGCTTCCCGAATGCGATCTGCTTTTGCTCGGCGCGCCGCTCCATCTCAGCAATGCCGTTCTGGCGCTGGAACTCGCAATTCCAGATGGATCTGGCGCCCGCCAGGATCCGACAGTGGCGATCAAGGAGCTTCTGGCAGCCGTCGAGCTGATCCAGCGCAAATGCTCGACACTCGGTGTGCGCTATCTGGAAGATTCCTGAAACGGCATCCGTTTCTGCGTCAGGCGGACACGCCTGACGTCGGCAGGGCCTCGCCTCAAACGGCGTGCTGGAGAAACTGGGGGTTCTGGGCGCGGGTCGATAAGGCAGCAGACAGATGCAGGAGTTCCTGCCCCAGCTCCCTGAGACGCGATGGTGGCGTATGGGCGCGCGGCGCACCACAGGCGATAGACATCGCGTTCAGCTGGCCCGAAGGTCGCAGTGGCACCGCCACGCCATGCACATCTTCGTGCCAGTTGCCCAGCGACAGCGCAAAGCCCTGCTCCTCTATCTCCGAGAGCCCCTGCTCGACATGCTGCGCCAGGTGCGACCAGTCCCCACCGTGATGCCGCTCTAAAGCCGCCATCAGGTGCCCGAGCTGTGTTTCTTCAAGACAGGAAATCAGCGCGTGGCCGATGGGCGAGGCGGCAAGCGGAATGCGCGAGCCGGCCTCCAGGCGTAAGGTGACCAGCGTGGCGCTGCTGTGGCACACTTCCAGATGCAGCGCGTCGGTGCCGTCGATCACGGCAAGAGCGGTGTGAACCCGAAAATTGTCCGCAATCTCCTGCAGATAGGGGCGCGTCAGCTCGACGATCTGCGCTTCGCTGCGCGCACCATATCCAAGCCGCACAACCCCTGGAGCCAGGCGAAAGCGACGACGGCTGGCGCTGTAATGCAAAAGCCCCATCAACGCGAGGGATTTGGTCAATCGTGCAACGGTAGCAGCCGGCAGATGCGTGCGCTCGACAATGTCGGAATTGCTCATCCAGACGGGCGCTTCGGCAAAAACGGAGAGAAGGCGCAGTCCCCGGGACAGCGCGGTTGAAACAGGCGGCGTCTTGCGCCCTTGCCGCTTGAGTATACCCGCGCCTGCCATTCTCCCCCCTTGGTGTGATGTTGAACCCTTCGGAAAAAGGGAACCAAAACTAGCAACACTGAGGCTCCACAGGCAACGATAAACATGCGTTTATCGCAAACATTCTATGGCAAACTGCAATTTCAAAACCGGGTTTAGTTCTGAAACACTGCGTCAACACGCTAGTTCACATGAAACCCTAAACTGGCTCACAACGCCGGCCTCTTCCGCCTTTATGTACTGACCGGACCTGAAGCACATCTTTTCGATCCGATGCTTCAGGACACCAAACTCAGGAGGCAACCACGTGCCCCACGCGACAAACACCCCACTGAAAGCCCTCCTGATCGGCGAAATCGCGCCGCTTGGAGAGAAGCAGGCGCCAAGCGGCATCGACAAGAAGCCCGTCGAAAGGGCTCTTTTCCTCAGCCACACCGGCTTCATCGGCGACAATCAGGCAGACACCAAACATCATGGCGGCCCCGATAAGGCCGTTCACCACTATCCCCGCGATCACTATGACGCCTGGCGGGAAGAGATCGGTGACAACACCCTTCTCGACAGCCCCGGCGCGTTTGGCGAAAATCTCTCAACCCTTGGCCTCAATGAAGAGACCGTGGCGCTGGGCGATGTGTTTCGCCTCGGCAACGCCATTCTTGAAGTATCCCAGGGACGGCAGCCATGCTGGAAGCTGAACAGCCGCTTCGGCGTCAGGGACATGGCGCTCAGGGTACAGAAAAGCGGCCGCACCGGCTGGTATTACCGGGTCTTGCAGGAAGGTCAGGTAGCGCCGGGCGACGCGCTCGAACGGATCGAACGCCCCCTGCCCGAATGGCCGCTGAAACGGCTCTGGCAGACGCTCTACGTCAAGACGCTAGACCGCAGCGAGCTGGAAGAGATGGCGGCGCTGGAGAAGCTGCCCGATGGCTGGCGGCGCTATGCGCAGCGACGCCTTGAATCCGGCAAGGTCGAGAGCTGGAACCGCCGCCTGCAGGGCGACAAAGCCGACTGAGGAACAGGGCCCACTGAAGAATACGAACACGCGCGCTCCGACAGCACGCGGGGCGCGCACCCAAGCCCGGGTGGTCATCTTCCAGAGTGGAGAGAGAGTGGTGCCGCTTGTCAGACTCGAACTGACGACCTCCGCATTACGAATGCGATGCTCTACCAACTGAGCTAAAGCGGCCCTTTCGCCATGGTCGGAACCCCGCCATGACCAGCTTGCTTCGCCATCCGCTCTGGACAATTGCGGCGCGAAGCACTTTCCCAGTGCACATACCCGCCTCTGCGAGCTTTCGCAACCCAATTGTCGAGCTAGAACGCCGTTTGGAGAGGGACATTTTCGGTCCGCAATCACCAAGGCAGCAAGCGGCGTCCTGATAGCGGCAATCTCCCAGGAGATCAAGCGGAAATGGCACAATCAGAGCAACCTAAAACAAGCCATGTAGATTTGATAGTTAACAAACAATAATTCAGTAAATCATTTTAAATATAAATACAAATTACTTGATAAACAAATAGATATGACTTTTAAGTTGCGCATTGGAGGAATATACTATGAAAAATTTTGCACCAATTATAATTGCTGCAGCGGCGTTTCTGCCCGTGAATGCCCACGCCGACGCAAATGCGTATCAGTGCAGGACCAACAGTTACCTCACGCATGTGAGAACCGACACACCATGGCGTGCCCATGTGGTGACCTACATCCACCTGACCGACAGGAAAAAGTTCCCGTCAGGCGACGCAACCGTCAACAAGATCAGGTGTAGACTACACCCGAAGAGGACGCTGACCGAAAGCCGCAGACCTCCCGCGCAAATCCGCGGAAACGGCGGGGAGCACAGCCAGTAGAAAGTACCCGTGGCAGCGGCGTCCGGCCCCTTCTTTCACACGGCAGGCATGGACACCGCTGCTGCATTCGCTAAGTTGGCGATCATCACAATAGCCACCGAAAATTCCAGTAGGCAGGTACCCATGACGAATGTGACAATGACGGTGAACGGACAGAAGGTCTCGGGCAGCGTCGAAGGTCGAACCCTGCTCGTTCAGTTCCTGCGCGATACGCTGGGGCTGACCGGCACCCATGTGGGCTGTGACACCTCGCAATGCGGCGCCTGCACGATCCATCTGGACGGAAAATCAGTCAAGGCATGCTCCCTTCTCGCCGTGCAGGCCGAAGGCGCGGAGATCACCACCATCGAAGGACTTGCCGAAGGCGATGTGCTGCATCCGGTGCAGGCCGCGTTCAAGGAGCATCACGGCCTTCAGTGCGGCTTCTGCACGCCCGGCATGATCATGGCCGCCACGGACATGATTCGCCGCCACCCGGAAGGGCTCGACGAGGAAACCGTGCGCGAAGAGCTTGAAGGCAATATCTGCCGCTGCACCGGCTACCACAACATCGTCAAGGCCATCATGGCCGCTTCCGAAGCGGTCAAGACCGGTTCCACGAAAGCCGCCTGAGCGAGGAGAGCGACCATGTATGACGTCAATTATCACCGCGCCGGCTCCCTCGAAGAAGCCCTCAAGCTGTTCAAGGCGGCGGAAGACGGCAAATTCATCGCCGGCGGCCAGACCCTCATCCCGGCCATGAAGACGCGGCTCGCCGCTCCGTCCGACCTCGTGGACCTGCGCCATATCGCCGATCTGAAGGCGATTTCCGTTTCCGGCAAGACCGTCACCATCGGTGCGGGCGTCACCCATGCCGAGGTCGCCGCCAGCGCCGACATCGCAGCCGCCTGCCCGGCGCTCTGCCATCTGGCCGGTCTCATCGGTGATCCGCAGGTGCGCCATATGGGCACGATTGGCGGCTCGCTCGCCAACAATGATCCGGCGGCGGACTACCCCGCCGCCATGCTGGCGCTTGCCGCCACCATCATCACCAGCACCCGCGAAATCGCCGCCGAAGACTTCTTCACCGGCCTGTTTGAGACGGCGCTGGAAGAAGACGAGATCATCACCGCCGTGCGCTTCGACGCGCCGGAAAAGGCCGGCTACGCCAAGTTCCCGAACCCCGCTTCGCGCTATGCGATGGCCGGTGTCTTCGTTGCCGTGGATGGCGGCGCGGTCCGTGTGGCTGTAACGGGGGCCGGCGATGACGGCGTTTTCCGCAGCGCCGAACTCGAAGCCGCACTCGCCGCCGAGTTCAGCGCATCGGCGCTCGAGGCCGTGTCCGTCCCTGCGGACGATCTCATGACCGACATCCACGCATCGGCCGAATACCGTGCCAGCCTGGTCGTTGCCATGGCCAAGCGCGCCGTTGCAATGGCCACGAGCTGATCCTCCAGCGCACGCGATAAAGCGCGGGCCTGTCCGCAGGCCCGCAGCTGGAGCGCTCCCGCTTTTCCTGGAAGTGCTCCAGGGCCTACTTCTTCAGCTTTTCCTTGAGACGCTCGATCTCTGCCGGCGACCAGCCTTCCGGCTGGGTCACGGCCACCCACGCATCGATATAATGCTGCGGAGCATAGAGATGCCCGTATCCGATGGGCGCCGTGGTCGCCATCGCCATGTCCAGCGCAAGTTGCAGGAAGGTGACGATCGGATACCAGCGCAGGTCCGGCGAAACGTCAGGCCCGCGCTCCCCCACCAGCCATGCCGGTCGCCGATACCAGGCGAGCGGATCGAAGAAGACGACCGGGTCGCTCGCATATTGCAGATAGACGATCCGCAGCGGACCCCACTTTGCGCCGGGAATGTCGAGCGAATTCTTCTGCGCCGTGAAGCGCACCACGGATCCATCCCCCAGACGCGGCAGCCAGGCCGGCGTGCCGGGGTTGCGGTCGCGGGTGAAATTGCTCCACAGGCGGCTGTTGAAGGGCGGCCCGGCCCAAAGCGCACCCTGGAAGGGATCCGCCAGAATGTTGTAGATCTCGGTCGACTGCTCCGAACTCAGTGCGCCAAGGCTCAGACCGTAGAGATAAAGCTCCGGCCGATCGTCTTTCGGCAGCGTGGTCCAGTGACCATAGACCTTGCGGAACAGCGCATGCGCGGCTTCCGCCCCGTAGCTCGGCTCGATCAGCAGCGAAAGCCAGCTCGTGAGGTAAGAATATTGCTGCGCGACCATCACCGTGTCGCCGCCATGCAGATATTCCAGTGTCACGCTCGCTTCCGGGTCGATCCAGCCAGTGCCGGTGGGCGCCACCACCGCCATGACCTTGCGCTCGAACGCGCCGATCCGCTTCAGCTCTTCCAGCGCCAGCTCGGCGCGCTCATCTGCAGTCTCCGCCGAGCGCAGCCCCACGTAAACGCGCATCGGCTCCAGCGCCTCGCGACCGGTAAACGCAGCAATCGCTTCCCTGCTGTCACCGCCGACAACGAACTGGCGTCCGGTACGCCCCAGCGTGTCCCATGGGATCAACGATCCCGGCCCGCCCGTGCGCAGCCCGCTTTCAGGCTGCTCGATACCGTCCTCAAACAGCGCATCGAGCTCCGCATAGGCGGAATCGGCAACCCGCAGTGCATAGCGCAGCAGCACGCGGTCGACCAGCGATGCCAGCACGAGACCGACAATGACAATGCCGATCACATTGGCCACGCGGCGCGGCACATAAGGCTTCAGCCGGCCTGAAATGAAGGTGAAAGCACGCCCGATGCCACGCCCCATCACGACAAACAGAAGGAACAGAACCAGCGCGATGCCGCCCACCTTGAAGGGATGCGCGGTATCAACCGGCTCAAGCTGCATCAGCGCACGAATGGAATTCTGCCATTCGGCCGCCTTCCAGAGGAAGAAGATGGCGACAGCCACGCACAGCGCGGCCATGGCGAATTTGCCATAAATGCGCGGACGGCGCGGCGGCTCCGGCAGTTCCAGATAACGCCACAGCCAGACGCAGAAAACACCCAGCCCATAGCCAACCGCTGCCGAAACGCCAGACAGAACACCCTGCAGCAGAAAGTCCCGTGGCAGCAGGGTGGGCGTAAGCGATGCTGCGAAAAGCAGTGTTCCAAGGCAAAGCCCCAGAACGGAGAATGAATGCCAGACGCGCACGTCGCCCTGCTCCAAGGTATCGGTCATGTCTGCCCCACTGTCTCACCAATCCCGTGCATGGCATCGGGATGGCCACAGTGAAGCGTCATGGCAGGCAAGGCAACAGCCCTGTCTGCCACGTCGTTAAAGATCGGTCAGGATCAGTCCAGCGCGTCGACCAGACGGCCAGCACCCTGGCGGAACGGATCGATGGTCGGCAGCCCCATGCGGCTCTCGATTTCCTCGAGGCAGGCTTTCGCCTCCGCATCGTTGAGGGCAGCGGTGTTGACCGAGATGCCCACCACCTTGACGTCCGGATTGACCACGCGCGCGGTTTCCAGAGACAGGTCGCGCAGCGCCTCAAGCGTGGGCAGCTGATAGTGCGGCAGGCCGCGCATGTGGGTGCGGGTCGGCTCGTGGCACAGCACCAGCGCGTCCGGCTGACCGCCATGGATCAGCGCCATCGTCACGCCGGAGAAGGAGGGATGGAACAGGCTGCCCTGCCCTTCGATCAGATCCCAGTGATCAGCGTCATTGTCAGGCGTGATGTGCTCCACGGAACCGGCCATGAAATCGGCAACGACCGCGTCGAGCGGCACCCCGGAACCGGTGATCAGAATACCGGTCTGGCCGGTTGCCCGGAACGAGGCCTTCATCTCGCGCTTGTGCATCTCGCGCTCCATGGCGAGCGCGGTGTACATCTTGCCGACCGAGCAGTCGGTGCCCACGGCCAGGCAGCGCTTGCCCGCGCGCCTCTTGCCATCGGCAATCGGGTATTCTTCCTGCGGCACACGCACGTCATAAAGATGCGTACCGGCCTTTTCGGCCGCCGCCACAAGGGCGGGTTGCGCCGTCAGGCGATTGTGCAAACCGGAGGCGATATCCATGCCCGCTTCGGCAGCTTCCACCAGCGTCGCGACCCAGCTCTGCGAGATCACACCACCGCGGTTGGCAGCGCCCACAACCAGCGTCTGCGCACCGGCTTCCCGGGCTTCCGCAATGGTCATGTCCTTGAGACCCAGATCAGCCTTGCACCCCTCAAGGCGCAACTGCCCCACGCAAAACTCGGGTCGCCAGTCCTTGATGCCTTGCGCGACCTTTGCGGTCAGCGCGTCCGGCGCATCTCCAAGAAACAGCAGATAGGGCGTTTTCAGCATCGGTGGGTCGCTCCCTTATAATTGGTTTATCGGCTCATCAATGATGAAAGCCCCGCTTGTCAAGCTGTGGTTCGGCAACCAGAGCCCTCTGGATCAACCGCCGCCACAACGATTGAGCCAGAGCGCGCCACACCTGAAAGCGCCTATGCCATCACTTCTTTCAGCAACTTCAACGCGTCTGCACAGCGTGTCGTCAGCGTGTCGAGTTCCTCATCCGTCAGTCCCGAATGAACCGATAATCGCACCAGGCAGTGGTTGCGCGGCGTCGCCGGCGGGCAGAAAACCGCGCCGAACACGCCCGATCCCTGCAGCGCATCGCGCATTTTCAGCGTGTCTGGCTCATTGCCGCTCTCAATCGCGATGATCTGCTCCGTGCCGCCGCCCACATCGAAGCCTAGCTCGTCCAGCCGCCAGCGCACGATGTCCGACACCTCGCGCAGGCGCTCGCGGCGATCATCAGCCCTGCGGATCAGCGCCAGCGCTTCCAGGAACCAGACATACTCATGCTCCAGCAGTCCGGAGCTGAAGATCGCGGGGTTGGACTCCATGCGAAAATACTCCTTGAAGCGGCGTGAGCAGACAATCAGTCCGGCACGGCCGGCAAACGTCTTGGCCAGAGAGGCCGTGCGAAAGTCGATCCGGTCTGCCAGTCCCAGCGCCACGGCAAGCCCCGCACCACCGGGACCGTGCGTGCCAAGCGAATGGGATTCATCGACAACGAGAACACAGCCCGTGCGCGTTGCGACATCCACGATTGCGGCCAGCGGGCAGAGGCTTCCATCCGTGCTGTAAACCGTGTCGACCACCAGCACACCGGGCCCATACCGCCGGATCAGGCGCTCGGCATGGTCCGGGCTGTTGTGGCGAAAGGGAATGCCACGCGCGCCTGCTGCTTTCACCCCTTCCCAAAGGGACGCATGCGCATTCATGTCCAGATAGACCGGAACTGAAGGGCTGGCGATGGACTGAAGCAGCCCCACATTGGCGGTGAAGCCCGACTGGCAGATGATCGCCTCTTCACCCTGCATGTAATCGGCGAACGCCGCCTCCAGCTGCTGCATCGGGCTGCCCTTCATGGTGAAGACGCTCGACATCAGCAGATCGGTCTTGCTGTTCAGAAGGGCCTCGGCCTGCGCTTCTCTCAGCGCCGGCTCGTTCTGGATGCAAAGATAATCATTGCTCATGAGCTGGAGGTCGCCACTGCCCGGCTCACGCCCCCTCAGGAGATGGCCCCCGCTCCATAATCGTTCCACGCGCTGGATATGGAACGCGTCTTCGCGTTCACGCAGCTGTTCTTTGGGACACGCAGCGAGCTCGGCCATAAGCAAATTCTCCAAAACAGTTTCGCGAGCCCCGGTCGCGCCATGAAATCGCAACGCCGTGCAGCACCCCCCATTCTGAAAGGCTTATAAGCAACAATATTAGGGCTTCACCTACAAAAACAGTATCAGCATATGTATATGACGAAGGGATTTCAATTCTGAATAAAATAGAATTGTAACCGACGCTTTACATAAATTCTCTACTTATACGCGCAGCATTAATACAATCATTAAGATAAATAAAAGCAGATATTCGCGTCAGAATATCTGCGCCGGAAGCCATGTGGAAATCGACGGCAGAAGCCAGATAACGCCCATGCCCACGAGCTGCAGAATGATGAAGGGAATGACGCCGCGATAGATCTGTCCCGTCGTGATTTCCTTTGGCGCAGCCGCGCGCAGATAGAACAGCGAGAACCCGAAGGGCGGCGTCAGGAATGACGTCTGCAGGTTGATCGCGATCAGGATCGCGAGCCAGAGCGGGTCATGTCCCATCAGGATCAAAATGGGAGCGACCAGTGGCAGGACGATCACCGAGATTTCCACGAAATCGAGGAAAAAGCCGAGCACGAAGATCATCGCCATCACAAAGATGAGCGCCCCCTGCGGACCGCCGGGCATGGAGTGCAGGATGTCCTCAACCCGCGCATCACCACCCAGTCCACGGAACACGAGCGAGAACACGCTGGCCGTGAGAATGGTGGCGAAGATCATTGCCGTCACCGTCATCGTGTTGGTGACAATCGGCGTGAGAATGCCGCGCTGGCGCGCCTTGCCGATGGAAATGACGATGGCGAGGACGCCGAGCGCCAGAAGCCCGGTTGTCAGCCCCGCGATGAGCCATTCGAAGAGGCCCACATCGCTGCGCTGCAGACGCACCGGAAAGATACCGGCCAGCACCGCGACCGCACCCAGCGCCGCCGCGCCCAGAACGATCAGACGGCCATTTCCTTCGCTGCGCACACCGGCGAGTAGCAATGCGCCAATGGCGCCCACGCTTGCCGCCTCGCTTGGCGTTGCAATGCCGCCGAGGATGGAGCCCAGAACGGCAACGATGAGCAGAACCGGCGGCAGAACGGCGCGCTGCACCTCCTGCCTGCTCGGCCGGTCGCCGGCCGCAACCAGCGCCGGAGCGCTGTCCGGCTTCAGGGCTGCCCGCGTCATCAGATAGGCGATGTAGACCGCCACAAGCGTCAGGCCTGGCAGAAGCGCTGCGGCGAAAACCTGACCGACGGAGATCGTCTCGATGGTGAATTTGCCCTGCTCATACTGCGCCTGCTGATAGGCGGTCGACATCACGTCGGAGAGGATGATGAGCAGCGTCGAGGGCGGAATGATCTGGCCCAGCGTACCGGAGGTGCAAACCACGCCGGAAGCAAGCTTCGGATCATAGCCATTGCGCACCATGGTCGGCAGCGCGATCAGGCCCATCGCCACCACGGTTGCGCCCACAATGCCGGTCGAGGCCGCCAGAAGCGCACCGACCAGCACGACGGAAACTCCGAGACCGCCGCGTATGCCGCCGAAGAGACAGCCCATCGTCTCCAGAAGCTCTTCCGCGATGCGGCTCTTTTCCAGCACCACACCCATGAAAACGAACAGCGGAATGGCGATCAGAACCTCATTGGTGAGGGTTCCGAAAACCCGCTGCCCGAGCGCGCCCAGAAGCCCGACATCGAACTGGCCGGTCATCCAGCCAAGAAAGGCGAACAGCGCCGCCGTGCCCGCCAGCATGAAGGAAACGGGATAGCCGATCAGAATGGCGACGATCAGCGCCGCAAACATGAGGATGTCGAGCGGTAAGGTCATGCGGCGGGGGCTTCTTCACGAAGACGCGCGAGATCGCGCAGGATGCAGGCAAGGCCCTGGATGATGAGCAGCGCACAGAAGGCGGGGATCAGCGATTTGAGCAGGAAGGAGGCGGGAATACCGCCCACCGAGATGGCTCCTTCCATGATAGACCAGGAATTGCGCACGGAAGGCCAGGAGAACCAGGCGATCATGAACATGGACGGCATCAGGAAGCACAGCGCACCGAAAATATCGATGCGCGCCCTGCCACGCGGGCCGAACAGCCCGTAGAAAATGTCCACGCGCACATGCCCGTCGACCAGAAGCGTGTAGCCTCCGGCCAGCATGAACAGTGCTGCGTGCAGGTAGAGAACGGTCTCGTTCATGAAGATGAAGCTGACGCCATAGACATAGCGCAGCACCACCGTGCCGAATTGCACCAGCACCATGGCCAGCGCCAGCCAGCGCACAACAGCGCCCACTGCCCGGTTGATCCGGTCAAGTTTGTCCGCAAGCTCAAGCATGCCGAGCGTTCCCCGAAAGAAACGGGCCGAGCGCGAGCCCGGCCCGGTCGTGTTGTCAGCCGCCGTATTTGTAGTCCATCGCACGGGCGTTCATCTGCCCGTTGTCTGCGTAGACCATGTATTCGGCGATGCCTTCGCGGTAACCGAGGAAGCTCTCGACGATGCGCTTGACCAGCTCGTCATCGTCTTCGCGCAGTTCCGCGATCACTTCGCCTGCGGCATTGCCCATGGCGACGATCACGTCATCCGGCAGCTTCTTCACCTGCACGTCCTGCTCTGCCACGAGCTGCTTCAGCGCTGCGGCATGCTTGGTCGTGTATTCGGTCCAGACCGGATTGTAGAGCGATTCACAGGCATAGGCGACGGCCTGCTGCAGATCTTCCGGCAGCGCATCATAGGCCGCCTTGTTCACCGCGCACTCCTCTGCCGAAGACGGCTCGCCGACACCCGGCCAGTAGTAGTTCTTGGCTACCTGGTAGAAGCCAAGCGCCGAATCCGTCCACGGACCGATGAACTCACCGGCGTCGATCGTGCCGGACTGCAAGCCCTGGAACATGTCGCCGCCGCCCATGGCCTGAACGGCCATGCCAAGCTTGGCGCACATTTCGGACGCAAGACCCGTGGTGCGGAAGCGCAGCCCCTTCAGATCGTCGACCGAGTTGATCTCGTTGCGGAACCAACCCTGCCACTGCGGACCGGAATTGCCGCAAAGGAACGGCTTCAGCCCGAAACGGCCATACATTTCGTCGTAAAGCGCCTGTCCGCCGCCATGCACGAGCCAGCCCAGCTGCTCGTCAGCGCGCAGACCGAAAGGCTGCGAACCGAACAGCAGAATGCCGCGCGACTTGGAGCCCCAGTAGGAGGGAACCGCGTGGTAGAGTTCAGCCGTGCCTTCCGACACCGCGTCGAACACGCCATTGCCCGGCACAAGCTCGCCGGCAGCGTAAAGCTTCACTTCCAGCCGGCCGCCGGACAGAGCCGTGATTCGGTCTGCCAGCATCTGCGCCGCCACGCCCGGTCCGGGCAGGTTCTTCGGCCAGGCCGTGACCATTTTCCAGGTGATCTTGTCCTGTGCGATGGCCGGAGCCGCTAAGCCCGTCGCCACACCGGCAACACCTGCCGCTTTTAGAAATTGACGCCTTTTCATGGAAAACCCCTCTGAATTGTTCGGTTATTAATTTCCAAGAATCGCCGGCAGCCGCAAGCCCTTTTCCTGCGCCCAGTCGCGCGCAATGTCGTAGCCCGCATCGGCGTGACGCATCACGCCTGTCGCCGGATCGTTCCACAGCACCCGCTCAAGGCGGCGCGCCGCATCTTCCGTGCCATCGGCACAGATCACCATGCCCGAATGCTGCGAGAAGCCCATGCCCACGCCGCCGCCATGATGCAGCGAAACCCAGGTCGCGCCGGAGGCGCAGTTCAGGAGTGCGTTGAGCAGCGGCCAGTCGGAAACGGCATCGGAACCGTCCTTCATGGCCTCGGTTTCACGGTTGGGAGACGCCACCGAGCCCGAATCCAGATGATCGCGCCCGATCACCACCGGAGCCTTCAGCTCGCCCTTCGCCACCATTTCGTTGAAGGCGAGGCCAAGGCGGTGCCGGTCACCCAGACCCACCCAGCAGATGCGCGCCGGCAGCCCCTGGAACGCGATGCGGTCGCGCGCCATGTCGAGCCAGCGATGCAGATGCTCATTGTCGGGCAGAAGCTCCTTCACCTTCTCGTCTGTGCGGTAAATGTCTTCCGGATCGCCGGAAAGTGCGGCCCAGCGGAACGGGCCGACGCCGCGGCAGAACAGCGGGCGGATATAGGCCGGCACGAAACCGGGGAAGGCGAAAGCGTTCTCAAAGCCCTCTTCGAGCGCCACCTGGCGGATGTTGTTGCCATAGTCGAGCGTGGGAATGCCCTGGTTCCAGAAGTCGACCATCGCCTCCACATGCTCGCGCATCGAAGCACGGGCCGCCTTCTCCACGGCCTTCGGATCGCTCTCGCGCTTCTCGCGCCACTCGGCCACGGTCCAGCCCTTGGGCAGATAGCCGTTCACCGGATCATGCGCAGAGGTCTGATCCGTCACCATGTCCGGCTTCACGCCGCGCCGCACCAGCTCGGGCACGATCTCCGCCGCATTGCCCACAAGGCCGACGGACTTCGCCTCGCCCGCTTTCGTCCAGCGGTCGATCATCTCCAGCGCCTCGTCCAGCGTGGTCGCCTTCTCGTCCACATAGCGGGTGCGCTGGCGGAAATCGATGCGCGTCTCATCGCACTCGATGGCGAGGCAGCAGGCACCGGCCATGACGGCCGCCAGCGGCTGCGCGCCGCCCATGCCGCCAAGCCCTGCGGTCAGGATCCACTTGCCCGTGAGGTCGCCGCCATAATGCTGCCGGCCTGCCTCCACAAAGGTTTCGTACGTGCCCTGCACGATGCCCTGCGAGCCGATATAGATCCACGAGCCGGCCGTCATCTGGCCGTACATCATCAGGCCCTTCTTATCGAGCTCGTTGAAGTGGTCCCAGTTGGCCCAGTGCGGCACCAGGTTGGAATTGGCGATCAGAACGCGCGGCGCATCCTTGTGGGTGCGGAACACGCCCACCGGCTTGCCCGACTGAACGAGCAGCGTCTCGTCTTCATCAAGCGTCTTCAGCGTCGCGGCAATGCGGTCGAAATCGTCCCAGGTGCGGGCCGCCCGGCCAATGCCGCCATAAACGACCAGCTCGTTCGGGTTTTCGGCAACGTCGGGATCGAGATTGTTCATCAGCATCCTGAGCGGCGCTTCCGTCATCCAGCCCCTGGCGTTCAGCTCCGTCCCGCGCGGCGCCCTCACCTCGCGAATGTTGTGACGCGGATTGCTCATGGTTCAGTTCCCCTTCAAGGATGGCGCGATCTTTGAAAGACGCGTCAGAATGGCTTTGAGATGCGGTCGCAGGCGCGCCGCTTTTTCTTCGTCATAGTCAAACGGCACGGCCTCGCCCTGAAGATGCGTCGCCTGCGCCAGTTCCATCTGGATGCCATGCACGCCGGTCCCGGGCCGGCCGTAATGCCTGGTCGTCCATCCGCCGACAAAACGGCCGTTGAGCACGCTGGAAAACCCGTCCGCGCCGGCACAGACATCAACCGTCGCCTGCTCGATTTCCCGCGCACAGGTCTCGCCGTGATTGGTGCCGATATTGAAATCGGGAAGCTGCCCTTCGAACAGGAACGGGCAATGCGAGCGGATGGAATGGCAGTCATAGAGGATCGCCACGCCATGCAGCGCCTTCACCCGCGCGATCTCGGCCTCCAGCGCGGCATGATAGGGCGCGTGAAAGGCATCAAGCCGCTCGGCTACATCCTCTGCCGTCGGCTCCTCTCCCTCGCGCCAGATCGGGCGGTTGTCGAAATCCGTCAGCGGCACCAGACCGGTCGTGTTCTGCCCCGGATAAAGGCTCTCGCCGGAAGGGTCGCGATTGGCGTCGATCAGATAGCGATGAAAGGTCGCCCGCACGGTGGTCACACCATCGAGCAGACCGTCATAGAGCCGATGCACGTGCCAGTCCGTATCGGTCAGAAGCCGGCCCTGTTCATTGAGCCGGGCCTTGACCGCCTCCGGCACAAAAGTGCCCGTGTGCGGCAGCCCCAGAATGACGGGCGAGGAGCCCTGATGCACTTCGACGGGGTTCATGCGCAAATCTCCAGTGTTGGCGTCCGCCCCTCACCCTTACCCTCTCCCCGCAGGCGGGGAGAGGGGGGCGTCAACGTTGCGGCCATCGTCCTTCTCCCCGCGAGCGGGGAGAAGGTGCCGGCAGGCGGATGAGGGGCAGTCGCCACATCCAAAAAAGACACGCTCCCGATCAAGGCTCACTCCTCAACTCAGGCAGAATGTTCTCGGGAATGCTGGCGTTCAGATCGCCGGAGCGCACGAGCGCGATGGCGTTTTCCAGATCGGGGGCCAGATAACGGTCTTCCTCCAGATCCGGCACCGCGTTGCGGATCGCCGCATGGGCCTGCGCAAGCTCCGCACTCGTTTTCAGCGGCGCGCGGAAATCGACGCCCTGCGCCGCCGTCACGGCTTCAATGCCGATAATGCCGAACAGGTTCTCCGTCATCGGAATGAGCC
The DNA here is from genome assembly GCF_030068685.1 of Nitratireductor sp. GZWM139. Lineage (NCBI taxonomy): Bacteria > Pseudomonadati > Pseudomonadota > Alphaproteobacteria > Hyphomicrobiales > Phyllobacteriaceae > Nitratireductor > Nitratireductor sp. GZWM139. The sequence continues at coordinate 155,637 of NZ_JAMQML010000004.1, read as the reverse complement.
GCCGCGCGCCGTGACAGGCCATCGACACATGGTCTTCCTGATTGGCGGAAGTGGGCGTCGAATCCACGGAGGCCGGATGCGACATCTGCTTGTTTTCCGACATCAGCGCAGCCGAGGTCACTTCGGCAATCATCAGGCCGGAATTCAGGCCCGGCTTCTTCGCCAGAAACGCCGGCAGGCCAAATGACAGCGCCGGGTCGACCAGAAGCGCAATGCGCCGCTGCGCAATTGCGCCGATCTCACAAATGGCAAGCGCAATCTGGTCGGCGGCAAGCGCCACCGGTTCGGCGTGGAAATTGCCGCCCGAAACAACCGTCCCGTCGGAGAGAACCAGCGGATTGTCGGTCACTGCATTGGCTTCGATGGTCAGCGTGCGCGCCGCCTGGCGCAGAAGATCGAGACACGCGCCATCCACCTGCGGCTGGCAGCGGATGCAATACGGGTCCTGCACCCGCTCATCGCCTTCCAGATGGCTTTCGCGGATCTGCGAGCCCTCGAGCAGCGCCCACAGTGCTGCCGCCGTGTCGATCTGGCCCTGATGGCCGCGAAGCGTGTGAATTTCGGGATGGAATGGCGCGGAAGACCCCATTGCCGCATCGGTCGACAAGGCCCCGGTGATGAGCGCCGACCGCGCCGCGCGATGCGCCCGGAAAAGCCCGGTCAGCGCCAGCGCGGTGGAAACCTGCGTGCCGTTGATCAGCGCAAGCCCTTCCTTGGCCTTCAGCACGACCGGCGTGAGCCCGGCCCTGCGCAGCGCCTCGCCGCCGGAAAGCCGCGCGCCGTCGAAGAAAGCCTCGCCCTCGCCCATCATGGCAGCCGCCATATGCGCGAGCGGCGCGAGGTCGCCGGATGCACCGACCGAGCCCTTTTCCGGGATCACCGGCACGACACCGCGCGCCAGCATTTCCTCGATCAGCTTGACCACCTCCATGCGCACGCCGGATGCGCCACGGCCCAGCGAGAGCAGTTTCAGCGACATGATCAGCCGCACAATGGCTTCGTCAAGCGGCGCGCCAACGCCGCAGCAATGCGAGAGAATGAGGTTGCGCTGCAACGTCTCCACATCCTGCGGCGGGATGCTCACACTGGCGAGCTTTCCAAAGCCGGTGTTGACGCCATAGATCGCTTCATTGCCGCGTGCGATCTGGTCGATGCGCGCAGCAGCCGCCTCGATGCCGGGATAGCAGGCCGGATCAACGCGCACGGCAACGCCATCACGCCAGATACGCTCCAGATCCTGGATCGTGACCGCACCGGGGGTCAGAACAAGCGTCATGCAAAATCTCCTGCAATGCGGCGGTGGAGCGGGTTGAAGCCGATGCGATAGGCAAGTTCCGCCGGGTGCTCCACGTCCCAGATGGCGATTTCGGCGCGCTTGCCGGCCTCGATGGTGCCGATCTCGTCGGCCAGCCCGAGCGCCCGCGCGCCTTCGCGCGTGGCTCCCGCCAGCGCCTCTTCGGGCGTCATGCGGAACAGCGTGCAGGCCATGTTCACGGTCAGAAGGAGCGAGGCAAGCGGCGATGAACCCGGATTGCAGTCGGTCGCGACCGCAATCCGCACGCCGTGTTTGCGCAGCGCCGCAAGCGGCGGATACTGCGTCTCGCGCAGCGTGTAGAATGCGCCCGGAAGGAGAACGGCCACCGTCCCGGAAGCGGCCATCGCCGCAACGCCTTCCTCGTCCAGATATTCGAGATGATCCGCCGAAAGCGCGCCATAGGAGGCGGCCATCTTCGCGCCCCCCAGATTGGAAAGCTGCTCTGCATGAAGCTTCACCGGCAGGCCGAGTTCGCGCGCCCGGTCGAAGACGCGCGCCATCTGCGCCGGCGAGAAGGCAATGCCCTCGCAGAACCCGTCAACCGCATCGACCAGACCTTCGGCATGGGCAGCATCCATGCCCGGCAGCACCACTGCGTCGATATAGGCGTCTTCACGCCCGCGATATTCGGCTGGAACCGCATGGGCGGCGAGATAGCTCGTCTTGATCCGCACGGGCCGCAGCTCTGCCAGACGGCGCGCGGCGCGCAGCATCTTGAGCTCGTCCTCGACGGTCAGCCCATAGCCGGATTTGACCTCCACCGTCGCCACGCCTTCGGCAAGAAGCGCATCGAGCCGCTTCAGCGCGTCTTCGACCAGCGCATCTTCGTCCTGGCCACGCGTTGCAGAAACGGTGGAAACGATGCCGCCACCGGCCCGCGCCACTTCTTCGTAGCTCGCGCCTTCAAGCCGCATCTCGAATTCCCTGGCGCGATTGCCGCCAAACACCAGGTGCGTGTGGCAGTCGACAAACGCCGGCGTGGCGAGGCGACCGCCGAAATCGGTCCGCTCCCATCCGGAAAAACGCTCCGGCAGGTTGCTCATTGCACCTGCCCAGACAATCATATCACCCTCGATGGCGATGCCCGCATCCTCGACAAGCCCATAGGGCGCGCCGCCTTCGCACATGCTCGCCAAGCGGATACCGCTGATGACACTCTGCTTCATAACAGGAAGATTCCTCCCTACCCACTGCAGGCCTCCCCATACAGGGCATATTGCCTAAGACAGAATTTTTGTCTACGATTATTCTTATATGTATAGACATAATTAAGCCGGGAACAACGCCTCATGCAAGCGATTTTTGCTCAGAATGCACTCACGCCAGGCGGTTGGCAAAAGGACGTGCTTGTGGAGCTCACCAGTGCGGGGCGCATCAAAAGCGTGACGGCCGGGGCAGCGCCCGCAGATGACAAGACAATACGCGTTCCCGTTCTCCTGCCCGCCATGTCCAACCTGCACAGCCACACGTTTCAGCGCGCCATGGCCGGGCTGGCCGAGCGGCGGGGTCCGGCCGGGCGCGACAGTTTCTGGACATGGCGCGAAATCATGTACCGCTTTCTCGACCTGCTTTCGCCGGAAGACATCGAGGCGGTCGCCGCATTCGCCTTCATGGAAATGCAGGAGGCGGGTTTTGCCGCCGTCGCGGAGTTCCACTACGTCCACCATCAGCCCGGCGGCGTTGCCTATGACGATGTGGGCGAGCTTTCCGCGCGTATCGCAGGCGCTGCGGACCAGACGGGCATCGGCCTCACCCTCCTTCCCGTTCTTTACCGCCATGGCGGCGTGGACCAGCGACCGCTGCAGGGCGGCCAGCAGCGTTTCGGCAACGATCTGGACCGGTTCCAGAAGCTGCTTTCACGCGCTGAAGAATGCATTGGAAATCTCGCCGCCGACGCCCGGCTTGGCGTTGCACCACACTCGCTGCGCGCGGTGGGGCTGGATGATCTGCGTGAAGCGCAGACCATGCGTCCCGATGCGCCGCTGCACATGCACATCGCCGAGCAATTGCCGGAGATCGACGAGGTTCTGGCGGCCTATGGCCAGCGTCCGGTGGAGTGGCTGCTCGACAATTGCGATGTGGATGCGCGCTGGTGCCTGATCCACTGCACCCACATGACCGACGAAGAGACCGGCAATCTGGCCGACACCGGAGCGGTCGCCGGGCTTTGCCCCGTCACCGAGGCCAATCTGGGCGACGGCATCTTCAACGGGCTTCACTACCGTCAGGCAGGCGGTGCACTTGGCATCGGCTCCGATTCCAACATCCGCATCACCGTCGCCGAAGAGCTGCGCCAGTTCGAATACTCCCAGCGCCTGCGCGACACGGCCCGCGTGGTTCTGGCTGCGCACGGCCAGTCCTGCGGGCGCACGCTTTACGATGCAGCCCTTGCCGGCGGCGCTCAGGCCCTTGGCCGCGATTCCGGCGCGATCCAGCCGGGACACTGGGCCGATCTGGTGGCAATCGATCAGGACGATTTCGCAGGTGCAGCATTCGACGATGGTGTATTAGACGGCTGGCTTTTTACCGGCGACAATGGCGCCGTATCCGAAGTGTGGTCGGCAGGACGCCACTGTGTCCGTCAGGGCCGCCACATCGAACGTGAAACGATCGCCGCACGCTACACGCGCACGATCAGAAAACTGATGGAGTTGCTGTGACCAGCGAACGCGCCTCATTCCGCACCATCCGCGACGAGCTCTCCCGACGCATCGCAGAACGGGTCTGGCTGCCGGGAGCCCTGATCCCCGGCGAAGAAGCCCTGGCGGAGGAGTTCGGGGCGGCGCGCGCGACGGTCAACCGCGCGCTTCAGGAGCTTGCCCGCGCCGGCATTCTCGAACGCAAGCGCCGCGCCGGCACCCGCGTCGCCCTTCATCCGGTGCGCGAGGCGCGCTTCGTCATCCCCCGCATCCGGCAGGAGATCGAAGCGCGCGGCTCGGAATATCAGTACCGCTTACTGAGCGCTGACATTACCGATGCACCGGAGGTCATCTGCGCCCGGCTCAGCCTCCTGTCCAGATCCAACATGATGCATGTGCGATGCCTGCACCTGGCCGACCGCGTCCCCTACCAGTACGAAGATCGCTGGATCAATCTGAACACGGTTCCCGGTGCCCGCGATGCTGATTTCGCGACCATGGGGCCGAATGAATGGCTCGTCGGCCACGCCCCCTTCTCCAATGCGGAGTTCACCTTCATGGCGGCGGCCGCCAGCCCCGACGAGGCATCCCTGCTGCAGATCCGGGAAGGTGATCCGGTCTTCATCGGCGAACGCATCACATGGATGGCGGGCGAGCCGATCACGCTGGCTCATCTGGTGCATCCCGCATCGCACCGCATGGTGACACATCTGTGATGCGTCCCGCCCGCGCCTCGACAAGGCGCGGAGAAGACGTTAGGGCAAGCCAGTCTCATCGTTACGGAAAACCGTCATGACCGCGCGCAACACGCTCATCGCCCCCTCCATCCTCGCTTCCGACTTCTCGCGCCTCGGCGACGAGGTCGAAACCGTCGCCAAAGCAGGCGCTGACTGGATCCACCTCGACGTGATGGACGGCCATTTCGTGCCCAACATCACTTTTGGCCCGCCCATCATCAAGGCAATCCGCGACCGCACCGACAAGGTGTTCGACTGCCACCTGATGATCACGCCGGCTGATCCCTTCCTCGCCGCCTTTGCGGATGCGGGCTGCGACATCATCACGGTTCACGCGGAAGCCGGTCCGCACCTGCACCGCTCGCTGCAGACCATTCGCAATCTCGGCAAGAAGGCCGGCGTCTCGCTCAATCCGTCGACGCCCGAAAACGTCATCGAATACGTGCTCGACCAGGTCGACCTCGTGCTTCTGATGACGGTCAATCCGGGCTTTGGCGGCCAGGCTTTCATTCCGTCCGTGGTCGAGAAGGTGCGCCGCGTGAAGGCAATGATCGGCGACCGTCCGATCGACATCGAGATCGATGGCGGCGTGTCGCCCGACACGGCCGGTGAGCTGGTTGCCGCCGGCGCCAATGTGCTGGTCGCCGGCTCCGCCGTCTTCAAGGGCGACGGCGAAGAAGCCTATGCGAAGAACATCGAGGCCATCCGCAAGGCCGCGCAGGGCTGACGCCTACGTCTTTCAAATTCAGCCAACAAAAAAGCCGCGCGGACATTGTCCAGCGCGGCTTTTCTTTTCTTGTATGCAAAATGCTTAGCTGCTGCCGCCGTTCAGAACGGTGACCGCGCGGCGGTTCTGCGACCAGCAGGAGATGTCGTCACAGGTCGCGACCGGACGCTCCTTGCCGTAGGAAATCGTGCGGATGCGGTTTGCCGCAACGCCACGGGCAACCAGGAAGTCACGGGCCGAAGCCGCACGGCGTGCGCCAAGCGCGAGGTTGTACTCGCGGGTGCCGCGTTCGTCGGCATGGCCTTCCACGGTGATCGTGTAATTCTGGTACTTGTTCAGCCACTGCGCCTGGCGGGAAAGAACCTGCTGCGCATCGGCGCGGATCGACGACGAGTCGAGGTCGAAGAAAATCCGGTCGCCCACGCTGACGGTGAATTCCTGCTGCGATCCGGGAGGACCGCCCGCACCGCCCAGCCCGATATCGGCTGCACTGTTGGGAACCTGCTTGTTGGCGCAACCGGCCAGAGCAAGAGCCGCTACCAGGGCGATGCTAACCGGGTGTTTGGCGATCGCTGCAATCGACAGCATTGCCACCTCTCCTTCAAATTAGAGAAATTTTGTTCAATGATCAGTAACCACGTTGCCGTTAAGGACCCCTCAAGAAACGCGGTTAACGAAGACTTACCGGTACCAACCAGAACCGTTATTTCGCGCAAACTAGCTTAAAATACGGCGGAAACGCGGCGAATCCGGCAGGAACCGGCCCGCCGCTACTCGAGTAGCGGCGACCATGCCGGATCCGAACCGTAATTCGCGGTCGGGATCTTCTGCTCGTTGCGGCCCGTCAGATCGATGGAATAGAGCTGCGGTCCGGCAGAGCCCGCCGGCTGACGGAAGAACATCACAACGCGGCCATTGGGCGACCAGGTCGGACCTTCCTGCAGGAAGCCGGAGGACAGGATGCGCTCGCCCGAACCATCGGTGCGCATCACGCCAATCTGGAACTCGCCGCGCGTCTGCTTGGTGAAGGCGATCAGATCGCCGCGCGGCGACCAGACCGGCGTCGAATAGCTGCCGTCACCGAACGAGATGCGCTTGGGATCGCCGCCGCTCGCGCTCATCACATAGATCTGCGCGCGACCGCCACGGTCGGAGGTGAACACGATCTGCGAACCATCCGGCGAATAGGACGGCGAGGTGTCGATCGCATTGGCCGTCGTCAGGCGCGTTGTGTTGCGGCTGCGCAGGTCCATCGCGAAAATGTTCGAGTTTCCGTCATCGCGCAGAAGGCTCATCACGATCTGCTGACCATTGGGCGAGAAGCGCGGCGCGAACGTCATGCCGGGGAAATTGCCCACCAGCTCGCGCTGTCCGGTCTCCAGCTGCAGGAGATAGACCTGCGGCTGACCACCCTCATAGGACATGTAGGTGATTTCCTGGCGCGTCGGCGAGAAGCGCGGCGTCAGAACGATGGCGCGGCCATCGGTCAGGAAACGCTGGTTGGCGCCGTCCTGATCCATTATCGCAAGCCGCTTCACGCGGTTGTTGCGCGGGCCGGACTCGTCCACATACACGATGCGCGTGTCGAAATAGCCGCTCTCACCCGTCAGGCGCTGATAGATGGCGTCGGCGATGATGTGCGCCACACGCCGCCACTTGTCCTTGCTGGTGAAGAACTGCTCACCAATGAGCTGCTGGCCTGCATAGGTGTCCCACAGGCGGAACTCGGCCTTCAGCCGTCCGTCCGCCGTCTCGGAAACCTTGCCCGTCACCAGCGCCTGCGCGTTGATCACGGTCCAGTCCTGAAAACGCGGGGCCGCATCCGGGTTGGAGATCTTCTCGATGAAGGCCCCCTTCTCGATTGGCGCGAACAGGCCGGACCGCCTCAGATCGGCCTCAACGACGCTGGCAATTTCCGCGCCGGTGCCATCGGCGGAGATGAACTCCGTGATGGCGATCGGCAGCGGCTCGACCACGCCCTTGTTGATGTCGATCTCGACCACTGCCCTTGCCGGCAGCACTGCAACGCCAAGCCCGGCGACAAGCGTCGCGATCAGGAAGGTCGCTCTCAAGATAATCTGCATTTGCTCCTGCCTCTCCCCATTTGGTTAGGCTCAAGCCCCCATCGCCATATGGATGGTGCCCGGGTTAAAACATGTCGCTTGGATCGAAGTGGACGATGACTTCAGACCAGGTGTCGTACTTCGCCGCCGGCAGATTGTAGGGCGCGCACTGGAGAACGGCGCGGCGTGCGGATTCCGCCGCTGCCCGCTCGACCATGGACCCGCTGCCGCCGGAAATGATGCGCGGACTTCCCTCGATATTGCCGCTCGCATCCAGGTTCATCTGGATGGAGACCTTCAGATTGTCGGCCTCGAGGGCCCCGGCCGGCACGTTCCAGCACCGCTGGATCTGACCGCGCAGCGCATCCATCTCGCTCTGCGAAAGCTTCTCGCCGGGCGTGTTGCGGCTGCCACCAAGCGACGCCTGTTCCTGCGAGCGCTTCGCGCCGCCGCCAGAGGCCTTGTCCTTGTTCAGAAGCGCCGCCACTTCGTCGAACAGCTCGTCGGATTTCTCCGACTTCTGCTTGGCCGCGGTCTTCTGCGCCGGCTTTTCGGCATCCTTGCGGTCGGGCGCCTTGGCCGTGCTCGCCTTTGGCGGCTGAGGCCGCGACTGTGGCACCGGCGCGCTGTTGGGCAGGGAAACGCTCTCTGCCTCGGGCGCTTCGGCCACCACCGTCTCTTCAGGCGCGGGGTCCGGCTGCACGTCCTGCTTGGGCTGCGGCTCGGGGCGCACCTCGGTGGCCGGCACCGGGGTCGGCTCGGCCTCGGCCTGTTTGGGCTCTGGCTCCGGCTTCGGTTCAGGCTTGGGCGTCGGCTTCGGCGCAGGCGGCGGCTCCGCCGTCTTCTGCACTTCGCGCTTGCTCGGCTCCGGCGTCGGCGGCGTTTTCAGGTCGACATCATTGTCGCCCGTGTTCTGCGCGTTCTCGACCGGATCAGGACGCTTGGTTGGCGTGGGCGCAGGCTTTTCGGAAAGCTCGGCTTTCTTGTCGCCCTCCTGCACCTGCGTCATCGATTCGATGGGAATGATGTCGACGGGCAGGGATTCGACATCCGCCACCTCATAGGCGCGCGGCGCCGACAGCGAAACCAGGCCAAAGCCCAGGAGCGCCGCGTGCATGCCCGCCGATATGACGATACCCGCCTTCATTCGGTCAGTTGCCTTCTTCCTGCAGCGTGACCAGGCCAAGATTGCGATAGCCGGCAGCCGAGATACGCGCCATCACGCGCATCACCGTGCCGTAATCAGCCGCGCGGTCACCGCGCACATAAATACGTTCGTCATAGCCCGAACGCGCAATCGCCTGCAGCTTCGCGACCACCTCTTCGATGGGCACTTCGGTCTCCTGCAGATAGATCTGGCCGTCGCTGTTGACGGAAACCGTGATCGGCTGCGTTTCGGAGTTGAGCGCCTTGGCCTGCGTTTCCGGCAGGTCGATGGGCACACCGACGGTCAGCAGCGGGGCGGCCACCATGAAGATGATGAGCAGCACCAGCATCACGTCCACGAAGGGCGTCACGTTGATTTCGGAGATCAGGCCCGAGCGCGAACCCCGGCGACCGCGCCGCCGTCCGTTTCTTCCGCCCGCCGAGCCGACTGACATACCCATTGCGTTCTCCTAAGCCGCCTTGGCGGCGACCTTCTCGTCGATCTGCCGCGAGAGGATGGTCGAAAACTCGTCCGCGAAGCCTTCCATGCGTCCGGCGAGCTTGCCCGCATCCGATGACAGCTTGTTGTAGGCAATAACAGCGGGAATGGCGGCCAGAAGGCCGATGGCCGTGGCCAGAAGCGCCTCGGCGATACCCGGCGCGACAACGGCCAGATTGGTCGACTTGGAACCGGCAATGGCCTGGAACGAGGTCATGATGCCGACCACCGTGCCAAAAAGGCCGATGAACGGCGCAGCCGAACCGATGGAGGCGAGGAAGCCCAGCCGGCTCTCCAGACGCTCCATCTCGCGCGTCAGCGCCAGATCCATCGCCTTGTCGATGCGGTTCTGAAGGCCGATCGGCGAACGCGCGCCCTTCTCGAAGCTCTTCTTCCACTCACGCATCGCAGCCACGAAGATCGACCCCATACCGGTCGTCTTGCGCTCCGAGAGCGCGCGGTAAAGCTCTTCAAGAGACTGGCCGGACCAGAACGTCTTCTCGAAACGATTGAGAGCAGAGCGCATGCGGGCATAGGCAATCGATTTGTCGATAATGATGGCCCAGGTCCACACGGATGCCGCCAGAAGGCCGATCATGACCAGCTTGACGACCCAACCGGCCTGCCAGAACAAAGCCCAGATCGACAACTCCCCACCTGGTGCGGCGAGCGTAACACTTTCCATGGATCAAAATCCTCTTAAGATCAGGGCGGCGTACATCTCGGCTTCGGTCTCGCCCCTGCTTGCGTGCCGTTGCCTTCGTCCGATCCGAGGCGTCCCCGCAAGATGCTTCAAGGCCCCTTTATCCGGTAAAATTTGGTGAAAGGAAGGCGCACGGATTCGCTACGGATTTCATGATTTTCTTCATGAACCGTTATGGTTAATTAAGCGTTAGGAAACGGAGCGCCAACCAGGCTGCGGCAAAGAGAATCGCTTACGGGGCAAGACAATGCGCCTTCGGCATGCCCCTCATCGCAGCGAAACCCGCGAATTAGCCGCCTTTCGGCTTGAAGGCCTCGATCCATTCTTTCGGGAACCGGCGCGGCTTGCCGGATGCGCCGATGATCGCCGCCTCCACCTTTGCCTCCACCAGCACATCGTCACCGCGCAGGAGACGCTGCGCCATATAGATGCGCGCGCCCGAAATCGCCTCGGTGCGCGTTTCCACCGTCACGATGTCGTCCACGCGGGCCGGCTGGCGAAAGTCGATTTCCATGCGCCGCACGACCCAGGCCAGCACCTCGCCATGCTTGCCGTCGGCAAGCTCGGTATGGTGGACACCCGCAAGACGCAGGAAATCCGACCGGCCGCGCTCCAGAAACTCCAGATAGCGGGCGTGATAGACCACACCGGTAAAATCGGTATCGGCAAAATAGACCCGCGCCACGAGACGGTGACCGAATTCGGTCAGTTCGCCCGAAAGCCCGACCGTCAGGTTTTCGCCCGCGCCGCCGCCGCTCATTCCTTGTCTCCCTGCTGGAACAGGCTGATCTGCGCCTCGGCCAGCGCCTTGGGCGGCTGGAGCCCCATGTGACGCCATGCCTTCGCGGCCAGAACGCGCCCGCGCGGCGTACGCTGGATGAAGCCCTGCTGGATCAGATAGGGCTCGATAATGTCTTCAATCGCGTCGCGCGGCTCCGAGAGCGCCGCCGCAATGGTCTCGATGCCCACCGGGCCGCCGCCGAAATTTTCCACGATCATGCTGAGGTAACGCCGGTCGAGCAGGTCGAGGCCAAGCGCATCCACTTCAAGCCGCGACAGCGCCTCGTCGGCAACCTTGCGCGTCACCTCGCTCGCCCCCGCCACGGTGGCGAAATCGCGCACCCGGCGCAGCAGGCGTCCGGCAATGCGCGGCGTGCCGCGCGCGCGACGGGCGATTTCCTCAGCGCCATCGGTGGCCAGCGGCATGCCCAGAATGCGCGAGCCGCGCGTGACGATGGATTGCAGTTCTTCGGTCGTATAGAAATCGAGCCGCACCGGAATGCCGAAACGGTCGCGCAGCGGCGTGGTCAGAAGGCCAAGCCGCGTCGTCGCGGCCACCAGCGTGAACTTCGCCAGATCGATCTTCACCGAACGCGCCGCCGGCCCCTCGCCGATGATCAGGTCGAGCTGAAAATCTTCCATCGCCGGATAGAGGATTTCCTCCACCGCCGGGCTCAGCCGGTGAATTTCGTCGATGAAAAGCACGTCGCGCTCTTCAAGATTGGTGAGAAGGGCCGCCAGATCGCCGGCCTTGGCGATCACCGGGCCGGAGGTGGAGCGGAAATTCACGCCCAGTTCCCGCGCCATGATCTGCGCCAGCGTGGTCTTGCCGAGGCCGGGCGGGCCAACGAACAGCACGTGGTCCAGCGCCTCGCCGCGTCCGCGCGCCGCCTCGATGAAGACCTTCAGATTGGCGCGCGCCGCCTTCTGGCCGACGAAATCGTCCAGCGATTGCGGCCGCATGGTCGCGTCCAGATCCTCACCGCGCTTGTCGGCCGAAATGAGCCGTTCGGCATCCGTCATCCGCAGAAATCCACTTCACTACCCAGCTTGGCGCCCATGCCTGTTGCCTAGCGCGCCAGTTCCTTCAGGCCAAGCCTGATCAGCGTTCCGGCCTCGGCGCTCTCGCCGGCTTCCTTCAGCGCCGCCGCAACCGCATTGGCTGCGACATCGCGCGAATAACCGAGATTGGCAAGCGCGGAAACCGCATCGGCCACCGCCGAAGGCGCTGCGCCCTCGCCCAGTTCCTGCTTGAGACCGATCGTGTCGCTGGCCTCGCCGGCATAGGCGGGGGCCTTGCTCTTGAGTTCCGAGACAATGCGCTCGGCCACCTTTTTGCCCACGCCCGGCGCGCGCGCCACCGTGGCGGCATCCTTCAGCGCAATGGCGTTGGCGAGTTCCGAAGCCGAAAGCGTGGAAAGCACCGAAAGCGCCACCTTTGCGCCCACGCCCTGCACATTGTTCTGCAAAAGGCGGAACCACTCGCGCTCCAGCGCGGAGCGGAAGCCGTAAAGACGGATCATGTCCTCGCGCACATAAGTCTCGATGAACAGCGTCACCGCCGTCCCCTCGCCCTCAAGCGCGGCCAGCGTGCGCGCTGGGCAGTAGGCCACATAGCCAACCCCGCCCACATCGACGATGCAGTGATCTTCGGCGATCTCGTCGATGATGCCCTTAAGTTTGCCAATCATTTCAGTGCTTCCATTGCCAGTCGGGAGGTGACGGACTGCCGGTGATGCGCGTGGCAGATGGCGATGGCAATCGCATCCGCCGCATCATGCGTGTCGAAATGCGCCTTCGGCATCAGCACCTTCACCATCAGATGAATCTGCTTCTTGTCGCCGTGACCGACGCCGATCACGGCCTTCTTGACCGCATTGGGCGCGTATTCGGCAACGCGCAGGCCGGCCCTTGCCGGCACCAGCATGGCGATGCCACGCGCCTGGCCGAGCTTCAGCGTGGCCGATGCGTCCTTGTTGACGAAAGTGGCCTCCACGGCGGCCTCCTCCGGCCGGTGCTGGTGCAGAACCGCCTCCAGCCCCTCATGCAACTGGCACAGGCGCGAGGCGAGGTCAGCCTTGGCATCGGAAGAGACCGAGCCTGCGTCAACGAAGCGAAGGGAGTTGCCCTGCGTCTCGATGACGGCCCAGCCGGTGCGGCGAAGCCCCGGGTCGATGCCCATAATGCGAATCGGTGTGTTCATGGCTCTACCATAGCGGTGGGCAGGCCCATTGCCACGCGTTAGGATGCGGCTGCATTCCTGTCCCGGCACACCGACTGCCTGGAGGCGAAATCCTGCCCGAACTCGATCTCAGTCTTGCCCTTCTCACCCTCACCGTTCTGGTGGCGGGGGTGGTGCGCGGCCTGTCCGGGTTCGGCACGGGGCTCATCGTCGCGCCGATTGCAGGCGCGCTCTACGATCCCGTGACTGCTGTGGTTCTGCTGGTCATCATCGATTCGCTGCCCACGCTTCCGGTCGCCCTGCCGGTGGTGAAACTCGCCCGCTGGCGCGAGGTGCTGCCGGTTCTCGCCGGGCTGGCGCTGTTCGTGCCGCTTGGCGTCTACATTCTCAAGAATGGCGACGAAACCGCGCTGCGCTGGATCATCTGTATCGTCATTCTGGGCTGTGCGCTGGTGCTGCGCAGCGGCTGGCGCTACCACGGGCCGCGCGGCTTTCCCGTATCCTTCGGCATTGGCGGCATTTCAGGCACGCTGTCGGGCATCGCCGCCATTCCCGGCCCGCCGGTCATCATCTACTGGATGGCGTCGGCGCTGCCGGTCTCCGTGGTGCGCGCCAATCTCATGACGCTGTTTCTGATTTCGGAAATCTTTTCCGCCGGCAATCTGTGGGCGGCCGGCCTGTTCGATGAGCCGCGCGTGATGCTCGGCCTGATTATGGTCCCGCCCTATGTGGTGAGCCTGCTCATCGGCGGAAAGCTGTACGGGATCGCCAGCGACACGACCTATCGGCGACTCGCCTTCACGCTCATCATCGCGTCTGCGCTGATCGCGCTGCCACTCACGCAGACGCTGTTTCAGTGGGGAATCAGCGGTGCCCGAACGCTGTTTTCAGCAGGGTGATCTGCTCGAAGACCGGGTTGTGGCTGTAGAGATCGGCATCGTTCGCCGCAGCCGGCGCACCGCCATAGATCTCTTCGTCCATACGCCGCACGATGTCCTGCAGGCGCACCGAGCGCATGACCAGATCCTGGAAATTCTCCGGCAGATCGGACCAGCCGTCGGCCTGCTCCTGCGGTGAATGCGTGTCGAGACGCACTTTGGACTTCTCGGCAGCCACCTGCTCGCGCGTCATCTCGCCGGAATTGGCGGCGCGCTGCAGAAGAAGCCACGAGGCAAGCTGCATCAGACGTGTGGTCAGCCGCATGGATTCGGCCGCATAAAGCGCAGCGCCGGCCCGCGTCAGGCCCTTGGCCTCGATGCGTCCTTCGCCGTCCAGATACTCCGCGGCCTCTTCAACCAGGCTCATGCCCTGATTGTAGAGAGGCTTGAAAGAATCCGAGAACACGCGATGCTCGGCCAGCTTGATCGTAGTCGCGCGACCGTTCCCGCCTTCAATCATTGTGCTTACGCCCCACCATTATACGAAACTGCGGCCACCGCCGGCTGATGCGTTCAATCACAAGTGAGCCTGACTCTCAATGCCAAGAACTCAATGCAAGGATGAGCCTGTGCACAGCTGTTGGCAAGTTCTTACTTAATGAAAGGTTAATGCTCATTTTGTCGAAAAAAAGAGCCGCAAACGCGGCTCTCAGGAGTTTAAACAGGGAGGCGTCAAACAGAATGGCTCCAGCCACTCGGTAAGAATCCAGATCACTGGATGTACACAGTAAACGCATGTAAAGCTTAATGCTTGGTTAACGCCGCCACCGATAATTGCATCGAATGCCGGCGTTCACCCTCTTTCCCCTAGAGTGATCTGGCCTGATCCCGCAGCCGGAACTTTTGAATTTTCCCTGTCGAAGTCTTTGGTATTTCAGAGAAAATGATGGTTCTCGGGCACTTGAAATGCGCGAGCAGAGAGCGGCAATGCGCGATGATCTCTTCGGCTTCCGCACTTCTGCCCGGCTTCAGCTCGACGAAGGCCACCGGCGTTTCGCCCCACTTCGCATCCGCCTTCGCGACCACGCCGCAGGCCGCAATGGCCGGGTGTTTGTAGAGCGCATCCTCCACCTCGATGGAGGAGATGTTCTCGCCGCCCGAAATGATGATGTCCTTGGAACGGTCCTTCAGCTGGATGTAGCCGTCGGGGTGCATCACACCCAGATCGCCCGAATGGAACCAGCCGCCGGCGAAAGCCTCTTCCGTCGCCGCCCTGTTCTTCAGATAGCCCTTCATGACGATGTTGCCGCGGAACATGACCTCGCCAATGGTCTCGCCATCGCGCGGGGTTTCCTCCATCGTCTCCGGGTCCATCACGGTCAGCCCCTCGAGCGCCGCATAGCGCACGCCCTGACGCGCCTTGCGCGCGGCCTGCCCGGCGCCGTCGAGCGCATCCCACTCGCCCTTCCATTCATTGACCACGGCCGGTCCGTAGGTTTCCGTCAGGCCATAGAGATGGGTCACCGCAAAACCCGCCTCGGCCATGGCCGAAAGCACGGTTTCGGGCGGCGGAGCCGCTGCCGTGTTGAACGTCACCGTGTGCGAGAAATCGCGTTTTTCCTCATCCGGCGCATTGAGCAGCGCCGACATCACGATCGGCGCGCCGCACAGATGCGTCACCCCGTGATCGGCAATCGCGTCATACATGGGCTTTGCGCGCACCCAGCGCAGGCAGACATGGGTTCCCGCCGTCAGCGCCAGCGTCCACGGAAAGCACCAGCCATTGCAGTGGAACATCGGCAGCGTCCACAGATAGACCGATCCGCGCGTCAACCCCGCATGCACGGTGTTGGCATAGGTCATCAGCGCCGCACCGCGATGATGATAGACCACGCCCTTGGGATTGCCCGTGGTGCCGGACGTGTAGTTCAGCGCGATGGCGTCCCATTCGTCATCGGGCATGGACCAGGCAAACCCGGCATCCCCCGAAGCCAGGAATTCCTCGTAATCGGCACTGCCGATGCGCTCGCCCTTCGGATAGGGCGCATCGTCCGCATAGTCGGGATCGTCATAATCGATGACCAGCGGCTTGACGCTCGCCAGCGCCAGCGCCTCCTTCATCACGCCGGAGAACTCCCGGTCGACGATGACCACCCGGCTCTCCGCATGGTCGAGCTGAAAGGCGATGATCGCGGCATCAAGGCGGGTGTTGAGCGAATGCAGCACCGCCTTCGTCATCGGCACGGCGTGGTGCGCCTCCAGCATGGGCGGCGTGTTGGACAGCATCACCGTCACCGTATCGCCCTTGCCGATCCCGTGGCTGGCAAGCGCCGATGCGAGTTTCAGCGAGCGCTCCCAGAAGGTCGCATAGGTGATGCGCTGGCTGCCATGGATGATCGCCACGTCATCGGAAAACACTTTGGCCGCGCGCTCCAGAAGCACAAGCGGCGTCAGCGGCTGGTGGTTGGCGGGGTTCTTGTCCAGATCCCGTTCGAAAGCATTGCCGGTCACAAACATCCTCCCGCTGTTTTCATCTTTTAAGCACAGGCTCCCGAACCCGTCACCACCCCATAAGGTCAAAGACCCCGTCATGGATCAGCTTGAGTGAAACGATCAGGACCATGACATACATGAACGGATAAAAGACCGTCGGCTTCATGCGCTTGATCACCCAAACGCCGGCCAGCGTGGCGAGCGGCGCAAGCGGTATCAGGATCAGCGACGCCGTCAGGTTGGAACGGTCGAACTGCCCGAGCGCGAAATAGGGAACGAGCTTCACCGCGTTGACGATGGCGAAAAAGACCACGCTCGTTCCCGTGTAAAGGCGCGGATCCTGCCCAAGCGGCAGCGCATAGACCTGATAGGGCGGCCCGCCCGCATGCGCGACAAAGCTCGTGAAGCCCGCAACCGCGCCCCAGAAAGTGCCGCGCGGGCGGCTTTGGCTGGCGATCCGCACATTCCCTGCGATCTTCTCGAACGCCCAGCGCAGGAAGAAGGCCAGCGTCACCAGACCGACGATCAGGCGCACATGCCCTTCCGTCACGACGGCCGCCGTCGCCCAGCCGATGGCGATGCCCACAAGCGCGCCGGGCAGCATGATGGAAAGCGTCCTGCGGTCCATGTAACCACGCCAGGCCCAGAGCGAGACGATGTCCATGACGATCAGGATCGGCAGCAGGATCGCCGCCGCCTGCACCGGCGACACGACCAGAGAAAGCATCGGCACGCCGAGCAGCGCCATCGCGCCGCCGAAGCCACCCTTCGACAGACCGACCAGCAGAACGGCCGGAATCGCTGCAAGATAAAAAGCTGGATCGGAAAGCAAAGGTGTCATGAAATTCGTCTGGATCGCCCGACGGCCGGGCGTCGCCAGTCATAATCCTTATGAGCGCACTTGGCGAGCGTCCGGCAGAAAGGACCAATTTTCCTTGTCCATCCCCCCGTGCTTCGTCTATGCCGCATTCAAACCAAAATGACGGGTCAGAAACGAACCGGGTCGGTTCCGTCGAGACGCCAGGAGTTCCTACATGACCAATCGCTGCCGCCTCGTATTGATTGCACCGCCGCCGGAACTGGCTGCCAATGACGAAGCACATCTGGAAGCAGCCCTCGCCGCCGGCGATGTCGCTTCCCTCATCATTCCCGATTACGGGCAGGACGAGGTCAGCTTCCAGGCCCGTGCCGAGCGCCTCACCCCCATCGCGCAGGCGCACGGCGTCGCCGTGATGATCGCCGGCGCGCCGCGCATCGCCGCGCGGGTGAAGGCAGACGGCATCCATGTCGACGGCTCGCTCGAAGAGCTGGCCGAAATCATCGAGAAATACCAGGATCGCATGATGATCGGCGCAGGCGGCGTGAAAACCCGCGACGACGCGCTTCAGCGCGGCGAAATGCAGCCCGATTATCTGTTCTTCGGCCGTTTCGGATACGACAACAAGCCGGAACCGCACCCGCGCAACCTCACGCTGGGCGAATGGTGGTCGGAAATGGTCCAGATCCCCTGCATCGTGATGGGCGGCAATGCGGTCGCCTCGGCAGAACCCGTGGCACAGAGCGGCTGCGACTTCATTGCGCTCGGTGCGGCCGTCTTCTCTGACGAGATCGACGCCGCCGCCGCCGTGAAGGAAGCCAACGTCATTCTCGAGAAGACCTCCCAGAACGCTCAAGGAGCCTGATCATGCGCGCGCGCCTCCAGCCGGTAGCATTGCTTGCCGCCCTGTTCTGCGGGCTTGCCGCGACAGCGCAGGCGGCCGGCGACGCCGGCCCGGAAAAGGCCGCAGAAACGGCACCCGCCACAACCGGAACTGAAAAGCAGGCGCCCCGGGCCGACCGGCTGCAACCGGTCGGCGACAGGCCGCTTTCCGCCCCCACGGTGGATCAGGTGGACCCGGACCGCTTCGGCAAGCTGCCGGACGCCGCCTATGGCGCCTTTCAGCGCGGCTACTATCTGACCGCGCACAATCTGGCCCTGCCCCGCGCAGAGGCGGGCGACCCGGCTGCGCAGACCCTCATCGCAGAGATCTATGCCCGTGGCCTTGGCATGGCGCGCGACGCGAAGAAGGCCGCCGAATGGTATTCAAAGGCCGCGCAGCAGGGCGTGCCCGAGGCGCAGTTCCAGTATGCGCTGATGCTGCTTGATGGCGGCTTCGTCGAGAAGAACACCGACCGCGCCTTCGAACTCATGCAGGTGGCGGCCGACAATGGCAACCGGCTCGCCCAGTTCAACCTCGCGCAGATGATCCTCGACCGGCAGTCGAGCTTCGAAAGTCGCGAACGCGCTGTCTCCTATTACGAGAAGGCCGCCAATGCCGGGCTGGCCGACGCGCAGTATGCGATGTCCCAGGTCTATGCCAACGGGTTTGGCGGGCGCGAGGCCGATGACAAGGTCGCCCGTTCATGGCTTGATCGTGCAGCCAGGCAGAATTACGACACCGCACAGCTCGATCTGGGCACGTGGATGGTCGAAGGCCGTGGCGGGGAGCGCAATGCGGAAACCGGGTTCGCCTGGCTCAAGCGCGCAGCCGAAGGCGGCAACATCGCCGCGCAGAACCGCCTCGCCAAGCTCTATCGCGCCGGCGTCGGCACCGACCCGGACACGATTGAAGGCGCTGCATGGTATATCTCCGCGCGCCGCGCCGGGTTGATCGATCCGGAGATGGAAGACTTTCTGGCCGGCCTCACGCCGGAAGAAATGAAGGAAGCCATCCAGCGCGCAAATCGGCTCCGCTAGCATTTTTCGGACGCCCCCAAAGGCCGCATGACTTGCCTTGGACCGCTTTTTATGGTCTTGGAAGCGCCGAATTGCGCGCCAGTGGAATGAACTCGCCATTCGAAATCCGCAATGCGGTCTTGAGATCGGATGTCGAATTCACTCCACTGGAAACATAAACTTGCTGGCGGTTTTGCTGTTTCCAACCTTTGCTCTCGCGGCCGATGCAGCCGGGATGCAAATGCAGGACGTGAACCGCTGGCGCGCTCAAGACCCGCAGGACGATCCATATGAAAATCAACGGCAATGAAATTCGCCCCGGCAACGTCATCGAACACAATGGCGGCCTCTGGGTTGCGGTGAAGACCAACGCTGTGAAGCCCGGCAAGGGCGGCGCATACAACCAGGTCGAACTGAAGAACCTGATCGACGGCACGAAGCTGAACGAGCGCTTCCGCGCCGCCGAGACCGTCGAGCGCGTTCGCCTCGAGCAGAAGGACTTCAGCTTCCTCTACGAGCAGGAAGACGCTCTGGTGTTCATGGACTCCGAGACCTATGAGCAGCTCGAGCTGCAGAAGGACTTCGTCGGCGACCGCGCCGCATTCCTTCAGGACGGCATGACCGTCACGGTCGAGCTCTACGAAGAAAAGCCGATCGGCATCTCCCTGCCGGATCAGGTCACGCTGACGATTGCCGAGGCCGACCCGGTGGTGAAGGGCCAGACGGCTGCTTCTTCCTACAAGCCGGCGGTTCTGGAGAACGGCGTGCGCGTGATGGTGCCGCCCTTCATCGAGGCTGGCGAGCGGATCGTCGTCGACACCAACGAACTCACCTATCTGCGCCGCGGCGAATAAACCCGGCGCTTCCGCGAAACACACACTTACGAAAGCTTACATCCCATGGCCCGTTCGGCGATTATCAACGTCATGGTTCAGGCTGCCATGAAGGCAGGCCGCTCCCTCGCTCGCGATTTCGGCGAGGTCCAGAACCTGCAGGTTTCGCTCAAGGGCCCTGGCGACTATGTGAGCCAGGCCGACCGCAAGGCGGAAGACATCATTCACGCCGAGCTGTCGCGCGCCCGTCCGGGCTACTCCTTCCTGATGGAAGAGAGCGGCACGGTGGAGGGTGACGACCCGCAGCACCGCTGGATCGTCGATCCGCTCGACGGCACCACGAACTTCCTGCACGGCATTCCGATCTTCTCGATCTCGATTGCCCTGGAACGTCAGGGCCAGATCGTCGCCGGCGTCATCTACAACCCGGCCATGGACGAGCTCTACACCGCCGAGCGCGGTGGCGGCGCGTTCCTCAACGACCGTCGTCTGCGTGTCGCGGCGCGCACCAAGCTGTCCGACGCCGTTGTCGGCACCGGCATTCCGCATCTGGGTCGCGGCCACCACGGCACGGCCCTGCTCGACCTGCGCAATGTCATGGGCGAGACGGCGGGCATCCGCCGGCTTGGCTCTGCGGCGCTCGACCTCGCCTATGTTGCAGCGGGCCGGATGGACGGTTTCTGGGAAGATTCGCTTTCGCCCTGGGACATTGCCGCCGGCATCATCCTCGTGCGCGAAGCCGGTGGTTTCGTCAGCGACAAGACGGGCCGCGACAAGATGTTCGACAGCGGCCAGATCGTCGCCGGCAACGAGGCCATTCACCGCGCACTGGTCAAGACGCTCGGCAAGCCGGCCGCAAAAAAAGCCTGATTCAACCCCGTCCCGCACGGTGTTTCAGAACCAGCAAAGCCCGGGATCGAAAGGTCCCGGGCTTTGTCGTTGCGACATCAAAAAGCTGATGCGCTCATAACCGGATACTGTCTGCGGCTTTCAATTTCGTCATATTTACGATTAGAATCCTGCGCCATACAGGAATCAATACTGGTTCTGCGGCGCAGTGGACACGAGGAGCAGATGGCCTTGCTGAAATCGCGTGGGGACGACGAACCATCCTACGGGCTCGATTACGACCCGCACACCTTGTCGAGCCCCCAAGTCTTCCTCTTTTCCATGCTGGTGTTTCTGGCGATTGCCGGCTTCGTTGCGGCAATCCTTTACCGGCAGATCGCTTCCGCCTTTCAGACCAATCCGGGGCTGAACGGGCTCATTCTCGGCGTTCTGCTGATCGGCATCCTGCTCGCTTTCATGCAGGTCATCCGCCTGTTCCGTGAGGTTCGGTGGGTCAATTCCTTCCGCGCCGGCACGGATGCGGCCGATCCGGTCCTTCTCGCACCGATGAAGGCGCTTTTGAGCCGGGCCTCTTCGATGGCGCTGTCGACCAGCTCCATGCGCTCGATCCTCGATTCCATCGCCACCCGCCTCGACGAGAGCCGCGACATCTCGCGCTACCTGATCGGCCTACTGGTCTTTCTCGGCCTGCTCGGCACGTTCTGGGGCCTGTTGCAGACCATCGGGTCCATCGGTGACACCATCCAGTCGCTCGACCCCGCATCAGGCAACGCCAACGACATTCTCGACGCGTTGAAATCCGGCCTGTCAGCCCCGCTGGAAGGCATGGGCACGGCGTTCTCCTCCTCGCTGTTCGGTCTTTCAGGCTCGCTGATCCTGGGCTTCCTCGACCTTCAGGCGGGCCGCGCGCAGAACCGTTTCTATACCGAGCTGGAAAACTGGCTTTCGTCCGTCACCGACCTTGGCTCCGACATCGCAGACAGCCGCAGCGGCGCGTCCAGCGAAATGCAGCAGCTGGCCGACAAGCTGCGCGCGGTTCAGGAGGATGGAACCTCCAATCCGCGCCTTGCAGCCTCCATGGCCAATCTGGCCGAGGGCATTTCCGGTCTTGTAAAGAACATGCGCAGTGAACAGCAGATGATGCGCGACTGGGTGGAATCCCAGGCGGAAGAGCAGCGCGCCATGCGCGCCACACTTGAAAAGCTGGCGACGACGCTGAAGAAGCGGGACAGCTGACATGGCGCTTGCCCGTGGACGCCGCAACGACCGCCACGTCGACTACTGGCCGGGTTTCGTGGACGCCATGGCGACGCTTCTGCTCGCCATCATGTTCCTGCTCTCGGTCTTCGTGCTGGCGCAGTATTTTCTGAGCCAGGAGATCACCGGCAAGGACGCCGTGCTCGACCGGCTCAATGCGCAGATCAACGAGCTGACGCAGCTTCTGGCGCTCGAACAGGCCAACAGCCAGGACGCCGAGGACACCATCGCCAGCCTGCGCGCCTCGCTGGAAGACATCCGCGCTGACCGTTCCCGGCTGGAAACGCTGCTGGCCAGTGGCAGCGGCCAGAGCGAGCAGGCGGAAGCCCGCATTGGCGAGCTTTCGGGCGCGCTCGACGAGGAGCGTCTGGTCAGCCAGCGTGCGCTTTCGCAGGTGGAGCTGCTCAACCAGCAGATTTCGGCGCTGCGCAAGCAGATCGGCGCGCTGGAAGCTGCGCTTGAGGTTTCCGAAGCGCGCGACCGCGAGTCCCGCACCAAGATCGCCGATCTTGGCCGCCGCCTGAACGTGGCGCTGGCGCAGCGCGTGCAGGAACTGAACCGCTATCGCTCGGACTTCTTCGGCCGGTTGCGCGAAATCCTCTCCGACCGCGAAAACATCCGCATTGTCGGCGACCGTTTCGTCTTCCAGTCCGAGGTTCTGTTCCCGTCGGGTGCGACGGAGATCAATCCGAACGGGCAGGACGAGATGCGCAAGCTGGCCGACGCCATTCTCGAACTGCAAAAAGAGATCCCGCCGGAGATCAACTGGGTTCTGCGCGTCGACGGCCATACGGATGACGTGCCGCTTTCGGGCACCGGTCGCTTCCGCGACAACTGGGAGCTTTCCACGGCCCGCGCCACGGCGGTCGTCAAGTTTCTGATCGAGAACGGCGTCCCCGCCAACCGGCTCGTTGCAGCCGGTTTCGGCGAGTATCAGCCGCTCGACACGGAAGACACGCGGGAAGCGCGTGCCCGCAATCGCCGCATCGAGCTGAAGCTCACCGAGCGCTGACGACACGGCTTGCGAAGCCACCCGGCTTCGTGTCCCCTCCTTCAAACAATCGACGCCTGCATCTGCGGGCGTCGTCCCTCCCAATGCCCCGACGAGGTGTTCCATGTCCTTTCAGAAACTCGATGAACTCGGCCACAGGATCGAAGCGCTCAATCACGCGCTGGCGATCCTCGGTGCGGATGAGGCGACGCATATGGCGCCCGGTGGCGGCGAGGCCCGCGCCGAAGCCATGTCTGCCCTTGCCGGCATGGCCCACCGTCAGGCCGCAGCACCCGAGATTGCCGACTGGATCGACGCCGCCGAACAGGAAGACCTGAATGGCGAGCAAAAAGCGGCAATTTCCGAATTTCGCCGAAATTACGTCAACCTGACCTGCCTCCCGGCCGATTTCGTGGAGCGCCAGACGCGCACGCGCATGCGCTGCGAACAGCTGTGGCGCGAGGCCCGTGGCAAGGGCGACTGGGCGGGTTTTCTGCCGGCGCTGGAAGGGGTTATCGAGCTTGCGCGGGAAGAGGCGCAGATGCGCGCCGAGGCGCTTGGCCTTGCGCCCTATGATGCTCTGATGGAGCAATTCGACCCCGGAAACAGAACGGCGGAAATCGCCCCCGTTTTCGAGGATTTGAAATCGTTTCTGGTAGATTTCGTGCCAAATGCGCTGGAAATCCAGAAAACGAAACGCGCGCAAAATCCCCTGCGCCCGCTCTCTGGACACTACGCCGTCGAGAAGCAGCGCGAGCTTGGTCTCGCCATGATGGCGGCGGTCGGTTTCGACCTGACGCGCGGCAGCCTGTCGGTCTCGCATCACCCGTTCTGCGGCGGCGTTCCGACCGATGTGCGGATCACCACGCGCTACCGTTCAGACGAGTTTCTCTCTTCGCTGATGGGCATTTTGCACGAGACCGGCCACGCGCTCTATGAGCAGAACCTGCCGCAGGCCTGGGCGCACTGGCCGCTTGGCAAGGCGCGCGGCATGGCAATGCATGAAAGCCAGAGCCTGTTCGTTGAAAAGCAGATCGGCCGCAACCCCGCCTTCTGGGAATGGGCGCTGCCGGTGGTGGCGAAGCATCTGGGCGAAGACTGGTCGATGGACGAGATCCTGCCCCATGTGCACCATGTGGAGCGCGGGCTGATCCGCGTCGATGCCGACGAGGTGACCTATCCGCTGCACGTGATCCTGCGTTTCGAGCTGGAGCAGGACCTGATCGCCGGCAAGCTGGAAGCCGCCGACCTGCCGGAAGCCTGGGACGCGAAGATGAAGGCCTATCTGGGCCTGTCGACCATCGACACGCCGCAGGACGGCCCGATGCAGGACGTGCACTGGCCATCCGCCGCCTTCGGCTATTTCCCCTCCTACACGCTCGGCGCGATGATCGCGGCGCAGCAATGGTCGGCCATCGAGAAGGATATCCCGGACGTGAACGCGCAGTTCGCCAAGGGCCAGTTCGATGCGGTGAACGACTGGCGGCGTGAACGGATCTGGTCGCAGGGCTCGCGCTGGTCGACGCCGGAGCTGATCGAACGGGCCACCGGCGAGCCGCTCAATGCCGCGCATTTCAAGAAATATCTGGAAGCGCGCTACGGCCAATAGAGCCAAACGCTCGGTCCTGGCTTGAAAACGAACCGGTGAGGTCGGGCTTGTCAGGACCATTGCCTGCGCACACTCTAACGGACATGGAAGAAACCGATTCCCGATCCACTGTAGAGACCGTGGCCGACGCGCTGACGGAAGCCGTGCGCGACGGGCGGCTGGCGCCAGGCCAGAGACTGACGGAAAACGCCTTCACCAGCCGGCTGGGCGTTTCGCGCTCCTCGGTGCGGGAAGCCTTTCGACGCCTGACAGCAGACGGGCTTTTGACGGCGGAACCGCATCGCGGCGTGATGGTGCGCCAGCTCTCGCGCAGCGAGGTGGACAATCTTTTTCAGGTGCGCGGGGCGCTGGAAACGCTGGCGGTGAAGCTCGCCCTGCCAGTGCTTCACCAAGCACCCGAAACGCTTGTCGCGCTGCAGGCGGATCTGGATGCCGCAGCCGAACAGGGTGACATGAACCGGTTCTCCGAACTCAACGCCCGTTTCCACCGGCTGTTTCGCGAGACAGCGGACAATCCCCTTCTGAACGAGACGCTGACGCGGCTTTCCAACTCGCTCTACTGGTTGCAGTTTCGCGTTCTGGTGGACCGGCGTGATGTGTTCGACACCAACCGGCAGCACAGGCAGCTGACAGATTGCGTGGTGGCCGATGACACGGCAGGTGCGGAAGCTGCGATGCTCGATCATGTGGAGAATGCGCGGCAGCTGATCCAGTCGCTGCCTGACGATCATTTCGCCGCACCGCCAGCGCCCGCAAAAAGCAAAGCAAAGGGCAACCAGCGCAACGCCAAGGCTTGACGCCGGAACCAGCCCATCTAGATTGTCCGACAATCTTATCGGACAAAATGGAGGAGACGTCCGCATGAGCGAAAAGGCCACACAGGAATACCGTCCGGTTCCACTTCCCGATTACAGGGAGCTTCCGGTCGAGGAGATGCGGGCCCGCGCACAGGCCTTCTATGACGAGATCCGCACACGCCACACCGTGCGCGACTTCTCCACCCGCCCCGTGCCGCGCGACATCATCGAAACCTGCATCAAGGCAGCAGGCACCGCGCCCAATGGCGCAAACCACCAGCCCTGGCACTTCGCGGTGATCGGCAATCCGGCGGTAAAGAAACAGATCCGCGAGGCGGCGGAGGCCGAGGAGAAAGCGTTTTACGAAGGACGCGCGGGTGAAGAATGGCTTCATGCGCTGGCCCCGCTCGGCACCGATGCAAGCAAGCCGTTTCTGGAAGAAGCGCCCTGGCTCATCTGCGTTTTCGGCGAACGCCGCAGCCGCTCGGCCGATGGCGTGAAGCGCAAGAACTACTACGTTCCAGAGTCCGTGAGCATCGCAACCGGCTTTCTGATTACAGCCCTGCACAAGGCAGGTCTGGCAACTCTTACGCACACGCCGAACCCGATGAGCTTTCTAAACGAGCTGTGCGGTCGCGACCCGCATGACAAACCCTATATCCTGATGGTGGTCGGCTATCCAAAGGAGGACGCCACCATTCCCGAACACGCAATGGAGAAGAAGCCGCTGGAGGAAATCGCCACGTTCATCTGAGCGTCGCCTCCAACGCGTACAGGCATCGGACAACAGAGCCATTCGGGGCGTTTCGGCTTTCCCGAAAGGCTCTGAACGAACATGGGTCCTCTCTTTGAGGATGACGAAAAGCGACGTGCAGGCTTCGCATCGAATGGCTGGCAAGGGGCTCGTGCCAGCCGCTCAATGGAACAGTGCACATGCCGCCTTTCGCCATGCCCGGCATGTCCGGGCACCCATGCCCTTCTCCAGAAGCAGCCAGACACCGGAGCCGATTTCCACTTTTTTGCCTGATGCAATAGGGTCAGCCCGTTTCTACGAAGCAATTCTGGAGGGAATGGTTTTGAGCACGACATATCTCGTTAAAAGCAGCGAAATTGCCGAGATGGAGGGTTTGAAGAAGACCCACTTTCTCAACCCCAATGCGCAGCGTCTGAACAAGTCTCTTGGCGACCTCACGGGTCTGAGCGGCTTCGGCTTCCACATCATTGAAGTGGAGCCCGGCTATGAAACGACGGAACACCACTGCCATTACCACGAAGACGAATGCGTGTTCGTGCTGGCGGGTTCCGCCACGGCCTTTATCGGCGATGAAGAGCACGCAATCGGCCCCGGAGACTTCATCGGCTACAGAAAGGGCGGGCTGGCCCATTCAATCAAGAACACGGGAAATGAAACGCTGCGCTGCATCGTCGTTGGCGAGCGGCTTGCACATGATGTGGGCGATTACCCAAGGCTGGGCAAACGCATTTTCCGCGACAGGCAGATGCCCTGGGGGCTGGCCGACATCGACAGGATCGATGCGGTCGGCGGCAAGGTCGGCAAGAAGTAGAGCCGACCCCGCCCTCCGCGACTATTCCGCAGCGTCTCCGAGAGCCTCTGCGCCCGCCTGGAACTGAAGGCTGGCGAGTTCGGCATAGATGCCGCCCTTTGCCACGAGAGCGGCGTGTGTGCCCTCCTCGACGATGCGCCCCTCTTCCATGACGAGAATGCGGTCGGCTTTCAGAACCGTTGAGAGACGATGTGCGATGACGAGCGTGGTGCGGCCCTTCATCAGGTGCTCAAGCGCCTGCTGCACCAGCGTCTCGCTTTGCGAATCGAGGGCGGAGGTGGCTTCGTCGAGCAACAGGATCGGTGCATCGCGCAGGATCGCGCGCGCAATGGCCATGCGCTGCCGCTGACCGCCCGACAGGGTGACGCCGCGCTCGCCGACCGGCGTGTCGTAGCCTTCCGCCAGATCGGTGATGAAATCATGCGCAAGCGCGGCGCGGGCCGCAGCCTCGATCTCGGCGCGGGAGGCGTCAGGACGGCCAAAGGCGATGTTCTCGGCCGCGCTGGCGGCAAAGATCGTCACGTCCTGCGGAACGATGGCCATGCGTCCGCGCAGCGCCAGCGGATCGGCCTCGCGCGCATCGACGCCATCGACGCGCACCGCCCCGGAATCGGGATCGTAATAGCGCAGAAGCAGCGAGAAGACGGTGGTTTTGCCCGCGCCCGAGGGACCGACAATGGCGACGGTCTCGCCCGGTTTTACGGTGAAGGACAATCCATGCAGCGCAGAGCGATCCGGTCGTGTCGGATAGGCGAAGGAGACATTGTCGAACGCCACTTCGCCGCGCGCCGGCTGCGGCAGCGCCACGGGGCTGGCGGGCGCGGTGATGGCGGGCTCTTCCGACAGGAGCTCGCTCATGCGCTCGGCAGCGCCGGCGGCCTGCGAAAGCTCGCCCCAGACCTCTGACAGGGCGCCGAGAGCGCCAGCTGCCAGAACCGAGTAGAGCAGGAACTGACCGAGCGTGCCCGGCGTCATCTCGCCGGACAGAACGGCCCGCGAGCCGAACCAGAGAACGGCCACGACCGAACTGAAGGTCATGAAGATGGCGAAGAAGGTGAGGAAGGACCGCGCGAAGATGGATGCGCGTGCAGCAGAGAACGCCGTCTCGATGGCATCGGAGAATTTCTTGCGCACCACGTTCTCGCCGGTGAAGGCCTGAAGCGTGCGCACCGCGCCGATCTGCTCGCCCGCATAGGCGGTGGCGTCGGCCAGCGTGTCCTGTGCAAAACGCGAGCGACGGCGCACCGAGCGGCCAAACGCAACCAGCGGCAGAACGATGACGGGGATGGCCGCCACCACCAGCAGGGAAAGACGCGGGCTGGTGACGACCATCATACCGACAGCGCCAAGCCCCATGATGACGTTGCGCAGCGCCTGGGAAATGGTGGCCCCGACAGCCGATTTGACCTGCGTGGCGTCGGCCGAAATGCGCGAAACAATTTCACCGGACTGGACCGTATCGAAGAAGCCGGGGGAAAGGCGCGTGACGTGATCGAAGACATCGCGCCGCAGATCGCTGACAACACGCTCCCCCAGCGTGATGACGAAGAAATAGCGCCCCGCCGAGGCGGCTGCGAGGACTGCAGCTATGACCACCAGCATCGAGAAGTAATTCGCGATGAAGATGGAATCGGAATGGGAAAACCCGTGATCGATCATGCGGCGCACGGCCAGCGGCAGCGTGAGGGTCGCGATGGCTGCGAGCACCAGGAAAAAGGCCGCGCCAAGCGCCAGACCGCGATAGCGGCCGATATAGGGGAAGAGGCGTTTGAGCGGCTTTAACGACCGCCGCTTCGCCGCCTGTTCCCGCTCTTCGGACGCCCTTTGCCTGCGCGCCATCGCCTGCCCCTTCTCAATTCTCGTTCGGGAGCGGCAAAATGTGCGCCGCTCAAGCCTTGTCTTGTCGTCGTACCTGATGTATAGGCTCGCCAACCAATTCCGAAGCCGTAGCCTTCCTTGGCCGCGGCTTCAAGTTTTCAAGATGGGTGCAATTGCCGCAAGTGCGGATCAGATTGCCATCCCGCCAGAACTCAGGACAAGACGATGAAAGCCGAAATTCATCCCGACTACCACATGATCAAGGTCGTCATGACGGACGGCACCGAGTACGAGACGCGCTCCACCTGGGGCAAGGAAGGCGAGACCCTTCAGCTCGACATCGACCCGTCCACGCACCCGGCATGGACCGGCAACCAGCAGTCCCTGATGGACCGCGGCGGCCGCGTTTCCCGCTTCAAGCAGCGTTACCAGGGCCTCGGCATCTAAGGTATCCTGCGGCCGGATGGCGTCATCCGGCATTTGCGGACACCGAGAGGCAGAGCCGACCGGAACGCAAAAGCGTTTTTACAGAGACCCGTCTCATCGAGGCGGGTTTTTTGTTGTCTGCTTGCCTACTTGTCTATGTGGCCAAGATCGCGCTCGGGATCGATCACGTCGCGCACACGCTGCTTCAGCGTCTTGGCGTCAGGAAAGCCGCCATCGTGCTTGCGCTCCCAGATGAGGATGCCGTTGCACGTGATCTCGAACACCCCGCCCGTGCCCGGACGCAGCGCGACTTCCGACAGTTCTGTGGAAAAAGTGGAGAGAAGCTCCTGCGCGAGCCATGCGGCGCGCAGGAGCCATTGGCACTGGGTGCAGTAGGTAATCGCGATACGATGCTGTTTCACGAGAACCTGTCCTTTGTTGCCAGACAGCCAAAAACTGCCGGGCCTGAAGCCCGGCAGAAGCGCAATCAGGCTTCGCTGAGTTTCGCGAGCGTTTCGTCGTCCACCTCGAAATTGGCGTAGACGTTCTGCACGTCATCGTCGTCTTCGAGGGTTGCAACGAGCTTGAGGATCGACTGGGCGCGCTCCTCATCGACCGGCGTGCCGGTCTGGGGACGCCAGATCGCCTTGACGGACTCGGCTTCGCCCAGAGCGCCTTCCAGCGCCGTGGTGACATCGCCGATATCTTCGAAGGCGCAGGTGATGACATGGCCGTTTTCGTCCGACTGGACATCTTCGGCGCCGGCCTCGATGGCGGCTTCCATCACCGTGTCGGCATCGCCCTTGTCAGCCGGGTAGATGATTTCGCCAACGCGGTCGAACATGAAGGAAACGGAACCGGTCTCGCCAAGCGATCCGCCTGCCTTGGTGAAGGCGGCGCGGATGTTGGAAGCGGAACGGTTGCGATTGTCGGTCAGGGCCTCGACGATGACGGCGACGCCACCGGGACCATAACCCTCGTAACGCACCTCGTCATAGTTCTCCGCATCACCGCCCGACGCCTTCTTGATGGCGCGTTCGATGTTGTCCTTCGGCATGGACTGGGCCTTGGCGTTCTGGATGGCCAGGCGCAGGCGCGGGTTCATCGCCGGGTCGGGCATTCCCATCTTGGCAGCGACTGTGATTTCGCGCGCCAGTTTGGAAAACATCTTCGAGCGAACGGCGTCCTGCCGGCCCTTGCGGTGCATGATGTTCTTGAATTGGGAATGACCGGCCATGGGGCTCCTTCTCACGGTCTTTTGAAAGCAATGGAATACCGGGGCCTTATAGTGAAAATGCCGGCCAACGTCCAGAACCCGCGCACTGCAGCGATGGGGGCGGACATGTCGAGAGACATGGGGCCGACATGGGGCGGACATGGCGCAGAGCCGCGCTTTGCCCTACCATGGGCTCTTGCACACACGGGAGATGCCGATGACCGCCTTCCGACTGACCGCAGCCATTCTGACTTTATTGCTCGCTCCGCTGCCTGCAGCCCTTGCACAGACAAACGGGCAGATCGAGCGACCAAGCACCTGCCTCGCCATGGCGCAGGCGCTGCCAGGCCTGATCTACGCCTCGCTGATGATACCGGCCGCCGTGAGGGCCGACCCGGTGACCATCACCTATGCGGGCCATTCCACCTATCTGATCGAGACGCCCGCCGGCGTGACCATAGCCACGGACTTTGCGGGCATTTATGGCGCGAACCCGCCACCGCGCGTCGTGACCATGAACAGGGCGCATGGCACGCATTTCACGCGTAATCCCGACCCCGCCATCGAGCATGTTCTGCCAGGCTGGAACGAAGAGGGCGGGCCGGTGAAACACTCTCTGCTGGTTGAGGACGTCTATATCCGCAATGTGACCACCGACATCCGCCGCTATGGCGCGATGGAGCCGGACGCCAATTCGATCTTCATCTTCGAGGTGGCGGGGCTGTGCATCGGACATCTGGGCCATCTGCATCACCGGCTGGACGACAGCCATTATGCGGCGATCGGCAGGCTCGACGTGCTGATGGTGCCCGTCGATGGCGGGCTGACGCTGTCGCTTGACGGGATGAGCGAGATTGCGCGCCGGCTTTCCTCGTCGGTGATCCTGCCGATGCACCGGCATTCGACGCCGCTCAGCGCCTTCACGGGCCGCATGGGCGGTGGGTTCGAACTGGATTTTCGTGAGGGACGGTCGATCACCGTGGCGCTGGATAACCTGCCACGGCGACCGACAATCGTTATTCTCGACGGGGTTTAGGGCTACTTGCCCGCCCCGCCCTGCAGCGCCTTTGCGCGCGCGCGCTTGCGGCGCGCCAGCATGTTGAGCGACTCGACCAGCGCCGAGAAACCCATGGCCGCGTAAATGTAGCCCTTGGGCACGTGGAAGCCCATGCCATCGGCGATCAGCGTCATGCCGATCATCAGCAGGAAGGCGAGCGCCAGCATGACCACGGTCGGGTTGGCCGCGATGAAGCGCGACAGCGGCTCGGCGGCGATGAGCATGACGGTCACGGCCGAGATGACGGCGATGAACATGATGGCGAGCTCGTTGGTCATGCCAACGGCGGTGATGATGGAGTCGATGGAGAACACCAGGTCGAGCAGCAGGATCTGAACGATCGCCGCACCGGCGGACATCGTGACCTGACCCATCATGTTTTCCTTACCATCGTCGGGATCGACCGAATGGTGGATTTCCTTCGTCGCTTTCCACACCAGGAAGAGGCCGCCCGCGATGAGGATAAGGTCGCGCCAGGAGAAGCCATGGCCGAACAGCTCGAACACCGGCTCGGTGAGCTGGACGATGATCGAGATCGTGCCCAGAAGCGCCAGCCGCAGGATCAGCGCGGCGCTGATGCCGATGCGCCGCGCACGCGCCTGCTGCTCTTTGGGCAGCTTGTTGGTGAGGATGGAAATGAAGATCAGGTTATCGATGCCGAGAACGATCTCGAGCACCACCAGGGTCACGAGCGCGACCCAGGCTTCCGGATGGGAGACAAACTCAAAGTGACCGGCAAGCCATTCCATGGCAGCACCCCTCGCTGGCAATTGTTCAAAATATAGCGTTTTGCAGAGTTATGCGCAGCCGCGCCCAGCGTCAACGCCAGAAGGCGGGAACGGTTTCCTCAAGGCGCGCACCAAGCCTGAGCGGGGCGATCTTCTCGCAGAGGCCCGTGCGGTCGGAGATTTCGAGCCCGACGCCGCAGATCGTTGCAGGACCGCTGGCCGCCTCGAAGCGCCCTTTGGGCACCTTGGCGGTGAACCGGTTGAGGGGCTCTTCCTTGTCCATGCCAAGGGAAGAATCGTAATCGCCGCACATGCCGGCATCGGACAGATAGCCCGTGCCGCCGTTCAGGATCTGATGATCGGCCGTCGGCTGGTGCGTGTGGGTGCCGACGACAAGGCTCGCGCGGCCATCGACGAAATGGCCAAAGCACATCTTCTCGGACGTGGCCTCGGCATGGAAATCGAGAATGACGGCATCGGCCTGCTCGCCCAGCGGACAGGCGGCCAGCACATCTTCAACACAGGCGAAGGGATCGTCGAGCTCGGGATGCATGAACACCCGGCCCATGATGTTGGACACCAGAACCCGCGCGCCATTGCGCGCGATGTAGACGCCTGAGCCGCGACCGGGCGTGCCCTTCGGGAAATTCGCAGGGCGCAGGAAACGCTCCTCGCGCGGCGCAAAGGCCAGCGCCTCGCGCTGGTCCCACACGTGGTTGCCCGTGGTCACCACATCGGCGCCGGCATCCAGCGTGTTGCGGAAGATCTCTTCGGTGATGCCGAAACCGCCTGCCGCGTTCTCGCCATTCACGACCACGAAATCGAGCCGGAAATCAGAAATAAGGCCGGGAAGCTTTTCCCAGACCGCCGTGCGGCCGGCGCGACCGACCATATCGCCAAGAAACAAAAATCTCATGGGCCGCTTCTAGCGCATCGGTCTGAAAATCGGAATCGATTTTCGGGCCGTTTCGCAGATTCAACAAGGTAGTGCGTCCGAATGGACGCACGGCGCTCCACCGCATCGGCCCGAAAATCGGAAGCGATTTTCGGAAAGCACGATGCGTGGATTCAACAAGGTAGAGCATCCTTTGTGCGTCCGAATGGACGCACGGCGCCCTAGATCAATTTGCCTGCGCGTGAAAACCGGAAATCTGCCGCAGGCCGCTTTCGGTGAGCATCTCGGGCAAACGCTCGTCATGCGGCTCGTCGGGCACGCCCGCGACCTCCTGGCAATCGAAGGCGATGCCGATGAGCCGGGGCGAAAGCCCCCGCGCCTTCAGCCGCGCGATTGCCCGGTCGTAATAGCCCGCGCCATAGCCGATGCGGTGGCCCCGCGCATCGAAGGCTGCAAGCGGCACGAGCATGATTTCGGGGTCAAGGACCGCCGCCCCGTCATCCGGTCCCCATGTGCCGAACCCCATGTCGACCAGAGGCGCGTCGGGGCGGTATTCCCGGAAAACGATGGTGGTCCTGTCGAGAATGGCGGGAAGCGCGATCCGCGCCCCGCGCGCAGCCAGCACCGCCATCAGCGGGCGCACATCCATTTCAGAGCGCATTGGCCAGAAGCCCGAGACGACCGTGCCGGACCCGACTGAGATCCGCTGCGCCTGCGAGGCCAGCGCTTCGGCCATTTCCGCACGCCAGTCGGGATCGAGCGCGTTGCGGCGGGCCAGCGCCTCGCGGCGCAACTGCTTCTTCTGTGAGGCCTGATCGTTCATCATGTCGCTCATGCGGCTCAATCACCATGAATGAAGCACGGAAGGAAGCGTGCTGACGACATTTGAAAAAAGAAAGCTGCGATCCACGGCGACCGATGGAATGCACGATCCCGGGAACCTACAACGTAGGTGGGCGCCGTGTAACCAAGCCCACGGGCGAGGTCAGGGACAGCTCCCTTAAGGATCGATAAGGCCCCGGGGAAAAAGATTCCTGTCGGGAAGCGCAGATCGCTGCGCGCAATATAGGGACGAGCCCCGGCCCGCGCCAGAGATATTCTGACGCCGGGCGCACAAGTTTCACAACCAAGTGTGACGTCAGTCGAGCGTGAAATCGAAACGGTAGGTGGAGGACAGGCCAATCGTGAACTGGTTGCGCGAGCCGCGCTCGCGAACGAGGCTGGAATCGGCTGCCGCGCCCTTCAGGGAGGCGTATTCGGCAAAGACGCTGGAGGTGAAGGCGTCGGTCACCTTCCACGTCACCGCACCGCCCACACCGAGCGATTTGAGGCCGCCGCCATCAGGCTGGTACTCGCTCAGTCCGGAGGCCGCAGCCTCTCTGGCATTAACGCCGTAATAGGTCTCGAAATAGTCCTTGCTGGCGAACGAGGCGCGCGGGCCACCCGAGATGCGGATATGCGGGGTCACATCGTAGAAGGCGTCTGCCGCCACATCGGCAACGAAACCGCTATGGGCGCGGAAACCGTGGCGCAGCTCGCCACGCACCCGCAACCAGTCGGTCGGGTAGACCTCGGCGAAACCGCCGGCCTCCACGCCCCATTTGACCGGGTCGAGGCCCTTCAGGTCATTGGCGTCGTCCGCGTCGCGCTTGAAGAGAAACTTGCCGGTGAGGCCCGCCTCGAAGCCATGAGCCCCGAACAGGGCGAAGGAGCCATTGTCGTTGCGCGAGGAGAAACGCCTGTCATTGCCCTGACGGCCAACGGAGACCAGCGGAACCAGGCTGAAAAGATGACTCCTGGAGCCCTCGAACTCCGGCCGGAAAGCGCCACTTGCACCAACGGTCACCGACCAGTCACCCGACCAGAAGTTTTTGCCGGACCCGCCTTCCTGTGCGGAAGCGGGGGCGAGAGCGAGGGACGCCGCAACCAGAGGCGCGGACAGAATGGCGGCTAAATGTGGACGCAACGCAGAACTCCGAGAACCGGGAAAGCCGAAATGCCTAAAATACCCTCTTTTGCGTAAAGACCGGCTTAACGCTCTGTGAACCCTTGTCGAAACCGGCGCGTGCAGCCGGTAGAGCGCACAGATTGGCCGGCCGATGCTTGCGCTTGCCATGCCGCGCCAATAGGTTCACTGCGCACGGGAACAGGGAAGAGATTGCATGCGCTTCGAAGGCACGGCGGATTATGTCGCCGACAAGGATCTGATGGTTGCGGTGAACGCGGCGATTGCGCTGGAGCGGCCGCTTCTGGTGAAGGGCGAGCCCGGCACCGGCAAGACCGAGCTTGCCAAGCAGGTGGCCGCCGCACTGGGGCTGGACCTGATCGAATGGCATGTGAAATCCACCACACGCGCCCAGCAGGGGCTTTACGAGTATGACGCCGTCTCGCGCCTGCGTGACAGCCAGCTCGGCGACGAGCGCTTCAACGACATCAAGAACTACATCAAGCGCGGCAAGCTGTGGGAGGCCTTTGCGGCGGACCGCAGGACCGTTCTTCTGATCGATGAGATCGACAAGGCCGACATCGAGTTCCCCAACGATCTGTTGCAGGAAATCGACAAGATGGAGTTCTATGTCTACGAGACCGGCGAGACGGTGCGGGCGATCCATCGGCCCATCGTGATCATCACCTCGAACAATGAGAAGGAACTGCCGGACGCCTTTCTGCGCCGCTGTTTCTTCCACTATATCCGCTTTCCCGACGCCGAGACGCTGGCCGACATTGTCGAGGTTCACTATCCGGGTATCAAGAAGAACCTGGTGTCTGCCGCGCTCAGCCAGTTTTACGAGATCCGCGACGTGCCGGGGCTGAAGAAAAAGCCCTCGACCTCCGAGGCGCTGGACTGGATCAGGCTTCTCGTTTCCGACGATGTGCAGCCGGAGGATCTGCGCGGGGATGCGAAAAGCGCCCTGCCCCGCCTGCACGGCGCGCTCCTGAAGAACGAACAGGACGTGCACCTCTTCGAAAAGCTCGCCTTCATGGCGCGGCGGCAATAGACGGGCGGCTTTACCAGGCGCAAAGCCTTCATTTTTCTGGCCCTTGCCGGCGAAACAGCTACGCCGAACAGTGCGGGGCCGGACTGTGCGGGAAAGAGGAGGACGAGACCCGAATGACCGAAATCACCATCCGCCCGCTTGCCAGAAGCGACGAGCCCGAATGGCGCAGGCTCTGGACCGCCTATCTGGAGTTCTACAAGACCAGCGTTCCCGAAGAGGTCTATGCGACCACATGGGAGCGGCTTTTCGACGATGGCGACTATGAGCCGAACGGGCTGATCGCCGAGGTGGACGGGAAACCGGTCGGGCTGGTGCACTACATGTTCCACCGCACCTGCTGGACCGTGGGCAACAATTGCTATCTGCAGGATCTCTATGCCGACCCCGCGATACGCGGCAAGGGCATTGGCCGGGCGCTGATCGAGGCGGTTTACGAGAAGGCGGATGCGGCGGGCGCCGCCAATGTCTACTGGATGACGCAGGACTTCAACGAGACCGCCCGCAAGCTCTATGACCGGATCGCGAAACTGACGCCGTTCATCAAGTACCAGCGAAAGTGAGCACATGTTCATCCCCTTCTTCCTTGAGCTGAAAGCCGCGCGCGTTCCGGTGTCGCTGCGCGAGTATCTTTCGCTGCTGGAGGGGATGGAGAAGGGGCTCGTCGCCTATGACGTGGAGGGATTTTACTATCTCGCGCGGGCGGCGCTGGTGAAGGACGAGCGGCACATCGACCGTTTCGATCAGGTTTTCTCGCAGGTCTTCAAGGGCGTGGAGGCGGTGTCGGGCGGCGATGGCGTCGACCCGCAGGCGATCCCCGGGGAATGGCTGAGGAGGCTGGCGGAAAAGCACCTCAGCGACGAGGAGAAGAAGCTGGTCGAAGCCATGGGCGGTTTCGAGAAACTGATGGAAACGCTGAAGGAGCGGCTGGCCGAACAGAAGGACCGCCACCAGGGCGGCAACAAGTGGATCGGCACTGCCGGCACCTCCCCCTTCGGGGCCTATGGCTACAACCCGGAAGGCGTGCGCATCGGCCAGCACGAATCGCGCCACCGGCGGGCGGTGAAGGTCTGGGACAAGCGCGACTTCAAGAATTTCGACGATGCGGTGGAGCTTGGCACGCGCAACATCAAGGTTGCGCTGAAGCGGCTGCGCCGCTGGGTGCGCGAGGGCGCGGTGGAGGAATTCGACCTGCCCGGCACGGTGCAGGCGACGGCGGAGCACGGCTATCTGGACGTGAAAACGCGGCCCGAACGGCGCAATGCGGTGAAGCTTCTGATGTTCTTCGACGTGGGCGGCTCGATGGACGACCATATCCGCATTGTGGAGGAGCTCTTTTCGGCGGCGCGCGCCGAGTTCAAGCACATGGAGTATTTCTACTTCCACAATTGCCTCTATGAAGGCGTGTGGAAGGACAATCGGCGGCGCTATTCCGAGGTGACGCCGACCTTTGACGTGCTGCACAAATACGGGCCTGACTACAAGGTGATCTTCGTCGGCGACGCCTCGATGAGCCCTTACGAAATTGCCTATGCAGGCGGTTCGGTGGAGCACTGGAACGAGGAAGCCGGCCATGTGTGGCTGAACCGCGTGCTCCAGCAATGGCCGAACGCGGTGTGGCTCAACCCCGTTCCGGAAAAGCACTGGCGTTACACGCACTCGGTCCAGATGCTTCAGGAGATCTTTTCCGGGCGCATGTACCCGATGACGCTGGCCGGGCTTGAAGCCGCCACGCGGGAACTTTCACGCAAGCACTGAGGTGGCCGGCTTCGGTTAGGCGAGGCCCCGGCGGCCCACCATGCGGCGGCCGGCGGGGTGCTGGCCCGTGGCCTCGCCGCCGCTGTGCAGAGCGCCTTTGCATTCGCAATCGAAGATCAGTTCCAGAAAATCGACCAGCCAGGTTTTCAGGTGCCGGTCCCAGATGAGACGGCCACCCAGATGATCGCGGCCCTGCTGTGCGCCAGGCATGACGAAACGCTGCGCGCCGCGCACCACCCAGCGCTGCATCATGGCGCGGGTCAGCTCGGCGTGGAACTGCACGCCCCAGGCGTTTTCGCCATAGCGGAAGGCCTGATTGGGATAGTGTTCGGCAGTGGCCAGAAGGGTTGCGTCCTTCGGCAGCGAAAAACCTTCGCGGTGAAACTGGTAGACCATCTCGGGCCAGTG
Source organism: Nitratireductor sp. GZWM139 (assembly GCF_030068685.1). Lineage (NCBI taxonomy): Bacteria > Pseudomonadati > Pseudomonadota > Alphaproteobacteria > Hyphomicrobiales > Phyllobacteriaceae > Nitratireductor > Nitratireductor sp. GZWM139. Next base: position 117,556 of record NZ_JAMQML010000004.1, on the reverse strand, counting down.
CAGGAGCTTGCGCCCGGCCTCGGTGGCGCGCAGCGGATACCAGCCGATCTCGACCAGCCCGTCATCATGGCTTCTCACCTGCCCGCCCAGATGCCTGACAAGCAATTGCGCGCCGAGGCAGATGCCGAGAAAGGGCTTGTTCTCCCGCAGGGGAACGGACAGCCAGTCCGTCTCGCGCCGCACGAACTCATCATGGTCGTTGGCGCTCATCGGGCCGCCGAACATGACGACGCCAGCGTGATTTTCCAGCGTTTCCGGTAAGGGATGACCGAGCGGCGGGCGGCGAATGTCGAGCGAAAAGCCGCTCGCCTGCAAAACCTGACCAACACGCCCGGCGCTGGACGTTTCCTGATGCAGGACAATGAGGATCTTGCGGCTCGGGTCTGTCTCCATGGGGCTAGGACTTGCTGTACTTCTCTTGCATTTCCTGGCGCAGAACCACCCGGTCGCGATTGTCGACGCCGATCAGCTCCGCAACGCGCCAGACGAGATTGTCTTCCAGCTCGTGCATCTCGCCATCGGCGAAGACGATGCCCCACATGAGACCGATGAAGGACTTGCGCGCATCGGCATCGAGATGCCGCTTCAAAACGCTGGTGAAGGCGTAGAGGTCGATGGCCTCCTGCTCGGCCTTTTCACCGGCTTCAAGGAGGTTTTCCAGCTCCGCGCCCGTGACATTGTAGGTCTGGGAGAGGGTCTCCTTGAGCTTCTCGACTTCGGAAGCCTCGCGGATGCCGTCGGCATCGAGCACGTGGAAGAGCAGCGCGGCAGCGGCGACGCGCGGGTCGTCCTCGGGCCTGAGGGTGGTCTGCCGGCTACCGCCGGGAAGGTCTTTGAGAAAGGACAGAATGCTGTCGAACATGAGCGTGATTGCGATCCGGTGCCTGGGAGAAGCGCGATCCGCCCCGCAAGGGCGAATCGCAGTGCATGATCATTAGAATAGGCGGAAGCGGCCCGACGTCGAGGCGTCCTTGTCATCCGGCTCCACGCCGGGGTCATCCGGGATGGGCGGTTTGACGGGCTCTTCGGCCTCCTCCGGCGCAGCTTTCTGCCCGTTGACCGGCGCTGGATTTGCAGGCGGTTCGGGGGGCTGCGGCGGGGTTTTTGCCGTTTCCGGGGAAGGTTCCGAGGGCTTTTCCGGTTCCTGAGGCTTTGCGGCGGGTTCCGGCTTTACCGTTTCGGCTTCGATCACCACGGTTTCGGCTTCTGCCGTTTCAGGCTCTTCCTTCGGCGCGGGAATGGAAGGAGCGGGCGAGAAATCCTCTTCGCTCTCCACGACCTGCGCCAGCCGCTCCATCGGCATGCGCCATTCGAAGGCGTCGAGCTTGCCGGTGACGGGCGAGATGGGCGCCCAGCGTTCGGCCACATAGCCATCGGCCACCCAGGCGGGATCGCGCGGCGCGCGCAGGGCCTTGGCGAGCCACTGGCGCACACGCCCCTGATCGCCGGTCTCGGCCTCTTCGATGTCGGCCATCAGCAGATAGACGCTCTCGCGCGGGCCGAGACGGGCTGCGGCCTCGCAGGATTCGCGCGCAAGCTGGAACTCACCGGCATCAAGCGCAGCGCGGCCAACGATCAGCGCCGATTCGACATTGTTGCGCTTCAGCGACTGGAGTTTTTTGGCGCGGGCAAGACGGTCATGCGTGGAATCGCCGGGGCGCGCATGGATATAGACATCCGCGATTTCGGGATGCGGCTCCTTCTTCCAGACGGTCTCCAGAACCTTGGAGCCCTTGCGCAGCTCGTTCTGGCGGAACAGGGCCCTTGCCGCAGTGACAGCCGCCGGCACGAAATCGGGCCGAAGCTTGTGGGCTTCGAGAGCGGCTGTGCGGGCGGTCTGCGGGTCGGCGTCAAGCACATCCATCGCCTTGGCGGTGAGGAGTACGGCGCGGCGGCTGGCGACGCTCTCGCGCTCGTCCTTGCCGGTCGCCTTGCGGCTGTCGAGCAGCTTCAGCGCGCCATCCCATTCGCCTTCGCCGGTCTTGCCCTCAAGCGCGGCATTGACGGCCCATTCGAGCTGCGGCGCAGCCTCGACGGCGCGCTCGGCATAGTGGCGCGCGGCATCGCGCTCGCCCAGCCGCTCGGCCTCAAGATAAAGCCCGCGCAGGCCCAGAAGGCGCATTTCGGGATCGTCCAGCATGGCGGTGAACTTGTCGCGCGCCGCCTGACGGTCGCCATCAAGGAGGGCTGCCTGCGCATCGAGCAGGTGGATGAGCGGTTCCTGATCGGCGGAAATGAGCTTGGCGGCCTGCTGGCTCATGCGACGGGCCAGACCGCCATCGCCGGCGCCTGCGGCGATCATGCCGGTGGAAAGCGCCTGATAGCCGCGGTCGCGACGACGCACCCGGAAATAGCGGGCGACGGTGTAAGGGCTCGTCCAGATGCTGCGGATCAGCCACCACAGGATCATCACCGCAGCGACGATGGCCACGATGCCGACCGCCGCCACCATGAGCGAAACCTCATAGCGGTAGCCGGAGAAGGTGATTGCCAGGTCGCCCGGACGCTCGGCCAGCCAGGCAAAGCCCAGCCCCAGAACGAAGACAACGACGAGGTAGAAGAGAATACGGAACATCTGCGCTTATGCTCCCTTCAGCGCATCGGCGAGCGCCTTGTTCAAGATCTGGTCGGCGGCCTGACGCGCCTGAAGCTTGTTGGCGAAATCCGCCGCAGCCTGCTTGCCGGCCTCCGGCAGCGTCTCGTACTCGGCAAGCGCCTTCGCATAATCATTGGCGACGACCGCCGCCTCCATGCGCGCGGCGATGGCGTCCGGGCCTTCACCTTCAACGCTGCCCACCGGGCGCACCACCACGAGCGAGCGGGCGCTGGCCATCAGATTGTCGATGATGCCGCCTCCGCCATCTCCGGCCTCGCGGGTGACGGCGGCGACGATGCTGCTCGCCACCGCAGGCGCTTCTGCGGCAAGCGTGGCGCGGCTCGGCACGCCGGATGCGGCGTTCGCCTCAAGCGGCGCAAGCGCCTCGGCCTCGCCCGCCGGCGCAATGGCGGTGTAGGTTTCAAGCTCGCTGGCATAGGGCGTGCCGCGCTCGACCGCCGATTTGAGCGTGGTCGCAGCGATGACGAGCGCCATGCGCGGCGCGGCGTCCGCCTCCTGCACCTGCGCCTTCAGCGCATCAAGCTCGCTCTTGAGCGTGGATAGGGTCGTCGCATTGCCGGACGCCGACTGGTTTGCGGCGCGCGCCGCCTCGGTCGCGCCCTGAACGGCGGTTTCCATGGTGGAAAGCTGCGCGGTCACGCCTTCCAGCGCCGCACCGGCATCGCCGGACGCCGAAAGGCTGGCCGTCTGCTCTTCAAGCGCTGCCAGGCGCTGCGAAAGCGCTTCGAGCCCCGGCCCCTCGCCTGCCGCACCGGACGACATCGATTCGCGCAGGGTGGTGATCTCATCGCCCAGCTCGGCAAGGCGCTGCTCGGTCGCACCGGCGCGGGCGCTGGCCTCGCTCAAAGCGGCGGTGACGGCTTCGCTTTCGCCACCGGCGGCGGGCTGTTCGTTCAGCTTGCTCTCAAGTGCTGCAACCTGCTGGCGAAGCACCTCGACCGCCGGGTCGGGCGCATTGCTCTTCGTGTCGAGCGCGGGCAGAACGCCAGCCCATTGAAGGCCACCGGCAATGGCGAGCGCAACGACGCCACCGACCACACCGCCAGCAAGGACGCGACCCGCGCCGCCGCTCTTGGCCGGGGCGGGGGTGGCGGGGGTGGAGGCTTCAGGCTTTGCGGACTTCGCTGCCTGATCGTCTTGCCGTGCACCGGCATTGCCGGTTTTCGCGTCCCGACCGAAACCGGCATCCTTCGACGCGGGCTTGTCTTTGGGCGAAGTGGCGGCCTTGTCGTCCTTCGCAGCAGCAGAAGAAGCCGGCTTTGCGGCAGCTTCGGCCTTCGTAGCCTCCGGCTTTGCGCTGTCCCTGGCGGCGTCAGACGGCTTCGGCGCTTCCGGTTTGGCTTCCTGCTTGCTGGTATCGCCGGGCGCGTCGGGCGTTTCCACCTTCTCCCGCTTTACCTGATCGGGATCCAGATCGATGGTCACCGGCTCCTTCTGGGTTTTGGAATGACGCGTTCTCGGCGTTTTGACCATCAGGCAACTCCGCTGCAAAAGGCTGTTCCTGCACTATGTGCAGTGCATATAAGTTCCTATCACACCCGCATGTGGTGAAAACAGGGGCGAGCGCAATTGACGTTACGTCTTTAGCAGAAGCAGCAAACGGTCTTCCGCCGGAAAATCCGCAATTCGGGCGGTTTTTGCGACATCAGGCCCCAAAGCTTCGGCAATGCGCTCGGAGAGGCAATAATATGTCGCAGCCGCTAATTTTTTCCCAACGCCCGACCGCGCCATGAGACGCGCAAGCTGGAAGGCCCCATTGGCCGAATAAAGCAGCACATCATCGACCGGACGGTCGCCGATGAGCGACTGGACGGCGGCGTCGGAAGGCTCAAGCGGCAGCGTGTCGTAGATCTCGATCAGGCGCGGCCTGTGGCCGGCTTCCATCAGCCGCGTTTCGAGTACGTCACGGCGCACTCGGCCGCAAAGCACCGTCACATGACAGGGGGCGGCAAAGGCGGCGTCGATGCGTCGGGAAAGCCGTTCGGCGTCACCCGCCTCATCATCCACCACATGGAGCCCGGCAGCACGTGCGGCATCGCCCGTGCGGCGGCCAACGGCGTAGACGGGCTTGCCCTTCAGCGCGTCGAAAACGGATTGCGGCGCATGGCGGATGGCATTGGGGCTGGTGACAGCCACCACATCCACCGCCTCGGCGTGTATGGCGGCAGGAAGCGGCACGGTTTCGGTGAGCGGCAGGACGAGCGGCTCGAAACCCATTTCGGCAAGCCGTCTGGCTGTTTCCGATGCGCCCGGTTCAGGGCGCGTGACCAGCACCCGCCGCATGCTAGAGCCAGCTGTCGAAGAACCGCGTGCCCGCCTTTTCGCGCACGGCGGCGCCAGCTTCCGCGCCGAGACGAACGGCATCCGCTGCCCGGCCTTCGGTCTCGATGTCATGCACTTCACGCCCGTCGGGCGTCAGCACCAGACCGGAAAAGCGCAGCATGTCACCCTCGATGCGGGCAAGGCCGGCAATGGGGGTGCGGCAGGAACCGTCCAGCGCGCCGAGAAAAGCGCGTTCGCAAAGAAGCGCATCGCCCGTTTGGGGATGATGGATCGCGGCGATCATCGGCCCGATGCGCGCATCGCCGATGCGGCTTTCAATGCAGATTGCACCCTGCCCGAGTGCGGGCGGGAAACGTTCGGGGTCCATGATTTCGGTGGCGATGTGCGGCACGCCCAGCCGGTTGAGCCCGGCAAGTGCGAGAAGCGTGCCCTCGGCAACGCCCTCATCCAGCTTGCGCAGGCGCGTCTGCACATTGCCGCGGAACATGCCGACTTCGAGATCGGGGCGCAGCCGCAGGACCAGCGCCTGACGGCGCAGCGACGATGTGCCGAGCTTGGCGCCCTGCGGCAGATCCTCAAGCCTGGCGATGGAGCGGCCGATGAAAACATCGCGCACATCTTCGCGTTCGAGAAAGGCGGAAATTTCGAGCCCGTCGGGCAGAACGGTGGGCATGTCCTTGGAGGAATGCACGGCCAGATCGATCCGGCCATCGAGCATGGCTTCCTCGATCTCCTTGGTGAAAAGCCCCTTGCCGCCGGCCTGCGAGAGCGGGCGATCCTGAATCTGGTCGCCCGAGGTGGAGATGACGACGATCTCGAACGCATCTTCGGGCAGGCCATGCGCCGCCATGAGGCGCGCGCGCACCTCTGCCGCCTGAGCCACTGCCAGAGCGCTTCCGCGCGTGCCGATCTTCACCACATCAGTTTGCATGCCGTCATGTCCGTGCTAACCCGCATCCGAACCGGATGCACCACACCCCTAACGGGGATTGGCGGCGACGGCAACATGAGCAGGTAAGGCTGAATGACGCGCATCCTTGGCATCGAGACGAGTTGCGACGAGACGGCAGCCGCCGTGATCGATGATCGTGGCGGCAAGACCGAGATACTTTCCAATGTGGTTTTTAGCCAGATTGCCGACCATGCAGCCTTTGGCGGCGTGGTGCCGGAGATCGCCGCGCGCGCCCATGTGGAAGCGCTGGACGGGGTGATCAAGGCGGCGCTTGATGAAGCAGGCGTGTCGCTCACCGAGATCGACGCCATCGCGGCAACGGCGGGGCCGGGTCTGATCGGCGGGCTGATCGTGGGCCTGACCACCGCCAAGGCGATTGCGGCGGCGAGCGGCAAGCCGCTTGTTCCCGTCAATCACCTGGAAGGCCATGCGCTGACGGCGCGGCTGACGGACGGGATCGAATTTCCCTATCTGCTTCTGCTCGTTTCAGGCGGGCACACGCAGATCGTTCATGTGGAAGGTGTGGGGCGCTATCAGCGCTGGGCATCCACCATCGACGATGCGCTGGGCGAGGCGTTCGACAAGACCGCGAAACTGCTTGGCCTGCCCTATCCCGGCGGCCCCAGCGTGGAAAAGGCGGCCGCAGGCGGCAACCCGAAGCGCTTTGCCTTTCCGCGTCCACTGAAGGGCGAGGCGCGGCCCGACTTTTCGTTCTCCGGCCTCAAGACGGCCGTGCGGCGCGAGGCCTCTGCGCTGGCCCCGCTCGGCGAGGACGACATTGCCGATATCTGCGCCTCCTTCCAGCAGGCGGTAACGGAAACGCTGAGCGACCGGGTGAAGCGAAGTCTGGAACGCTTCCGTGAAACCCATCCCGACATCGAAACGCCGGCGCTTGTGGTGGCGGGCGGCGTGGCTGCCAATCAGGCAATCCGCACCGCGCTTGACACGCTGTGTGACAAAACCGGTTTCCGCCTCATCGCACCGCCGATCCGGCTGTGCGGCGACAATGCGGCGATGATCGCCTGGGCGGGTCTGGAGCGGCTCAAAGCAGAGCTTGGCGAGGACGATGCGCTCGGCTTCGCGCCACGCCCGCGCTGGCCGCTGGATCAGGCAGCAGCACCACTTTTCGGCACCGGAAAACGGGGAGCCAAGGCATGAGCGAGACATCGTCCCAGACGTCATCCAAGTCATCGGCCCAGAAATGGACCATCGCCGTTCTGGGCGCAGGCGCATGGGGCACGGCGCTCGGCGCGACCATGCTGACCGGCGGCCATCACGCCCGGCTCTGGGCCCGTGACGAAGCGCTGGCGCGCTCGATCAATGACGATCACGTCAACAGAAGGTATCTGCCGGGGATCACGCTCGATGCCCGGCTTAAGGCGACAAGCGAAATGCAGAGCGCGCTTGAGGGCGCTGACTGCGTGCTGGCGGTGACGCCGGCGCAGACGCTGCGCACGGTTCTCGCCGACGCCGCCCCGCATGTGGCAAAGGGTGTCCCGATCGTGCTTTGCGCCAAGGGCATTGAGCGCGAGACGGGCAGGCTGATGTCCGAAATCGCCGCCGAGGCGCTGCCGGAGAACCCGGTGGCCGCCCTCTCCGGCCCAAGCTTTGCCAGCGATCTGGCAAGCGGCCTGCCGACCGCCGTGACAGTTGCGGCGCAGAATGCCGATCTGGCGGTGACGCTCGCCGAACGGCTCTCCGCGCCGCGCCTTCGCTGCTATTCGACCGACGACCTGACCGGCGTGGAGATTGGCGGCGCGTTGAAGAACGTTCTGGCCATCGCCGCCGGCGCGACCCATGGCGCTGGCCTTGGCGCGAGCGCATCGGCGGCGCTGATCACTCGTGGATTCGTGGAGCTGCGGCGGATCGGCGAGGCTTTTGGGGCGCGGCCCGACACGCTGATGGGGCTTTCGGGCCTCGGCGACCTGATCCTGACCTGCGGCTCGGAACAATCGCGCAATTTTGCCTTTGGGGCAGCGCTGGGACGCGGGGAAAGCCTTGAGGGCCGACCGCTGGCCGAAGGCGCGCATACGGCGGGGATTGCCGCGCGCATCGTGCGCGAACGCGGCCTCGAAGCGCCCATTATCGAAAGCGTGACAGAGCTTCTCAAAGGCAGGCTGACCGTGCAGGCCGCCATGGAAGCCCTGCTTTCACGCCCGCTCAAAAGCGAAACATGACACGGAGGGAAACACCATGATCTTCGCCATTATCTGCAAGGACAAGCCAGGCCATCTGGACACGAGACTGGGCACACGCCCCGACCATGTGGCGTATCTGAACGGGCTCAATGAAAACGGCGCGCTGAAGTTTGCCGGTCCCTTCCTCGACGCCGAGGGCAAGCCCTGCGGCAGCCTTGTGGCCGTGGAAGCAGAAGACGAAGCGGCGGCGGAGCTGATCGCCGCAGCCGATCCTTACGCCCTTGCGGGCCTGTTCGAATCCGTTGAAATACGGGCCTGGAACTGGGTCTTCAACAATCCGGAGAACGCATGATGGCCTATTGGCTGTTCAAGTCCGAGCCTTCCACCTGGTCGTGGGAGATGCAGAAGAAAAAAGGCGACGCGGGCGAGCAGTGGGACGGCGTGCGCAACTATCAGGCACGCAACAACATGCGCGAGATGAAGCTCGGCGACCGCGGCTTCTTCTACCACTCGGTCAAGGAAACCTCCGTGGTGGGCATCGTGGAAGTGTGTGCACTGGCGCATCCCGACACGACGACCGATGACCCGCGCTGGGAATGCGTGGACATTCGCGCGGTGGAAGAGATGCCCCGCCCGGTGACACTGGCGGAGATCAAGGCCAATCCGATGCTTTCGGAAATGGTTCTGGTCAACAATTCCAGGCTTTCCGTGCAGCCGGTGCGGCCGGACGAATGGGCCGAGATCTGCCGCATGGGTGGCCTCAAGAAAATCCTCTGAGAACGCGCATGAGGCGAATCACTGCGGACAATGCGGCGGCGTTCATCCGCGCCAACACGGCGCTGACGCGACCGCCGCATGTGCCCGAGATCGCCCTTCATCTGGCCGACGAGGCGCACGACCTCTGGCAACGCACCGAAGAGGAACTTGCCGAAATCGGTCTGCCGCCGCCCTTCTGGGCCTTTGCCTGGGCGGGCGGACAGGGGCTTGCGCGGTATGTGCTCGACCATCCCGAAACCGTGCGCGACCGCACCGTGCTGGACTTCGCCACCGGCTCGGGACTGGTCGCCATCGCCGCTGCAATGGCGGGCGCCAAACGCGTGACGGCGGCGGATATCGATCCGTTCAGCGCACCGGCCTGCGCGCTGAACATGGCGGAAAACCACGTATTGTTCGAAACCACGCAGGACGATCTCGTCGGACTGACGGACGGATGGGACGTGGTGCTGGCGGGCGACGTTTTCTACGACAGGGCCATGACCGAGACGCTGACGCCATGGTTCGAACGGCTTTCACGGGCCGGCTCCACCGTGATTGTCGGTGATCCCGGCCGCAGCTACCTGCCGCGCGAGCGCCTTTCCGAACTCGCCGTCTACACCGTGCCGGTGACGCGCGCGCTGGAAGATGCCGAAGTGAAACGCACCACAGTCTGGCAATTCACTTGACCACTCCGGGGGGCATGGGTTCAATCCCGGCTCAAGACATCGGAGGAGGAGGACACGATGGATTTTGCGGGGCTCAATTTTCTTGCCATTTTTGTGGCGGCGGTGGCCGCCTGCCTGTTCGGAGCGCTCTATTATCGCGCGCTGGGAACGGCATGGATGAAGGCCGCACGCATCAAGCCCGAAGAGGCAAAGATGACGCCCCCACTCGTCATTGCCGCGTTTGTGGCGGAGCTGATCATGGCGTGGGTGCTGGCCGGCGTGATCGGCCATCTGGGCCTGGGCCAGGTAACATTCTGGAACGGCATTATCTCGGGCGCATTCCTGTGGCTCGGCTTCATGGCGACAACCGTGGTCGTCAACCAGCGCTATCAGGGCTTCGGATGGACGCTGAGCGTGATCGACGCCGGCCACTGGCTGGGCGTTGCGCTGATCATGGGCGGCATTATCGGGTTATCGGGTGCCTAGGGCCAAGGCTCCAAACATCATTAATTGATGTCAGAGCATCAAAAGTGATGTACTAGACATCAATAGTGAAAGATATTATATGCATCCTAAGACGGAGCGCCAATGATTACCGCCGCACAAATGCGCGCCGCCCGCGCCCTTCTGGGCATCGACCAGAAACAGCTGGCCGAGTTAGCGGGCGTTTCCCTGCCCACCATTCAGCGAATGGAGGCCAGCGAAGGCAATGTGCGCGGCGTGGTCGACACGCTGTCCAAGGTGGTCGAGGCGCTGGGCGCCGCCGGCATCGAGCTGATCGGTGACCATGCGCCCAGCCTCGGCACCGGCCGCGGCGTGCGCTTCAGGGAGCCGACCCCGGCAAAGGTGAAATCCGTCTGAGACGAAATGCAACGGCGACCGCCTGCAAGACGCCGACGGCCTTCCGCTGCCGATGGTATGAGGCTTTCCCATGCAGGCGAGCGCCACGCGCCCCGGTTTCACTGCTCTTTTCACGCCCAAACTGCTGACCGTGCTGCGCGAGGGCTATGGCCCTGCCGCGCTCAAGGCCGACATTGTTGCCGGCCTGACGGTTGCGATCATCGCGCTGCCACTGTCGATGGCCATCGCCATCGCTTCGGGCGTGCCGCCGGAGCGCGGGCTCTACACGGCCATTGTCGGCGGCTTTCTGGTTTCAGCGCTTGGCGGCAGCCGGTTTCAGATCGGCGGACCGGCGGGCGCGTTCATCGTGCTCGTTTTCGCAACGGTGCAGGCGCACGGCATAGACGGGCTGATCCTCGCCACCTTCCTCTCCGGCTTCATCCTGCTTGCCATCGGCTTTCTGCGGCTGGGAACCTTCATCAAATACGTGCCCTACCCGGTCACGGTGGGCTTCACCTCCGGCATCGCCGTCATCATCCTGACTAGCCAGCTCAAGGATTTCTTCGGCCTGACGCTGTCGGGCGCGGAGCCCGGGCCTTTCATCCCCAAATTGCAGGCGCTGGCGGAAGCCGCGCCGACGGTGAACGCCGCAGCACTTTTGCTGGCGCTTGGCTCGGTGGCCGTGATCGTCGGGCTGCGCCGCTGGCGGCCGCACTGGCCGGGCTTTCTGATCGCCGTGGTGGCGGCCACGCTGGTCGCCTGGGCGCTGGGTCTGCCGGTGGAAACCATCGGCTCACGGTTCGGCGGCATTCCGCAAATGCTGCCCGCCCCGCATCTGCCGGACCTGAGCACCGAAAAGATCATGGCGGTTCTGCCCGCCGCTTTCTCGTTTGCGCTTCTGGGCGGTATTGAAAGCCTGCTTTCGGCGGTGGTGGCCGATTCCATGACCGGCCGCCGGCACCGCTCCAACAGCGAACTGGTGGCGCAGGGCGCGGCCAATATCGGTTCGGCGCTGTTTGGCGGCTTCTGTGTGACGGGCACCATTGCGCGCACGGCCGCCAATGTGCGGGCCGGCGCACGCGGGCCCGTTTCAGGCATGCTGCATTCGCTGTTTCTTCTGGCGTTCATGCTGGTGGCCGCGCCGCTGGCGCGCTTCATCCCGCTTTCAGCCCTTGCCGCCATTCTGGCCGTTGTGGCGTGGAACATGGCGGAGAAGCACCAGTTTGCAGCACTGCTGCGCTCCTCGTGGGGCGACGCGGTGGTGCTTCTGGTGACGTTCCTGCTGGTGGTGTTCCGCGACCTGACAGAGGGCATTCTGGTGGGCTTCGGCCTCGGCGCGCTGCTCTTTTTGCACCGCATGTCGGAAGCGGTGCGCGTGGAGCATGGCGTTTCATCGCTGAGCGACCAGCCAGACAGCGGCGAAGGCCCCTATTCGGCGGCGAACGCGACGGATGACGATGTGGTCGTCTACCGCATTGCCGGCGCGTTCTTCTTCGGCGCGGCGGCTGCGGTGGGAGCGGCGCTCGACCGGATCGGCGGCCAGCCGAAAGCCTATGTCATCGATATCGGTTCGGTGAGCTTTCTCGATTCCACGGCGGCCGCGACCATTGAAGGTTTCGTGCGCAAGGCGCGCCAGCAGGGAACCAATGTCTATCTCGCGGGAGCGAGCCAGCCGGTGCGCAAATTGCTGCGCACCCACGGGATGCGGCCACCCGCACTCCGGTTCTACAGCCGGCTGGACGACGCCATCAGCGCCGCAAGGCGGGATGCCGCCGGCTAGAGCGCCGTGCGTCCATTCGGACGCACAAAGGACGCTCTAACCTGTTGAATCTGCGCATCGTGCTTACTTGGTGGGCTCTTCCAGCGAGTGCTTCATGATGAGCGGCATCTGGCTCATCGTGAAGAGAATGGTGATCGGCATGATGCCCCACACCTTGAAGGCGACCCAGGTGTCGGTGGAGAACATCCGCCACACCACTTCGTTGACCACCGCCAGGAAGATGAAGAACAGGCCCCAGCGCAGGGTGAGCTTGCGCCAGCCTTCCGCATCCAGCTTGAAAGCGGAATCGAACACATAGCCGAGCAGCGACTTGCCGAAGGCGAGACCGCCCAGAAGCACCACGCCGAACAGCGTGTTGACGATGGTCGGCTTCATCTTGATGAAGATTTCGCTGTGCAGGTAGAGCGTCAGCGCGCCGAACACGAACACCACAACGCCCGAAACGAGCGGCATGATGGGAAGGGTGCGCGTGAGGACCCACGAAACGGCGAGCGCAATGGCCGTGGCGGCCATGAAGAGCGCGGTTGCAACGAACAACGGGCCACCGAGCTCCGCCAGCGCGGGAAAGCGCCCGACCAGCCACTCGCCGCGCGAATTGGCGAAGAAGAACACCATGAGCGGCCCCAGTTCCAGCGCCAGCTTGAGGATCGGGTTGATCTCCTTGCGCTTGGGATCGGCGGGGTCGCGTTCAAAGATGTGTTTCTCGCTCACGCTTATGCAACTCCTGCAATCGCCTTGGCGAAATCACTCGCCGAGAAGGGTTCGAGATCGTCGACCTGCTCGCCGACGCCGATGAAATAGACCGGCAGCTTGTGCTTGGCGGCGATGGAAACAAGGATACCGCCGCGCGCCGTGCCGTCGAGCTTGGTCATGACCAGACCGTTCACGCCCGCAACATTGCGGAAGATTTCGACCTGATTAAGGGCGTTCTGCCCGGTGGTCGCGTCGACCGTCTGAAGGACGGTGTGCGGCGCATCGGGATCATGCTTGCCGAGCACGCGCACGATCTTCTCAAGCTCCGCCATCAGCTCCGCCTTGTTCTGAAGACGGCCGGCGGTGTCGATGATCAGCACGTCGGAGCCGGCTTCCTTCGCCTTTTCATAGGCATCGAAGGCAAGCCCCGCCGCATCCGCGCCGAGTTTTGAGGAAACGACCGGCGAGCCGGTGCGTTCGCCCCAGATCTTGAGCTGCTCGATGGCGGCGGCGCGGAACGTGTCGCCAGCGCCCAGCGTGACCTTGAGCCCGCCCTCGGTGAGCTTTGCGGCCAGCTTGCCGATGGTGGTCGTCTTGCCGGTGCCGTTGACGCCAACCACGAGAATGACATGCGGTTTGTGCGAGAGGTCGAGTTCGAGCGGCATGGCGACCGGCGCCAGGACCTTCTCGATTTCCTCGGCCATGACGGCCTGCACTTCCTCGCCCGACACATCCTTGCCGTAGCGGCCCGACGCCAGCGCATCGGTCACGCGCATGGCGGTCTCAAGGCCGAGGTCGGCGCGCAGCAGAACGTCTTCGAGATCCTGAAGCGTGTCTTCGTCCAGCTTGCGCTTGGTGAAGACGCCGGCAATGGAATCGCGCAGCTCGCGCGACGAGCGCGACAGCCCCTCGCGCAGACGCTGGAACCATGGCTTGCGCGGCTGCGGCGTTTCCTGTTCGGGAGCCTTCTCTTCCACGCGCTCGACGGCTTTGGAGACGGCGACCTTGCCGGCGGCAGCGGCTTGCGCGGCATCAGGTGACGGCGTGATGTCGTCAACGTCGCGCTGCCCCTCATCCTCACCTTCTCCCCGCCCCTTCGACGGGCTCAGGAGGGGAGAAGGAGTCGCGGGCGCTGCGTCCGGTTCTTCGGCCTTCGGTTCCAGAGCTTCGTCGGCAACGGTCTTTTCCGTGACCTCAATAACGGGCTCCGCTTCCTTCTCTCCGCCAGCGGGGAGAAGGTGGTCCGCAGGACCGGATGAGGGGCGGGCGTCATCGGTCGAGGGTGTCGGCGCGGCTTCGGCGGCAGGCTTGATGTCGTCGGCGTCGCGCTGCCCCTCATCCTCACCTTCTCCCCGTCCCTTCGACGGGCTCAGGAGGGGAGAAGGGGTCGCAGGCGCTGCGTCCGGTTCTTCGACCTCTGGCTCTGGCTCTGGCTCTGGCTCTGGCTCTGGCTCTGGCTCTGGAACGATTTCGGGAGCACGCTGCTCTTCCGTCAAGGGTTCGGACGGTTCGGAAGCCGGTGCGGCGTCAGCCGGTTGCGCCGCAGCGGCGGCGTCCGGCGTTTCGGTCTCGGTGACCTCTTCGGGTGGTGTCTCCCCGGCCTCTTTCTTGCCGAACGAGAAGACCTTCTTGATAAATCCGAATGCCATGCCTGCTACGCCGCTTCCTGTGTGACAGCGACCGCAGTGAGCCGCTCCCCGTCGTGGCCGGTGATCCGCGCCTCGACAATCTGCCCCGGCTGACCGCCTTCAAGCGCGGCCAGCGTGAAACCCTCTGTGCGGCCAAGCCCTGGCCGCTCGATCAAAATGCGCTGACGGGTGCCGTCAAGCGATGCAAGATGCCGCGCATAGGCGGCGTCGCCCACGGCGCGCAGACGCGCGGCGCGCTCCTTCACCAGCGCGCGGTCGAGCTGCGGCATGCGCGCTGCCGGCGTGCCCTCGCGCGGGCTGAAGGGGAACACGTGGAGATGCGTGAGACCGCATTCCTCGACGATCTTCAGCGAATTCTCAAACATCGCGTCGGTCTCGGTCGGGAAACCGGCAATGATGTCTGCGCCGAACACGGCGTCGGGCCGGAGCGTGCGCACACGCTCGCAAAATGCGATCGCGTCGGCGCGCAGGTGGCGGCGCTTCATGCGCTTCAGGATCATGTCGTCGCCATGCTGAAGCGAAAGGTGGAGATGCGGCATCAGCCGTTCCTCTTCCGCCAGGGCGCGCATCAGCTCGTCATCCGCCTCGATGGAATCGATGGAGGAGAGACGCAGGCGCTCAAGCTCCGGCACTTCACGCAGAAGCGTGGAGACAAGCCGCCCGAGGCGCGGGCTGCCCGGCAGATCGGCCCCGAAACTGGTCAGGTCCACGCCGGTGAGCACCACTTCGCCATAGCCATTGCCGACAAGCTGGCGCACCTGATCGACCACCGCGCCCATGGGCACCGAGCGGGAATTGCCCCGGCCATAGGGAATGATGCAGAAGGTGCAGCGGTGATCGCAGCCATTCTGCACCTGAACGAAGGCGCGGGCGCGGCCCTCGATGGATTCGACCATGTGCGAGGCGGTCTCGCGCACTTCCATGATGTCGTTGACGCGAACCTTCTCGAACTGGTTCACGCCGAAATCCGGCAGGGCGCGGTAATTGTGGGCCTTGAGCTTTTCCTCGTTGCCGAGAACGAGATCGACCTCATCCATGGCGTCGAAGGTGCCCGGCTCCGTCTGTGCGGCGCAGCCGGTGACGATGATGCGGGCATCGGGGTTTTCACGCCGCGCCTTGCGGATCGCCTGGCGGGCCTGACGCACCGCCTCGCCGGTCACGGCGCAGGTGTTGATGACGACCGCGCCGCCCGCCAGCTCCTCAAGCCCGGCGTCTTTCGCCTCGCGCTTGATGACCTCGGACTCGTAGGCGTTCAGCCGGCACCCGAATGTCAGAACATCCACCGCCATTCAGGCTGCTCCCTCGGTCTCGCGCTCCCAGGCCCCGGTGGCGGGGTCGAAACGGCCGGAGAATTCCCATTCGGCGGGGCCGGTCATGATGACGTGATCGTCTTCGCGCCACAGAATATCGAGCGGCCCGCCCGGCACGGTGACGGTGACATGGCGACCGGTGCGTCCGGTGCGCGCGGCGGACACGGCGGCAGCGCAGGCGGCCGAGCCGCAGGCGCGCGTAAGCCCTGCGCCCCGCTCCCAGGTGCGCAGCGTCAGCGCGTCATCGGCGGTGACCTGAGCGATGGAGATGTTGGCGCGCTCCGGGAAGATCGGGTGATTTTCAAGAAGCGGACCGAAGCGCGGCAGGTCGTAATCACTGACATCGCCCTCGACCCAGAAGATCGCATGGGGGTTACCCATGGAGGCGACGGAGGGCGAATGCAGCACCGGCGCATCGATGGGACCGACCTGCAGCTCGATCATGCGCGTGTCGCGAAACTCTTCGGCGAGCGGAATGTCCTGCCAGCCGAAGCGCGGCTTGCCCATGTCGACCGAGATCAGGCCGTCCTCATGTTCCTCGGCGTTGAGGATGCCGGCAACGGTCTGGAAGGTGAAGACCTTCTGTCCCGTTTCGGCGGCGAGCGCCTGCACGACACAGCGTGTGCCATTGCCGCAGGCCTGCGCCTGAGTGCCGTCGGAATTGAGAATTTCGATGTAATTGTGCGTGCCGGCGACGCGCGGATCATGGATGGCCATGATCTGGTCGAACCGGGTCGCGGGATCGGCGTTGAGGGCGCGGGCGGCCTCGGGCGAAACCCTGTCCGCGCGCCCGCGCATGTCGGCAACGATGATTGCGTTGCCGAGGCCGTTCATCTTCGCGAATGCTGCCTCAAGCGCCATAGTGGCTCCAAAACCCTGTGTCTCAGGCGCCTATATGGCTGATGACAGGCAAAATTACCAGACAAACGGCCCATCATTCGGCCCATCAATCGCACGCGGCGTCAGGCTATGACGACAATGCCCAACACGGCGAGAAGGAAGAGGATCAGCACCACGGCGATCAAGAGTTTTGCGCCGGTCATGGCCGCGCCCGCCAGGCTGTTCATGCCCAGCAGACCCGCGACGGCGGCAACGATCAAGAGAATGAGAATCCATTTCAGCATTTTCGGCCCTCCTTTTGCAGCGCCGGGCGGCCGCTTTTCTTCATGCGACACCCGGCCTTCTGGCATGGTGACCGGCATGCAAAACGCTCCAGCGCCTGTTGAGCTGCATCAACGCGGGAGGGCCGGGCTGGTTCCCAGAGGGGTGAAAGAGGCCCGCGGATACTGTTGCCAATAAGAAACAGTTACAAACAGACATGCTCGAAACCGGTTCTTAACCATGGGTGGGCTGTTATAATCGCCAAACTTTGCCACGATCGGGCATTTAGATGGAACCGGTGTGGATGCTCGTGCATTGGTCGCGCAAACGGAGAAACGGAATGCCGCATAACAAAACCGCAATTCTGGCAGTATCGCTGATGGCGCTGGCGCTTGCCGGCTGTCAGAGCGACCGCTTCTCATCCATGAACAGCCCCGCGCCGCAGCCGCTGCCGTCCGCACCGTCCGGCGTCGTGACGTCGAACCAGCTGCCGCCGCCCTCCGCCACGCAGACGGATCCGTCGCAGTTCCCCGAAGCGCCGCAGCAGACGCAGATGGCCGCGATCGACCCGAACACGGCCGCGGAAGTTTCCACCGGCAGCGTTGCCGGCGTGTGGAGCGTCAATGTGGCCGGCCAGTCCTGCCGCGTGGCCACGCCGCAGACCAAGTTCGGCGCCGGCTACCGCGCCGGCCCGCTGCGCTGCCCCGCACCGATGGACGGTGTGAAATCGTGGAATGTCGAGGGCAAGCAGCTCGCTTTCTACGACGCCAATGGCAGCGTGCTGGCAACGCTCTATTCGTCGGGCGCAGGCCGTTTCGATGGTCAGACCAGCAACGGTCAGCCGATTTCGCTGTCGCGCTAAAGCAAGACCGCCAACACATTTCGGCCGAAAGGCCAAGCTTGAAAGTCTGACATGACATTGCGTGACGGTCTCGTGACCCATCCCTCCGTCACAAAGCGCTACGACCATCTGGTCGAGACCGGTGCGATTGCGCGCGACCCCGTGCAGGAAAAGATCGCGGCGGCGCTCGACCAGCTGATCGGCGAAATCAGCGACAAAAGACTGGCGCGCAAATCGAGCGCGCTTGGCTGGCTGTTCGCCAAACGCCGCAAGGTGCAGGAGCCCGTGCGCGGGCTCTATGTCTATGGCGGCGTCGGGCGCGGCAAGACCATGCTCATGGACCTTTTCCATGAACTCGTGCCCGTGGAACACAAGCGACGCGCGCATTTCAACGATTTCATGGCCGACGTGCATGACCGCATCGGCCGGCACCGCGAGGCGCTGAAGGCCGGCGAGACGCAGGAAACGGATCCCATCCCGCCCGTTGCGGCCGCCCTTGCGAAGGAAGCATGGGTGCTGTGCTTCGACGAATTCACGGTGACCGACATTGCCGACGCGATGATCCTGTCGCGGCTTTTCTCGGCGCTGTTCGAACGCGGCGTGGTGCTGGTCGCGACTTCCAATGTCGCACCTGACAACCTCTATCGCGACGGGCTCAACCGTGGCCTTTTCCTGCCCTTCATTGGCATTCTCAAGGATCACACCCGCGTCCTGGAACTCGACATCGATACCGATTACCGGATGCAGAAGCTGAACCGCATTCCCGTCTACATGACGCCCGACGACGCGGCGGCCCGGGAGCAGATGGATGAAGCCTGGAACACGGTGGTGGACGGGCAGCCCGTCGAGCCGGCGACGCTGACGGTGAAGGGACGCGCGGTGGCGGTGCCGCAGGCTTCCGGATCGGCAGCGCGCTTTGCCTTTGCCGATCTCTGCGAAAAGCCGCTGGGCGCGCGCGACTATCTGGCCATTGCCGGGGCGTTCGACACGGTCTTCATCGACAATGTGCCGACCATGGACATGAAGCGCCGCAACGAGGCCAAGCGCTTCATCCTGCTGATCGACACGCTCTATGACGCCGAAGCGCGGCTCTTTGTCTCTGCCCAAGCCGCACCGGAGGCTCTATATACGGCTAGCAACGGCACGGAAGCCTTCGAGTTCGACCGCACGGCCTCGCGCCTGATCGAAATGCAGAGCCGGGACTGGCTTGAGCGGACCACCGCGAAAAGCCGTGACCGGACTGAGACGGACGACGATCAGGCCGGAAAGAAAGACTGACGACCGGTCAGCGCGAAAAAGCAGCCAGAAGATCGGCCAGAACACCGGAGAGTCTGCAGATATGCACATTAATCGGGCAAAATTTTTACGTTTACGTAACTCCCAAACTGTCTAAACGATTGAAATTTCTGGCCGTGTAAGAACCGGTTGAATTTTCCTGCCAGTATGCTTATTCCAGAGAGGCTTACAGAGCGGGCCACGCCACGAATTTGCCGCGCCTTTGAACAAAGGTCCGTGGCGGGACGTAGGCCCGAATGCATCGGTGTGACACGGCACAGGCAAAACGCGACGCGCGCATTTTCTCTTTAGACAAATCTCACCACCTATCCTTTCGACACAAGGGGGAATTCTATCCACATGGCACGCGACAAGATCGCTCTAATCGGCTCCGGCATGATCGGTGGAACGCTCGCACATCTGGCGGGCTTGAAAGAACTGGGCGACGTTGTCCTGTTCGACATTGCCGAGGGCATTCCCCAGGGCAAGGGACTGGACATCGCCGAGTCGGCTCCGGTCGAAGGCTTTGACGCAAAGATGGTTGGCGCCAACGACTATTCCGCCATTGAAGGCGCGGATGTCTGCATCGTCACCGCCGGCGTCGCCCGCAAGCCGGGCATGAGCCGCGATGACCTTCTGGGCATCAACCTCAAGGTCATGGAGCAGGTTGGCGCGGGCATCAAGAAATACGCCCCCAACGCTTTCGTGATCTGCATCACCAACCCGCTCGACGCCATGGTCTGGGCGCTGCAGAAGTTCTCCGGCCTGCCGAAGAGCCACGTGGTCGGCATGGCCGGCGTGCTGGACTCGGCCCGTTTCCGCCACTTCCTGTCGGAAGAGTTCAAGGTCTCCGTCGAAGACGTGACGGCCTTCGTGCTGGGCGGACACGGCGATTCGATGGTTCCGCTGACGCGCTACTCCACCGTTGCCGGCATCCCGATCCCGGATCTGGTGAAGATGGGCTGGACCTCCAACGAAAAGATCGACCAGATCGTACAGCGCACCCGTGACGGCGGCGCAGAGATCGTCGGCCTGCTGAAGACCGGCTCCGCCTATTACGCTCCGGCTTCCTCGGCAATTCTCATGGCCGAGAGCTACCTGAAGGACAAGAAGCGCGTCCTGCCCTGCGCAGCGCATCTTGCCGGCCAGTATGGCGTCAAGGACATGTATGTCGGTGTTCCGACGGTGATCGGCGCCGGCGGCGTCGAGCGCGTCATCGAGATCGACCTGAACAAGAACGAGCAGAAGATGTTCGACCAGTCCGTCGAGGCCGTCGCCGGTCTTTGCGAGGCCTGCGCCAACATCGCGCCCAACCTGAAAAAGTAGGAGTAGGCCGCGCCATGAACATTCACGAGTATCAAGCCAAGCAGCTTCTGAAGAGCTATGGCGCACCGGTGGCCGATGGCGTGCCGGTGTTCGAGAAGGGCGAAGCCGAAGCTGCTGCAAAGCAGCTTCCCGGTCCGCTCTATGTGGTGAAGAGCCAGATCCACGCCGGTGGACGCGGCAAGGGCAAGTTCACCGAACTCGGCGCTGACGCAAAGGGCGGCGTGCGCCTTGCGAAGAGCGTCGAGGAAGTTGTCGCTCACACCAACGAGATGCTGGGCAACACGCTCGTCACCAAGCAGACCGGCCCGGCCGGCAAGCAGGTGAACCGCCTCTACATCGAGGACGGTGCGGACATCGACCGCGAGCTCTACCTCTCGATCCTCATCGACCGCACGGTCGGCCGTCCGGCTTTCGTCGTTTCGACGGAAGGCGGCATGGACATCGAGGCCGTTGCAGAAGAGACGCCTGAGAAGATCCTCACGCTCCCCATCGACCCGGATACGGGCGTGACGGCTGACGACGTGAAGAAGCTCAACGAGGCGCTGAAGCTCGAGGGCGACGCGGCGAAGGACGGCGAGACGCTGTTCCCGATCCTCTACAAGGCGTTCACCGAGAAGGACATGAGCCTTCTGGAAGTGAACCCGCTGATCGTCATGGACAATGGCCGTCTGCGCGTTCTCGACGCCAAGGTCTCCTTCGACGGCAACGCGCTGTTCCGTCACGAGGACGTGGTTGCCCTGCGCGACACGACCGAGGAAGACGCGAAGGAAATCGAGGCTTCGAAATACGACCTCGCCTATGTGGCGCTGGACGGCAATATCGGCTGCATGGTCAACGGCGCCGGTCTTGCGATGGCCACGATGGACATCATCAAGCTCTACGGAGCCGAGCCTGCCAACTTCCTCGACGTTGGTGGCGGCGCCACCAAGGAGAAGGTGACGGCAGCGTTCAAGATCATCACCGCCGATCCGGCAGTGGAAGGCATTCTGGTCAACATCTTCGGCGGCATCATGCGCTGCGACGTCATCGCTGAAGGCGTTGTCGCTGCCGTCAAGGAAGTGGGTCTGAAGGTTCCGCTGGTGGTTCGCCTCGAAGGCACCAATGTCGATCTTGGCAAGAAGATCATCAACGAAAGCGGTCTCAACGTGATCGCCGCCGATGATCTCGACGACGCCGCCAAGAAGATCGTTGCAGCCGTTAAGGGAAGCTGAGCCAAGATGTCCATTCTCGTCAACAAAGACACCAAGGTCCTGGTGCAGGGCCTGACCGGCAAGACCGGCACCTTCCACACCGAACAGGCGCTCGCCTATCACGGCACGCAGATGGTCGGCGGCATTCACCCCAAGAAGGGCGGCTCCACCTGGACCGGCCAGGGCGGTGAAGAGCTCCCGATCTTCGCATCCGTTGCCGAAGGCAAGGACAAGACCGGCGCAAACGCGTCCGTGATCTACGTTCCGCCGGCAGGCGCAGGCGCGGCCATCATCGAGGCCATCGAGGCGGAAATCCCGCTCATCGTCTGCATCACGGAAGGCATTCCGGTGATGGACATGGTCCATGTGAAGGCGAAGCTCGAGAAGTCCAACTCGCGCCTGATCGGCCCGAACTGCCCCGGCGTCCTGACGCCGAACGAGTGCAAGATCGGCATCATGCCGGGCAACATCTTCCAGAAGGGTTCCGTTGGCGTCGTGTCGCGCTCGGGCACGCTCACCTATGAGGCCGTGTTCCAGACGACCAATGCCGGCCTCGGCCAGACGACGGCCGTTGGCATCGGCGGCGACCCGGTGAAGGGCACCGAGTTCATCGACGTGCTGGAGATGTTCCTTGCCGACGACGCGACCGAATCCATCATCATGATCGGTGAGATCGGCGGTTCGGCAGAAGAAGAAGCAGCCCAGTTCCTGCGCGACGAGGCCAAGAAGGGCCGCAAGAAGCCGATGGCCGGCTTCATCGCGGGCCGTACGGCTCCTCCCGGACGCACCATGGGCCACGCAGGCGCCGTGATTTCCGGCGGCAAGGGTGGCGCAGAAGACAAGATTGCAGCGATGGAAGCTGCTGGCATCAAGGTATCGCCCTCCCCGGCGCGCCTTGGCCAGACGCTCGTCGAAGCGATCAAGGGTTGAGGACGATCAATCCCGGCTTGCCACACAAGTGGCAGCCGGGAACAATGTGACTGTCCGGCTTTTATTGCCGGCGACCAAGGAGCCGGAACCGTCGTTCCGGGAAGTGATATGGCACGGCAAGATCAGGCCAACGACCAAATGTCGCTCACCTCGTTCCTGTATGGCGGCAACGCTGCCTACATCGAGGAGCTTTACGCCAGCTATCAGGACAATCCAGCCTCGGTCAGCGAGGACTGGCGGGACTTCTTCGGCGCGCTCAAGGACGACGCAGCCGATGTGAAGAAGAACGCCGCCGGCGCGTCCTGGAAGAAGAAGGGCTGGCCGCAGGCCGCCAATGGCGAACTCGTCTCGGCGCTTGATGGCGACTGGGGCGCGGTCGAAAAACACTTCGACGGCAAAATCAAGGACAAGGCTGCGAAGGCCGGGGCCAAGCTCTCTCCCGAAGAGACGCTGCAGGCGACCCGCGATTCCGTGCGCGCCATCATGATGATCCGCGCCTATCGCATGCGCGGCCATCTGCATGCCGATCTCGACCCGCTTGGCATTGCCAAGCCGCTGGAAGATTACAACGAGCTGTCGCCAGAGGCCTATGGCTTCACCGAGGCAGACTACGACCGTCCGATCTTTATAGACCATGTGCTTGGTCTGGAGACGGCGACCATCCGCGAGATGCTCGACATCCTCAAGCGGACCTATTGCTCGACGCTGGGCGTCGAGTTCATGCACATCTCCAACCCCGCCGAAAAAGCCTGGATTCAGGAGCGCATAGAGGGTCCGGACAAGGGCGTCGAATTCACCGCCAACGGCAAGAAGGCGATCCTGCAGAAGCTGATCGAGGCCGAAGGCTTCGAGCAGTTCATCGACGTCAAGTACAAGGGCACCAAGCGCTTTGGCCTCGACGGCGGTGAAGCGCTGATCCCTGCGCTCGAGCAGATCATCAAGCGCGGCGGCCAGATGGGCCTGAAGGAAATCGTTCTCGGCATGGCCCACCGTGGCCGCCTGAACGTGCTCGCACAGGTCATGGAAAAGCCGCACCGCGCCATCTTCCACGAGTTCAAGGGCGGCTCCTTCGCACCTGACGACGTGGAAGGTTCGGGCGATGTGAAGTACCATCTCGGCGCTTCCTCCGACCGTGCGTTCGACGGCAACAATGTTCACCTGTCGCTGACCGCCAACCCGTCTCACCTGGAAATCGTGAACCCTGTGGTGATGGGCAAGGCCCGCGCCAAGCAGGATCAGGTGTTTGGCCGCAAGCGCGAAGAGATCGTGCCGCCGGAAGAGCGCGCGCGCGTCATGCCGCTGCTCCTGCACGGCGACGCCGCCTTTGCCGGCCAGGGTGTGGTGGCGGAGTGTTTCGGTCTTTCGGGCCTTCGCGGACACCGCGTTGCGGGCACCGTGCACTTCATCATCAACAACCAGATCGGCTTCACGACCAATCCGCGCTTCTCGCGCTCCTCGCCCTATCCTTCGGATGTGGCGAAGATGATCGAAGCGCCGATCTTCCACGTGAACGGCGACGACCCGGAAGCGGTGGTCTATGCGGCAAAGGTTGCGACCGAATTCCGCATGACCTTCCACAAGCCGGTGGTCATCGACATGTTCTGCTACCGCCGCTACGGCCACAATGAGGGCGACGAGCCGGCGTTCACGCAGCCGCTGATGTACAGCAACATCCGCAAGCACCCCACGACCAGCGAAATCTACGCGAAGAAGATGCTGGCCGAAGGCCTCGTTACCGAAGCCGACATCGAAGAGATGCGTGCTGGATGGCGCTCGAACCTGGAGACGGAGTTCGATGCGGGCCAGGCCTACAAGCCGAACAAGGCCGACTGGCTGGACGGCGTGTGGTCGGGTCTGAAGAAGGCCGACCATGCGGACGAGCAGCGCCGGGGCAAGACCGCCGTGCCGGTGAAGACGCTGAAGGAGATCGGCAAGAAGCTGACCGAAGTGCCGGAGGACTTTGAAGCCCACCGCACGATCCAGCGCTTCATGAAGAACCGCAAGGGCATGATCGACGAGGGCGCGGGCATCGACTGGGCGACGGCCGAGGCGCTTGCCTTCGGCTCGATCCTGCTCGAAGGCAACCCGGTTCGCCTTTCCGGTCAGGACTCCGAGCGCGGCACCTTCTCGCAGCGCCACTCGGTGCTTTACGACCAGCGCGACGAGAACCGCTACATCCCGCTCAACAATATGGGACCGCAGCAGGCCTATTACGAAGTCATCAACTCGATGCTTTCGGAAGAAGCCGTGCTCGGCTTCGAATATGGCTTCTCGCTTGCAGAACCGCGGGCGCTGACGCTGTGGGAAGCCCAGTTCGGCGACTTCGCCAACGGCGCGCAGGTGGTGTTCGACCAGTTCATCTCGTCTGGTGAGCGCAAGTGGCTGCGCATGTCGGGTCTCGTGTGCCTGCTGCCGCACGGCTATGAGGGCCAGGGTCCGGAGCACTCCTCCGCCCGCCTCGAACGCTGGCTGCAGATGTGCGCCGAGGACAACATGCAGGTCGCATACTGCTCGACGCCGGCAAACTACTTCCACATCCTGCGCCGTCAGCTGAAGCGTGACTTCCGCAAGCCGCTGATCCTGATGACGCCGAAGTCGCTGCTGCGCCACAAGCGCTGCGTCTCGACGCTGGCCGAACTCTCCGGCGAGAGCGCGTTCCACCGTCTGCTGTGGGACGATGCGGAGCATCAGGATGCGAACGGCGTCAAGCTGGTGAAGGATTCGAAGATCCGCCGCGTCGTGCTGTGCACGGGCAAGGTCTATTACGACCTCTATGAAGAGCGCGAGAAGCGCGGGCTGGACGATGTCTACCTGCTGCGCGTCGAGCAGCTCTACCCGTTCCCGGCCAAGGCTCTGATCAACGAGCTTTCGCGCTTCAAGAACGCGGAAATGGTGTGGTGTCAGGAAGAGCCCAAGAACATGGGCGCCTGGTCCTTCATCGAGCCGTATCTTGAGTGGGTTCTGCAGCACATCGAGGCAAAGAACACCCGCGTTCGCTACACGGGCCGTCCGGCCGCCGCATCGCCGGCGACGGGCCTCATGTCGAAACACCTGGCGCAGCTCGAGGCATTCCTCGAAGATGCGCTTGGCGAATAGCAAGCGACGGAGAAAAACCACATGGCGACCGAGATTCGGGTTCCCACACTGGGCGAGTCCGTAACCGAGGCAACCATCGCCCGCTGGATGAAATCGGTGGGCGACACCATCGCCACCGATGAAGCGATCGTCGAACTGGAAACCGACAAGGTTTCCATCGAGGTGCCGGCTCCCGCAGCCGGCACGCTTGACGAGATCGTGGTCAAGGAAGGCGAAACCGTCGAAGTCGGCGCACTGCTCGGCATGATTGCCGCAGGCGGTAGCGCCAGCAAAGCAAAAGCAGAAACCAAACAGTCCGGCGAAGCTTCGTCCGGCAGCTCTGAAAATCAGGAGGCAACCATGGCCGGCGGAAAAATCGTCGAGGTGAATGTTCCATCGGCGGGCGAGTCCGTCACCGAGGCCGAGGTCGGCGAGATCTTCAAGAAG
This sequence comes from Nitratireductor sp. GZWM139, assembly GCF_030068685.1. Taxonomy (NCBI): domain Bacteria; kingdom Pseudomonadati; phylum Pseudomonadota; class Alphaproteobacteria; order Hyphomicrobiales; family Phyllobacteriaceae; genus Nitratireductor; species Nitratireductor sp. GZWM139. The sequence goes on along the minus strand of NZ_JAMQML010000004.1, from coordinate 91,688 downwards.
GTCGGCGACGCGGTGAAGACCGACGAAGCGCTTCTCGAACTCGAGACCGACAAGGCAGCACAGGAAGTGATGTCTCCGGTCGACGGCGTGATCACCGAAATGGTGGTTACCACGGGTGATGAAGTTGCAGTCGGCGCACTGCTGCTGCGCATCGAGCAGGGCGCAACCGCTTCTGCCGCCGCTCCCAAGGCCGACAAGCCGGCCGAGGCGCCTGCTGCGAAGAAGGACGAAGACGGCGGCCGCCCGGCAGCACCTTCGGCCCAGAAGATGATGACCGAAAAGGGCATCAAGGCTTCCGACGTTGCCGGCTCCGGCAAGGGTGGCCAGGTGCTCAAGGGCGACGTGATCGCCGCCATTGAAGGCGGATCGTCCAGCGCCCGCACCGAAGCGCCGAAGGCAGCCCGCCCGGCCTCCCCGGCCGAGGACGAGGTTCGCGAAGAGCGCGTGAAGATGACGCGTCTGCGCCAGACCATTGCGCGCCGCCTGAAGGACGCGCAGGACTCAGCCGCCATGCTGACCACCTTCAACGAGGTGGACATGACGGCCGTGATGGAGCTGCGCAAGAAGTACAAGGAGCTCTTCGAGAAGAAGCACGGCGTCAAGCTTGGCTTCATGGGCTTCTTCACCAAGGCGGTGACCCATGCGCTGAAGGAAATCCCGGCCGTTAACGCCGAGATCGACGGCACGGACATCATCTACAAGAACTTCTGCCATATCGGCGTTGCCGTCGGCACCGACCGCGGCCTCGTCGTGCCGGTGGTGCGCGATGCCGACCAGATGTCGATTGCCGAGGTGGAGAAGGAAATCGGTCGTCTGGGTCTCGCTGCCCGCGACGGCAAGCTTTCCATGGCCGACATGCAGGGCGGCACCTTCACCATCTCCAATGGCGGTGTGTACGGCTCGCTGATGTCGACCCCGATCCTGAACGCCCCGCAGTCGGGTATTCTGGGCATGCACAAGATCCAGGAGCGGCCGATGGTGGTCGGCGGCCAGATCGTCGTCCGTCCGATGATGTATCTCGCCCTCTCCTACGATCACCGCATCGTGGACGGCAAGGAAGCCGTGACCTTCCTCGTGCGCATCAAGGACGTGCTTGAGGATCCCGAGCGTCTGGTTCTCGACCTCTAGGCGATCACCGAGCAGAAAAAGGCAAAAGACCCATGTCCAACACCTATGATCTCGTCGTGATCGGCACCGGCCCCGGCGGCTATGTCTGCGCCATCAAGGCGGCGCAGCTTGGCCTCAAGACGGCCGTGGTCGAGAAGCTGCCCACCCATGGCGGCACCTGCGTCAATGTGGGCTGCATCCCTTCCAAGGCGCTGCTGCACGCCACGGAGCTGTTCGAGGAGGCAGGACATGGTCTTGCCGATCTCGGCGTCGAGGTGAGCAAGCCGAAGCTCAATCTCAAGAAGATGATGGAGCACCGCGTCAAGACAGTCGAGCAGAACACCAAGGGTCTCGACTTCCTGATGAAGAAGAACAAGATCGACATCTTTCGCGGCTTCGGAAGCATTGCCGGCAAAGGCAAGGTGACCGTGAAGGCCGATGACGGCAAGGAAGAGACCGTGGAGGCGAAGAACATCGTCATCGCCACGGGCTCGGCCGTGGCCGGCATTCCGGGCGTCGACGTGACGTTCGACGAGAAGGTGATCGTCTCCTCCACCGGCGCGCTGGAACTCTCCAAGGTGCCGGAGCGCATGATCGTTGTCGGCGGCGGCGTGATCGGTCTCGAGCTTGGCTCCGTCTGGGCGCGTCTGGGCGCCAAGGTGACGGTGGTCGAGTATCTCGACACGATCCTCGGCGGCATGGACGGCGAAGTGGCCAAACAGTTCCAGCGCATGCTGGGCAAGCAGGGCTTCGAGTTCAAGCTCGGCGCGAAGGTCACGGATGTGGCCAAGGCCGGCAAGGGCGCGAAGGTGACCTTCGAGCCGGCAAAGGGCGGCGACGCCGAAACGCTGGAAGCCGACGTCGTTCTGGTGGCGACGGGCCGCAAGCCCTACACCGATGGTCTCGGCCTCGACACGGTTGGCATCGAGCTCGATGAGCGCGGCCGCGTGAAGACCGATGGTCACTTCCGCACCAATGTGGAGGGCGTCTACGCCATCGGCGACGTGATTGCCGGACCGATGCTTGCGCACAAGGCCGAGGATGAAGGCGTTGCCGTGGCCGAGATCCTGGCGGGTCAGGCCGGACACGTGAACTATGACGTGATCCCCGGCGTGGTCTACACGAGCCCTGAAGTCGCTTCCGTCGGCAAGACCGAGGAAGAGCTGAAGAAGGCTGGCGTGGAATACAACGCCGGCAAATTCCCCTTCTCGGCCAATGGACGCGCGCGCTCCATGCTGAAGACGGACGGCTTCGTGAAGGTGCTTGCCGACAAGAAGACGGACCGTGTTCTGGGTGTTCACATCGTCGGCTTTGGTGCTGGCGAAATGATCCACGAGGCTGCTGTTCTCATGGAGTTCGGTGGTTCCTCGGAAGACCTGGCGCGCACCTGCCACGCCCACCCGACCATGTCGGAAACGGTCAAGGAAGCGGCTCTCGCGACCTTCGCCAAGCCGATCCACATGTGATCCGATCCCGCGCATTTGCGTGAGACAAAGGCCCCGTGGCGCAAGCTGCGGGGCTTTTTCGTTTCAGGTCGGGTTTACGAGTTTTGATGTGTGCCGTGTCAGGCATCTCGCCGGACAGAAAGCGCCTTAGCCGCCATCGCCCAAGGGCACGACACCCGCATCGTCGGCAGGCGGGTCGTCACCGCCGAAGAAGCCCGTTCCGGAAAACGCCATGATGACGAGGATGATGATCGCGGCGCCCACTGCACCGAGCACGAAGCCGCGCGTTCCTTCCGATCTCACCGCCCCGGCCGACCCGGCGGAATGACGCCCGGGTTTTTCATTATCCCCGTTTTTTTCATTATCGTTGTCGTCGCGCATGATCGCACTCCAGATGGCGCTCCCCAGCGCTGGCCAGACGATAACATGCAATTAGTTAGCCGGAACCCTGGAATTACAGAACGGGTTCGACCACATAGCCCTCGGCGCGCAGCAATTCGATGAGACCTTCCTCACCGGGCAGATGCAGTGCGCCAACGGCGATGAACGCCCTGCCCCGGTCGAGGATCGGCGCGGCGCGCTCGGCCATGGTTCCATTGCGCACCTTGATCATCGCCTCATCGAACGCGGCATAGTCGTCGCCGGCGCTTTCCTCCTGAGGAATGGCGACGCGAATGAGCGGCCAGAACATGCCCGTCTCGCCCTGCGCATAGAGTGCAACCATGGTCTCCATCACGTCATCAAGGCCATCGCCCAGCGCCAGCGTTTCCACCAGACCGCGCATATGCAGGTCGAGCGGCAGCGAAGCCATGGCGTCGAGCTGTTCGACAGCGGATTCGAGACCAAGCACCTCCTTGCCGGAGGCTTCCGCATCGGCGGCAAGCTTGATGTCGAGGATAGGCATGCCCGCTTCCTTGCGCTCAAGCTCACAGCCCGGCAGGGCGACCAGCGAAATCAGCATCCAGGGTTTCATCTTCTGGACGCTGGAAAAGGGCACGCCGCGCTCGGTTAGCGCCTCTGAAACCGCTTCGCGGTCTTCCTCGCTCAGATGATCGGCCAGCGTTTCGTCGCCGGTGAACATCATCAGTTCAGGCCGCTTGAACATGGCGGCCGCCATTTTGGACTGGTCGAGAATGTCGGTCGTCTCGATCACGACACGCTCGGAGGCATCGAAAGCCGCCTGCGCGTCTTCCGTCAGCGTCACGACACGCGGATCGCTCATATGCATGGTGCCGAAAAGATAAGAGCGCTCCACGCCCTCCTTTTCGACCCGCCACAGAAGGCCACTGCCATTGGGCGTTTCGGCCGCCTGCCGCCGCACCTCTTCGAGCGCTGCGGGATCGTCCGTTGCGAGTTCGGTCAGAAGGTTCTTGCCCGCGCAGACAATCTCTCTGGACTTCGCCGGGGTGGCCGTGACGAGGCCGACGACAAGCGCGAGAAGGAGAAGCAACGGAAAGGCAGCCGCCAGCTGGAAGAGGCGATCTGCGAACCGTTCTGCCATGGGAATGGCGGTGGCTTTGACGTGCGTTTTCATGCGGCCACGCTAGACGCAAATCACGGCCAAAGCGTTAATCGAACCGCGCGGTTTCGTGGGAACCCAGTGGTTGCGGGGGAATGTTTCAGGCGCGCGGGTGGGCCGCATCGTAGATTTCCAGAAGCCGCGCCGTGTCCACACCGGTATAGACCTGCGTGGTGGAGAGGCTGGCGTGACCGAGCAGTTCCTGTATTGCGCGCAGATCGCCGCCACGCCCCAGAAGATGGGTGGCGAAGGAATGCCGCAGTGCGTGGGGTGTGGCCGTTTCCGGCAGATTGAGCGCCGAGCGCATGCGCTTCATCTCGCGCTGAATGATGGCCGGTTGCAACGCGCCGCCCCGCGCGCCGCGAAAGAGCGGCTTGTCGGCCTCACCATGCCAGGGGCAGAGACGCTGATATTCGGCGACCGCCTCGACCGTGACGGGCAGGACGGGCACGAGCCGCGTCTTGCCGCCCTTGCCGGTGATGCGCAGCGCACCCTGGCGCATGTCGGCAACCTGACTGCACAGAAGCCCCAGCGCCTCGGAAATGCGCAGCCCCGCGCCGTAAAGCAACGTGAAGACGGCTGCATTGCGCGCGGCGATCCACGGCTCCTCGGCCAGTTGCCCGGCGCCGGAAGCGACCTTGCGGGCATCGACCGCCGTCAGTGGCTTGGGCAATGCACGGGGTGCGCGCGGCGCTTTGAGCGCTGCGGCGGCGGCCGCATTCACAAGCCCGCGGCGCTCAAGGTAGCGCAGGAAGGAGCGGACCCCGGCAAGGCCGCGACCGAGCGTGCGCGCGCCGGCCCCGTTGCCACGCCGAAAGGCGAGGAAGGCGCGCAGATCCGCCGGGCGCAGTTCGGCAATATCGGAGAGGCCCGGCGCATCGCCGCAATGGCCGGTCAGGAATTGCAGAAACTGCCGCGTGTCGCGCTCGTAGGCATCGACGGTGAGCGCGGAGAGACGCCGCTCACCGGCAAGCGTGGCAAGCCATGCGGTGCGGGCCTTTTGAAGGTCGGGCTTTGCGGAAACGAGAAATTCCTGGTTCATGGGAAGCATTGTGAACCAGTCTGGTTAGCAGCCGGTGAAGGCGTGCGGGATGACAGCTTCCTTCTCCCCGCTTGCGGGGAGAAGGGGGCCTTGAAGTTGGTGCTTCAGCAAAAACCGCTAAGCGCCTTCGATTTCCTCGCGCAGCATTTCGAGTTCCAGCCACTCTTCTTCCATCTTCTCGCTGCTGGCGCGCGCGTCGTCCAGCTCCTTGGAAAAGCGCTGAAAGGCGGCGGCATCGCGCGTGTAGAGGTTGGGATCGGCGAGCTTTTTCTCCAGAGCCGCGATTTCGTCAGCCAGCTCATCGATCTTCTTCGGCAGGGTCTCCAGCGCGAATTTCTGCTTGTAGGAGAGCTTCTTCGAAGCTGCCCTCGGCGCACCTGCATTGCCGGCTGACCTGGTCTTCTGCTGCTCTGCCGTGCGCGCCTTGCGCCGCTCCAGCTCCTCGCCCTTGCGCTGCGCCATCATGTCGGCATAGCCGCCGGCATATTCGATCCAGCGGCCATCGCCGGCCGGCGCAATGGTGCTCGTGACCGTGCGGTCGAGGAAGTCGCGGTCATGGCTGACGAGCAGCACGGTGCCGGGGAAGCCCTCGACAAGCTCCTGCAGGAGATCGAGCGTTTCCATGTCGAGATCGTTGGTCGGCTCATCGAGCACGAGAAGATTGGCCGGGCGGGCCAGAAGGCGGGCGAGCACAAGCCGCGCGCGCTCGCCACCGGAAAGCTCGCGGATCGGCGTGCGGGCCTGCTCGGGCTTGAACAGGAAGTCCTTCATGTAGGAGACGACATGCCGCTCCTGCCCGTTGACCACGACGCTGTCGCCACGGCCATCGGTGAGGAAATGAGACAGGGTCTCCAGCGGGTCCAGTGCACGTTTCTGGTCCAGAATTGCGATTTCCAGATTTGCGCCCAGCCGCAGCGAGCCTTCGTCCGGCTCGAGCTTGCCGGTCAGAAGATTGATCAGCGTCGTCTTGCCGGCTCCATTGGGGCCGACAAGGCCAACACGGTCGCCGCGCAGGATGCGCGTGGAGAAATCCTTCACCACCTGAAGCCCGTCATAGGACTTGGCGAGGCCCTTTGCCTCGATGACCAGCTTGCCGGATTCGGCGGCGTCGCTGGCCGTCATGGTCGCCACGCCTTCCGCACCGCGATGGCTGCGGTGCTTTTCGCGCAGCGCATGCAGCTCGCCCAGACGGCGCACATTGCGCTTGCGGCGCGCGGTGACGCCATAGCGCAGCCAGTGTTCCTCGCGCTCGATCTTGCGGGCAAGCTTGTGCTGATCGCGCTCTTCCTCCTCCAGCACCTGATCGCGCCAGTCCTCGAAATGGGCAAAGCCCTTGTCGAGCCTGCGCGTCACGCCACGGTCGAGCCAGACGGTTGCGCGGCTCACGCGTTCGAGAAAACGACGGTCATGCGAGATGGTGACAAGGGCTGAAGACGTGCGCTGCAGCTCTTCTTCCAGCCATTCGATGGTGGCGAGGTCGAGATGGTTGGTCGGCTCGTCCAGCAACAGCAGATCAGGCTCGGGCGCAAGCACCCGGGCGAGCGCGGCACGGCGCGCCTCGCCGCCCGACAGCGTTGCCGGGTCTTCATCGCCGGACAGGCCCAGCCGATCGATGACCAGCGCCACGCGGTTGATGTCGTCCGCCGGGCCGAGACCGGCCTCCACATAGGCGCGCACGGTCGAAAAACCCTGCCAGTCGGGCGACTGGGGCAGATAGCGCACGGTCGCCGTCGGCTGGCGGAACACCTCGCCATCCTGCGGCTCCACGAGGCCGGCGGCGATCTTCAGAAGTGTCGACTTGCCGGAGCCGTTGCGCCCGACCAGCGCAAGCCGCTCGCCGGGGCCGACCATCAGCGATGCGCCATCGAGCAGCGGCGTGCCGCCGAAGGTCAGGCGAATGCCATCAAGCTTTAAAAGAGGCGGCGCCATGGATCAGTGTTCTCCGTCGTTGGAAAGATGGGCGACCAGAAGCGCCCTGCCCTCTTTGAGGGTAACCGCGAGTTCGCCATCGACCACATTGGAAAGGGTCAGCGACGAGCCGAAAGGAACCTCGACCGCATCGAGCGGCCATTTGGCCCCTTCCACGGTGAGGCCGGAAAGGGCCGAAAAGCCGAGGATCGAAAACAGCGTTTTCTGCGGATAGTCGAAGCGATGGCGTTTTCCGGGCAGCAGCGGCACGCCTTCCTGCACGCCGCTTGTCAGCCGCGTCTTAATGCCCTGTTCTGAAAGCTGAAGCGCCTGCGCGAGATGCAGGAACATGTGATCGGGCCGCGCGCCGCCGAAAGCACCCACGAGAACGAGGCTCGTCGCGCCCGCTTCCAGCGCTGCGGCGATGGCGAGTTCCCCGTCCGTCTTGTCCTTGTCGGCGGGAAAGGCGCGGCGCGGCACCCGGGCATAGGCCTCGGCCATGCCGTCCGGCTCGGAATCGAAATCGCCGACCCACAGCTCCGGCATAACGCCCAGAAGCGCTGCGTGACGCATGCCTGAATCAGCCGCGATGATGCGGCTGTCGGCGATTTCGGCATCGAGTGCCGGCGTGCGTGTGAGATCTCCGCCCAGGAGAAGGGTAAACAGGCTCATGGTCGAGGCCCATATCATGCCGGCGGGCAAGCGCCAACGGCGTTCGCGCCATTCCGCCTCTTGCGCCAGCCCCTGCCGCGCCCTATTTTCCCGGTCGCTCTAACGGGGTGCCGGCGGATTGCCGGCTGAGAGGCCCAGTGGTTGAAACGGATGCAGCTTTGCCTTGATCAAAGGAAAGCCGCATCAGTGGAACCCGGCCAACCCGCTGAACCTGATCCGGTTTGCACCGGCGGAGGGATTAGACGCTTTTCGCACAGCGCCTCATTCCCCAACCAAACGAGAGGAGGCGCAGATGCGCGCGACCACACTGCTTTCCACCATGGCGCTTGGCACGCTGGCCATGGCCGGCCATGCGGCGGCCGAAGACAAGCTCACCGTCTACACCTATGAGAGCTTCACCTCCGACTGGGGCCCCGGCCCGGCGGTGGAGAAGGCGTTCGAGGCGGAATGCGGCTGCGACGTGGATTTCGTTTCCGTGGCCGATGGCGTGGCGCTTCTGAACCGCGTGAAGCTCGAAGGCAAATCGACCAAGGCCGACATCGTGCTCGGTCTCGACAACAACCTCGTGCACGAGGCCCGCGAGACCGGCCTGTTTGCGCCGCATGGCGTCGACATGGGCAGGGTGAACGTGCCGGGCGGCTTCGAGGACGACATGTTCGTTCCGTTCGACTACGGCTATTTCGCCTTTGTCTATGACACCGAGGCCATCGAGACCCCGCCGGCAAGCCTGAAGGAGCTGGTGGAGAGCGACAGCAATCTGAAGATCGCCATTCAGGACCCGCGCACCTCCACGCCGGGCCTCGGACTGCTGCTCTGGATGAAGGCCGTCTATGGCGACGACGCAGCGCACGCCTGGGGCAAACTGCAGGACAAGGTGCTGACGGTGACGCCGGGCTGGAGCGAGGCCTATGGCCTGTTCACCAGCGGCGAAGCGCCGATGGTGCTGTCCTACACCACCTCGCCCGCCTATCACCAGATTGCCGAAGATTCCGAGCGCTACAAGGCGGCGGGCTTTGAAGAAGGGCATTATCTTCAGGTGGAAGTGGCAGCACAGACCGTGAAGGGTGCGGAAAACCCGCTGGCGCAGAAATTCCTCGCCTTCATGACCGGTCCCGGCTTTCAGGACGCGATTCCCGAAACCAACTGGATGTTCCCGGCCGGCGAGACATCGGAGCCGCTCAACCCGGTGTTCGACACTCTGGTGAAGCCGGGCGAGACGCTCGAATTCTCATCGAAAGAGGTGGCGGAAAACCGCAAGGCCTGGGTCGATGAGTGGCTCTCGGTGATGAGCCGCTGACCGTTTCGCGCGCGCCCGACATGGAAAGACGCCCCCTGATGGACAGGCGTATCGCAGCGGGACGGCTTGCGCTGGCCGCTGTCGGCCTGCTGATCGGCGGGGCCTTTGCGGGCCTTGCCGTGGAGGCCCTGCAACAGGGTACGGGCGCGTTTGCAGCTTTCGACGCCTATCTGCTGCGGATCGCCCGCTTCACGCTCTGGCAGGCGCTGTTATCGACGCTTTTATCAGTCGTGCCGGCGATCCTTCTGGCGCGCGCGCTGGCGCGCCATCCCGCATTTATGGGGCGCGCCTTCATTCTGCGCCTGTTTGCCGTGCCGCTTGCGCTTCCCGCCATTGTGGCGGCGCTCGGCATTCTGGCGCTTCTGGGAAGAGCGGGGATTTTCGCGCCTTTCCTGTCCGTGCTCTTCAATGAGCACTGGCCCGGCATTTACGGGCTTTCGGGCATTCTGGTCGCCCATGTCTTCTTCAATCTGCCGCTTGCCACGCGCCTGTTCCTGAACGCGCTGGAAAGCGTGCCCGCCGACCAATGGCGTCTTGCGGCCCAGCTCGGCATGGGCGCGCGCGCCTCGTTCCGGTTTCTCGAATGGCCGGCCATGCGCGCGGCCCTTCCCGGCATTGCCGGCCTCGTGTTCATGCTGTGCGTGACCTCGTTTACCATCGTCCTGCTGCTTGGCGGCGGACCCCGCGCGACAACGCTGGAAGTGGCGATCTATCAGGCGCTGCGGTTCGACTTCGACCCGGCCCGCGCACTGGTGCTGACGCTGGTGCAGCTGGCGCTGGCCGGCGGCGTTGTTCTGGCGTTAAGCCGGCTCGGCGCGTCGCTCAGCGGCGATGCCAACCTGCCCGTCGCACCGCGCCGCATTGTCTGGCACACGCCATTGGAGACGGTTCTCAACACCGTCATCATCGTCGCGGGGCTGCTCTTCGTCGCCGGACCGATGGCTGCGACCGTGATCGCCGGTCTGAAGGCGGATCTGGCGCGGCTTGCCACCGAGAGCGCGGTGTTCTCGGCCACAACAACCAGCCTGCTTTTCGCCAGCCTCTCCGCGCTTTTATGCCTTGTTCTCTCGCTGGCGCTGGTGGCGGCCCGCCGGGCGCTCGAAATGAAGCGCGGCGCGCTGCCTGCGGGCCTGCTTGAACGCGCCACCGACAGCGGGGCGGCGATGGTGCTCATCATTCCGCCGCTGGTGATCGGTGCCGGCTGGTTCATTCTGCTGCGGCATGTGGGCGATGTTTTTGCCTTTGCACCGGCGATGGTCGTCACCGTCAACGCGGTGATGGCGATGCCGTTTGCAATCCGCGCAATCCGCCCGGCCTATGACGCTGCCAGCGCCCGCCATGAGCGGCTCTGCCTGTCGCTGGGCATCACTGGCTGGACACGACTACGCCTCGTCGACTGGCCGGCGCTGCGCCGCCCTGCCGCGACCGCGCTCGCCTTCGCCGCCGCTCTTTCGCTCGGCGATCTCGGCGTGATCGCGCTGTTCGGCTCCGATCAGGTGCAGACCCTGCCCTATCTTCTGTTGCAGCGCATGGGCAGCTATCGCACGGCGGATGCCGCAGGCATTGCCCTTTTCCTCGGGCTTCTTTGTCTGGCATTGATGTTCGTGGCCGACCGTCTCGGCAAGGAGAAGACATGACCAAGGCTGACGCCGCACACGGCGCGGGGATCACACTCGAAAAGCTGCGCTTTGCCTATCCGGGCGGGAGCGAAATGGCGTTCGACCTGACCATCTCCCCGTCCGACATCGTCGCCGTGATGGGCCCGAGCGGCTCTGGCAAATCGACGCTTCTCAGCCTGATCGCCGGCTTCGAGACACCGACCTCCGGTCGCATCATGATCGACGGAAAGGATGTTTCCGGGCTGACGCCGCATCGCCGGCCCGTCTCCATGGTGTTTCAGGAAAACAATCTCTTCGCGCATCTCACGGTCGCGCAGAATGTGGGGCTGGGGCGCTCGCCTGCGCTGAAGCTGACGGAAGAAGACCGCGCGGCGGTCTCCGATGCGCTTGCCAGAACCGGGCTTGCCGGCAAGGAAGACCGGCTGCCACGGGCGCTTTCGGGCGGTGAACGCCAGCGGGTGGCGCTGGCGCGTGTTTTAATCCGCAAGCGTCCGGTGCTCCTGATGGACGAACCCTTCGCCTCGCTCGGACCGGCGCTGCGCGACGAGATGCTGGACCTGATCCGCGCCCTGCATGCGGAACAGCAGATGACGGTGCTGATGGCAACGCATGACCCGCGCGACGCGGAACGGCTTTGCAGGACGATGATCTTTGTTGAAGAGGGGCAGGTCGCCGCGAGCGGCACAACCGCAGCGTTCATCGCCGGCGATGCCTCAGAAGCCTTCAATCGCTACATAGGCGCACGGCGGGAAATAAATTACTCTACAACAAATTGATTCCACTGTTGCAGCTTATGCGCTAGACCGTGGCTCGGACGGGACATCACGCCATGTTGAGGGAACCAAGTGCGTGACTTGGGCATTAATGACGGTCATGCTTTGGACAAAATCAACCGGAAGGACACCACCCTGTCCAATGAAGCGCCCGCTACCATGAATTTCCAGCCATCAGCGCGAGCCATACCGCGCAAAGCCATTCTCGCCGTAGCGCTCACAGTCCTCCTGTCGGGCTGCCAGATGGTGCCCACGGACACAGGCAGCTTCATGCCGTCGTCGAACCCGGTCACGGTCGATTCGGTGACGCGCGGCAACCGTCTTGCACGGCTTGCACGCCAGCAGCATCCCCGCATTCTGCAGACCTATGGCGGCGAATACTCCGATCCGAAGCTGGAGCGCATGGTCGCCAAGGTGGTGGGGTCTCTGACGCTGGATGAGCAGAACACCGGTGCGGCCTACACGGTCACCATTCTGAATTCGCCCAACGTCAACGCATTCGCGCTGCCGGGCGGCTATCTCTATGTCACGCGCGGTCTTCTGGCGCTCGCCAATGATTCGGCTGAGCTTGCAGCGGTCATCGCGCATGAAATGGCGCACGTCACAGCCAATCACGGCATCGAGCGGCAGAAGCTCGAAGCGCAGGAAAAGTTCGCCTCGAAAGTGGTGAGCGAGGTGATCGACGGGCGCGATCAGGCGGCGCAGGCAGCGCTGGTACGCGGCAAGTTGAGGCTCGCGCAGTTCTCGCGCAATCAGGAGCTGGAAGCGGACCGTCTGGGCATCCGCACCACAACCCATGCGGGCTATGATGCATTCGCGGCTGCGCGCTTCCTGCAGGCCATGGACGCCTATCAGGGCTTCCGCAGTGTGAGCGGCGCGACCGACGCCAGCCTCGACTTCCTCGCCAGCCACCCCAACGCACCACGGCGCATCGAACTCGCGCAGCGCCATGCGCGCGAGATGCAGCAGCCGGACGCCGCAGGCAAGCGCGACCGCGATTCCTTCCTCGCCGGCATTGACGGCATGATCTACGGGGATTCGCCGGAAGAGGGCTATGTGCGCGGGCGCGACTTCCTGCATCCGGGTCTGGGCGTCGCCTTCCAGGTGCCCGAAGGCTTCATCATCGACAATTCCACCAAGGCGGTGACGGCTGTCGGGCCGGACGACATCGCGGTGCGCTTCGACGGAGCGACGGTGCCTCAGCGCACTTCGCTGACGGATTATCTGACGAGCGGCTGGGTTGCGGGTCTGGAGCCCGAAACCATCCGCACGTTCACGATCAATGGATATCCGGCAGCCAAGGGACGCGCGAGCGCCGATGGCTGGCAGTTCGACGTGACGGTGATCCGCTCCGGCGGGCAGGTTTACCGCCTGCTGACGGCAGCGCCTGCGACGAGCAACGATCTGGAACGGGTTGCCAATTCCGTCGGGCAGAGCTTCCGCATTCTCAATCAGGCGGAGCGCGCTGCGCTCAAGCCGCTGCGCGTGCGTGTCGTGACGGTTCAGCCGGGCGAGACGCTCGGTTCGCTGGCAGCGCAGATGCGCGGTGTGGACCGCAAGGTGGAGCTTTTCCGGCTCCTCAACGCACTTGGCCCCGGCGCAACGCCGTCGGCCGGGAGCAAGGTCAAGATCGTCACTGATCGCTAAATTACGGCTGGCGCGAGGCCAGCCGATCAGGCCGTGCTGCCGGACAGCGCGGGATGCTCGCGCGTGAGCTCCGTGCGCAGTTTTTCCATGGCCCGCGTCTCGATCTGCCGCACACGCTCCTTGGAGATGCCCAGCGCCGAACCGAGCGCTTCAAGCGTTGCGCCATCTTCTGCCAGACGCCGCTCGCGGATGATCTTCAGCTCGCGCCTGTCCAGAACATCGAGTGCGTCGGTCAGCCAGAGCGCCCGCCGTTCCTCATCGATCATGTGTTCGACCGTCTCGTCGACCGGGGCCTCATCGGAGGGCAGGAAATCCATGCGCTCGGCTGAAGCCTCGCCTTCATCCCGCACCGGCGCGTTAAGCGACAGATCCGGGCCGGAAAGCCGCGCGTCCATCATCGCCACATCCGCAGGCGAAACGCCGAGAAGCTTGGCCGCTTCCTGATGAATTTCGCTGGGTGAGCCCATGCTTTTCTGCAATTTGGCCCTCAGCCGGCGGTATTTGAAAAACAGCGACTTCTGCGCCGAACTCGTGCCGCCACGCACGATGGACCAGTTGCGCAGGACATAATCCTGCATCGAGGCGCGTATCCACCAGGTCGCATAGGTGGAAAAGCGCACACCCCGTTCCGGGTCGAACCGGGCCGCCGCTTCCAGAAGGCCGATATGCCCCTCCTGAATGAGGTCGGCAGCGGGCAATCCGAAATTCCTGAAGCGCGACGCCATGGCAATGACAAGCCGCATGTGCGCCACCGTTAAATGATGAAGCGCCTGCTGGTCCTGCTTCTTGTGCCAGCGCTGTGCGAGGTCCTGCTCTTCCTCCAGCGCCAGATAAGGCGCCTTCATGGCCTTTTCTATGAGTTTGCGTTCCGCCCGGTCTTGCATGATGCTCTCCCGCGTTTCTGGATCGCCATGCGCCCGTCCGGACGCATAAAGGGCGATCCAAACCATTGATGGAGCATCGGATGATCCGAAAACCGGTTCCCACTTTTCGGTCCGATGCTCTGGCTTGGCCCCTTTCTTAAGGAGAGGATTCCAAGCCGGTCAGCCCATACGCACAGGCCCAATTGCCGATGCGCGGTTACACGTGTCAGAGCGCCCTGACGCGGCATCTGCTGGTGCAGAAACACGCCAATGACGGACATCCCGGGACCCCGACCAGGCTTTGCAAAAAGCGGTGATCTCGACCGAAGAAACGAGACATCACCTAGAGTAACGAGTCGCAGACGAAAAAAGTTCCAGCCGATTACAGTTTAGTAGCCGGCAATAAAAAACCCGGCTGAAACAGCCGGGTTTTTCAAAACAGATAAGGTGGGAAGCTTATGCAGCTTCTTCCTTCTCTTCGGCTTCCTCATTGTCGGCCTTCGCACCGCGGCGCGGGCCCTTGTTGAGGTTGGTCTCGATCAGGCGGACAGCCTCCGTCTCCGACATGCGGTTGACGGCTGCGATCTCGCGCGCCATGCGGTCGAGCGCGGCTTCATAAAGCTGACGCTCCGAATAGGACTGCTCCGGCTGGTTGTCGGCGCGGTAAAGGTCACGCACGACTTCCGAGATGGAGATCAGGTCGCCCGAGTTGATCTTCGCATCGTATTCCTGCGCGCGGCGCGACCACATGGTGCGCTTCACGCGGGCACGGCCCTGAACGACCTTGAGAGCGCGATCAACATAATCGGTTTCGGAAAGCTTGCGCATGCCGATGGACGTCGCCTTGGCGACCGGCACTTTGAGGCGCATCTTGTCTTTCTCGAAATCGATGACGAACAATTCCAGCTTGTGACCGGCGACTTCCTGCTCTTCGATCGTAACGATCTGGCCGACGCCATGCGCCGGGTAAACGATGTATTCGCCAGTCTTGAAACCCTGGCGCTGCGCCGATTTTTTCTGCTGGGTGGTCATCCGCCTAACACTCCTGTTCTAAAGGGGTATGTGAGCAACGCCTCGCCTCGGCGATGCCCCGTACCCAAAAACGCCTGCCGGCTTGTCGTGTGCATGAAAGAGTTCAAGCTCCGGAAGATGGTGACTGCGCCTGCACCGAAGGCCCGCCACGCAAACCAAAACATCCTGACCCAGATTGCCCTGGCCTGGATTTGGAGCCCCACCTTTCAGTGATTAGTGTGTGTGCGCCATAATTAGACGTGTTGTCACCGGCATGATTTTGTGAAGCTACCACAAAAAGCCGAAAGAATCAAGATTTTGCCGCATGTGCGAATATGTCGCCGCAGTTTCCTGCGCGACCGCCCCATCTATTCGCATTATGTCCCACGTCAATTTGTGGGCTCAGAGCACCGGACCGAAAAGTCGAATTCGGGTTTCGGGCTAATCCGATGCTCAGTCAATCATCAAGATCGTCGTTTGTGCGCCCCGATGGGCGCGCGGCGATCTAGTCTCCCTCACCGGGTTCCGGCGAGAAGTACTGCTCCAGCTTGTTTTCGACGCCGTCGAATTCCTTGGCGTCTGCCGGAGGCTCTTTCTTAGCGGTGATATTGGGCCATTTTTCGGCATACTCGGAATTAAGCTGAAGCCAGTTGTCCAGACCCGGCTCGGTGTCGGGCTTGATGGCTTCGGCCGGGCATTCCGGTTCGCAGACACCGCAATCGATGCACTCATCCGGGTGGATGACGAGCATGTTTTCGCCTTCGTAGAAACAGTCCACCGGGCAGACTTCTATACAGTCCATGTACTTGCACTTGATGCAATTGTCGGTGACGATATAGGTCATGGGTGTTCTCGGCTGACAGCTTCTTAAAATGTCGAGTGGTGAGGTAGCCCCTTTAAACGGCGGTTGCAAGGCCCGTTGTTGCGCGGCAATCGTCGCAGGCGGAATCCCATTCCAATCTCAAACGGCGCAAACATCGCCATCACGGGTCGTCACGCAAGCGATCAAGCGCGCGGCGTTCCTTCTTGGTGGGTCGCCCTGCCCCGGCGTCGCGCCGCGGCGCCGACGCCTTGACGACGGCATCCCTGGGCGGCGCCGGCGGGGTCAGATCCTCGTAGAGCGTGCGGGCCTCCTCAGCCGGGCCGCGCCGCGCCCCCGGAGCCAGAACCCGATAGACGAGCACGTGCCGCTCAAGGGAAATGGTGAGCACGTCGCCCACCTTGATCTGGTAGGCGGCCTGCTCGATCTTGTTGCGATTGACCCGCACACGGCCCGCCTGGGCGAGCTTTGCGGCAAGCGAGCGGGATTTCACCACCCGTGCGAAGAACAGCCACTTGTCGATACGCTGGCGTTCCAAGACCGTGCCGCTCATCGCATGTCGCTACTTCTTCAGCTGATCCTTGAGGGCAGCGAGCTTGGCGAAGGGCGAATCGGGATCGATGCGCGCCGGACGCTCTTCGCGCGGACGGCCTGCGCCACCCTTGCGCTTGAAGCCCTGCTTGTCGCCATCCTTGCTGCGGTTAGGCTTGCCGCGATGCGGTGCGCCTTCGCGCTCCTGACGGCCACCACGTCCCTGCTGACGCTGATTGTTGCCCTTGCCGCCGCCCTGACGCTTGCGACCGTCGAAACGGGCCTGACGCCAGATCATGACGGGCTTGGGCTCTTCCTCTTCGTCAGCGGCCTTTTCAGCCGGAGCCTCAGCGGCAACCGGCGTCTCAACCTCCGGCTTGGCATCAGCTTCCGGCTTCGCCTCGGCTTCGGGCTTCGCTTCCCCGGCTGGCGCTTCAGCTTCAGCAGGCTTCTCTGCATCGGCGGGCGCGTCGTCCGTCTTCGCGGCGGCTTCGGCTTCGGCCTCGGCGGGAGCGGCAGCATCGGCAGCCTGGGCCGGTGCAGCAGCCTTCTCGGCGGCAGCGTCGTCCAGCGACTTCAGATGCGTTGCAACCTCTTCGGCCGGCTTCGCCTCGCTGCGGTAGCCCAGTCCCTTGAGGATGGCCTCCATATCATCGGCGGTCGCGCCGAGAATGGACATCATGGCCGGCGTGACCACAAAGGCCGCGCCATCATAACCGCCCTCGGGACGTGCGCCGGAACCCGGCTTCCACGAAAGTGCGGGACGGATCAGGTCGGCAAGGCGCTCGAGAATATCGACACGCACGGCGCGGCGACCCAGATTGCGATAGCCGGCGAGGCCATAGAATGCCTTTTCGAAAGCCGGATCGGACACGATGGAGGTGCGACCGGCGGCAAGCGCATTGACCACATCGCCATAGCCCGGCTTGTCCTTGGCGTCGTTCTTGAGCGCCCAGAGCAGGGTGAGAAGGCCGGCAGGCGCAGGCTTGATCAGCGCCGGCACGAAAATGTGGTAAGCGCCAAAGCGCACGCCGAGGCGGCGCAGCGAAGCGCGGGCGTCCTGATCGAGCGCACGCACATCCTCTGCCACGGTGCGGCGGTTCAGAAGGCCGAAGCTCTCGACAACCTGAAACGCGATCCCGCGCGCCATGCCCGAAAGGCTCTCGGCATCGCGCAGATCGACCAGCGGCTTCAGAAGCGATTCGATCTGATAGTTCACGAAACGCTCGGCGCGGGCGGCGACCTTGTCGCGCGCCGGGCCGGTCAGCTGCTCGTCGGCCAGAAGCACGACGCGCGGGCGCAGCGCTTCCTCGCCGGAAACCAGCGTCGCCACCGGTTGGCCGAGCCAGCGCAGAAGTCCCTCGGAATCCAGCGCCAGATCGCCATTGCCGGAAGCGGCAAAGCGGTCTGCCCGCGTTTCGAATTCGGCAGCGAGTGCTTTCTGGGCGGCAGCCTTGACGGCGCGCGCGTCCTCACCTTCCGCAGAGCGGTCGGCGGTGAAACGGAACCCTAGCATCTCACCAACGTGATGCCCCTCGACAAGGACTTCGCCAACGGGGCTGATTTCTGCTTCCGGCATTGCATTCTCTCTCAGGCGCTTCATGAGCACGGATGTCCTGCGGTCCACAAAGCGTTTCGTCAATCGCTCATGCAACGCATCGGACAAACTGTCCTCTATCTCTCGTGTTTTTTCTTGCCAGTGTGTCGCATCGGCCAGCCATCCGGGCCGGTGCGAGACAAATGTCCATGTTCTGATCTGCGCAATACGCTGCGACAGTGTGTCGATGTCCCCCTCGGTGGACGAGGCGCGCTGAACCTGCTCAGCCAAGTAGTCTTCATCGACATGGCCCGTTCGCGCCAGATCAGAAAAGACTGCACCAACAATTTCTGCGTGGTGGGCCGGTGCGATGCGCCGGTAGTCCGGCAGCGCACAGGCGTCCCACAGGAGGGCCACACGCTCGCGGGCGTCGGCCAGCGCACACACATCCCCGTCACGCGACAGGAATTCGAGCACCTTGGCGTCGGCAGCGGGCAGAGCGCGGGTAAGGCCTTCCACGGGGGGCGTGACGTCGAGCGAGGCTTTGAGCGCATCGACACTGGAAAAATCAAACGCGGCGGAGCGCCATTGCAGCACCTTCACCGGGTCGAAATCATGCGCCTCGATGCGGTGAACGAGTTCATCGGAAAGGGGATCGACCTGGCCGGTGACGCCAAACGTGCCGTCACGCAGGTGACGGCCGGCGCGGCCGGCGATCTGCCCGAGCTCCGCAGGGTTGAGGTCGCGATACTGGAAACCGTCGAATTTGCGGTTCTGCGCGAAGGCGACATGATCGACATCGAGGTTCAGGCCCATGCCGATGGCGTCGGTCGCCACGAGATAGTCCACATCACCCGACTGGTAGAGGGCTACCTGCGCGTTGCGCGTGCGCGGGCTGAGCGCGCCAAGCACGACAGCCACCCCGCCGCGCTGGCGGCGGATCAGCTCGCCAATGGCGTAAACCTCGTCCGACGAGAAGGCCACGATGGCCGAGCGGCGCGGCAAACGCGTGATCTTGCGCGAACCGGCATAGCTGAGCACCGACATGCGCGGACGGGTGATGACGGAGAGGCCCGGCAGCAGCTTTTCAAGAATGCCGCGCATGGTGCCAGCGCCCAGAAGCAGCGTTTCCTGACGGCCGCGCAGATGCAGAATGCGGTCGGTGAAGATGTGGCCGCGCTCCAGATCGGCGGCGAGCTGCACCTCATCGATCGCCACGAAGGCGGCGTCGGTCTCGCGCGGCATGGCCTCGACCGTGCACACCGAATAGCGCGCGCCGGGCGGCGAGATTTTTTCTTCGCCGGTGACAAGCGCGACATTTTGCTCGCCGACCTTGGCGACGACGCGGGAATAGACTTCGCGCGCAAGCAGCCGCAGCGGCAGGCCAATCACGCCCGTGCCATGCGCAACCATGCGCTCGATGGCCAGGTGCGTCTTGCCGGTATTTGTTGGCCCGAGGATGGCCGTTACGTCACGACCCGACAACACTCTCGGCTTGGCATTCTGTTTTTGGAAATTCATAGGGCCTGAAAAGCCGTCTACCTCAGCGAAAAAAGGCGAGCACACGGGTTAGCATGCTTTGCATGCGCATTCCAAGGCAAGACTGCCGCTCCACCGACAAAGACTGCCAAAAATGACCCAAACCGTTTCCGGCCATTAAGATTTGGAACGAGTCTGGAACGAATCGGCTACGAATCACTGACCTGCGTTGTTTCCCGTTTTGTTCACCACAAGATAGAGTATGACGCAACGTAAAGACACCCAAATGCTGAATCGGGCATGTTCCGCAAAGCCGGAAAACGCGTGTCGCGCGTTAAGGATTTGCGCGGGAGGCGCGACGGGCCTGCCAGGCAACGGTGCAAGCATAAGATTTTGTTAGGAATTTTTGCGAAGCCGTTAACGGGTTACGGCCCCGCCATGCCGCATGGCGTTAACACTTCGACCAAACCCGGAACGAATCGGCTACGAATCACTGATATCCAGATGTTCCCGCTACGTTCACCGCAATATCTGGTGGTTTCCACCGGTTCCGGGCAGACAGCGCACAGTTTATCCACAAACGCAGCCGCGCAGCCTGAATGCCGCGTTAACGAAGCTGTTTCAAATTGATACGCATTTTAACGAAACAGGGCGCTGCGGGTTACCCACAGCGCCCCGAAAAATGAATGCACAGGACGTGACTTTTCGTCAGATGAAGTACTGACCGCCATTGACAGTGAGCGTGGAGCCCGTGACGAAGCCCGCATCGTCGGAGGCCAGGAACAGCACGGACCGCGCGATTTCAGACGCCTCGCCGAGACGCCCCACCGGGATCTGCGAAATGATCTTCTCGCGCACCACTTCCGGCACCGCCATCACCATGTCGGTGGCAATGTAGCCGGGGCAAACCGCATTGACCGTCACGTTGAAGCGCGCGCCTTCCTGCGCCAGCGCCTTGGTGAAGCCAATCTCTCCTGCCTTGGCGGCGGAATAGTTGGTCTGGCCCATCTGGCCCTTCTGACCATTGATGGACGAAATGCTGATGATGCGACCGAACTTGCGCGAGCGCATGCCGGCGAAGACCTGATGGGTCATGTTGAAGACGCCGTTCAGGTTCACATCCACCACGGCACGCCAGTCTTCTGGCGTCATCTTGTGAAACATCACGTCCCGCGTGATGCCGGCATTGTTGACCAGAACATCGACCGGCCCGAGATCGGCCTCGACCCGGCCCACGCCGTCCGCACAGGCGTCGTAATCGGCAATCGACCATTTGTAGGAGGCTATGCCCGTTTCTTCGGTAAAGCGCGCGGCGGCCTCATCGTTGCCCGCATAATTGGCCGCGACCTGATAGCCCGCCTCTTTCAGAGCCATCGCTATCGCCGCGCCGATGCCGCGTGTTCCACCCGTAACAAGTGCCGTTTTCATGCAGTTCGTCTCCCTCAGGTGAGTGTTCCCCGCCGCCTTCGCCCTGTTGAGACCGGGCGATAATCCGGCTGGCGCACGGCACAAACGCCGCGCGCCAGCTCAAAGCCTACAACGCTTCCACGCACATGGCGACGCCCATGCCGCCACCGATGCAAAGCGTGGCCAGTCCCTTCTTCGCGCCACGGCGGCGCATCTCGAAGGCCAGCGTGTTGAAAATGCGGGTACCCGAAGCGCCAATCGGATGGCCGATCGCGATGGCGCCGCCATTCACGTTCACGATATCCGGGTTCCAGCCCATGTCCCTGTTGACCGCACAGGCCTGTGCGGCGAAGGCTTCGTTGGCCTCGACCAGATCGAGATCCTCGGCCTTCCAGCCGGCTTTCTCCAGCGCGCGGCGCGATGCCGGGATCGGCCCCGTGCCCATGATTGCCGGATCGACGCCAGCCGTCGCCCAGGAGGCGATCCGCACCAGCGGCGTCAGACCACGGCGCTGGGCTTCGCTCTCGCGCATCAGCACCACGGCGGCCGCACCGTCATTGATGCCCGACGCATTGGCGGCAGTGACCGTGCCCTCCTTGTCGAAGGCCGGACGCAGCTTCTGCATGCCCTCGATGGTCGCGCCATGGCGGATGTACTCATCGTCCGAGACCACGGTTTCGCCCTTGCGGCTCTTCACGGTGACCGGGACGATTTCATCCTTGAAGCGCCCGGCCTTCTGGGCGGCTTCGGCCTTGTTCTGCGAAGCGAGCGCAAAAGCGTCCTGCTCGTCACGGGTGATCTGGAACTTGCGCGCCACGTTTTCTGCGGTGATGCCCATGTGGTAGCCGTTAAAGGCATCCCACAGACCATCGCGGATCATCGTGTCGATCATGGCATAATCGCCCATCTTCACGCCGGCGCGCAGATAGGCGCAATGGGTGGAGAGCGTCATGGATTCCTGACCACCGGCAACAATGATGTCGGCATCGCCGCAGGCGATCTGCTGCATGCCGATGGCGATGGTGCGCAGGCCCGAACCGCAGACCTGGTTGAGCCCCCAGGCGGTGGCTTCTTCCGGCAGGCCGGCGGCGACGGCCGCTTGGCGCGCGGGGTTCTGTCCCTGGCCGGCCGTGAGCACCTGACCGAGAATCACCTCGTTCACCTCTTCCGGCGCGACGCCGGCGCGCGAAAGCGCCTCGCGAATGGCGGTTGCACCAAGCTCATGCGCTGGCACGGTGGCGAAGGAACCGTTGAACGAGCCGACCGGGGTGCGGGCGGCGCTGGCAACGACAATGGCTTCGGCTGACGACATGAAAGGCTCTCCCTTGGAAAATTGCATACACGTGCAAATGTGCAGCCCTTGTGACGGACTGCTCTCATTCACATTTGTTGCGGCTAATCAGGGGCGAGTCAAACGGTTGTGTGCAGCGCAACAAAGCTTGCGCACCGCCGAACAGGAGCGCCGCGCTCTTCGCCACTGCGAAAAGCGCTTTCATTCAATGGGATTTTGCGCATATCCTGACACCGGCAAATGCAGGGGGTGCGCGCCGACGGCCCCGGCAACGGGGCGGTGGAACGGCGCAGTGGCGTCTTGCAAAGCCCTCAGTCCTTGAATCCAAGGCATCGAAAACCGGACGACGCAGGAGACGTCCGGGCGCGATGCCACAGACAACCGTGCTACGGGGAGGTCAGTAATGCCAGCCAAGGACGACCCGATCGTCATCAAGAAATACGCCAATCGCCGCCTCTACAACACGGGCACCAGCACCTATGTGACCCTGGAAGATCTGGCCGAGATGGTAAAGCGCGACGAGAATTTCGTCGTGCAGGACGCCAAATCCGGCGAAGACATCACCCATGCGGTCCTGACCCAGATCATTTTCGAGCTGGAGAACGACCGCAACGGGCAGAACATGCTGCCGATCTCGTTTTTGCGTCAGCTCATCGCCTTTTACGGCGACCAGATGCAGATGGTCGTGCCGAGCTTCCTCGAACAATCCATGATGGCCTTCTCCAAGGAGCAGGAACGCATGCGCGAGCAGATGGACAAAGCGTTCGGCGGATCATCCATGGACATGATGGGCATGTCGGCCCCGATGAAGATGGTCGAGGAGCAGACCCGCCGCAACATCGAGATGTTCCAGAACGCCATGCGCATGTTCGCGCCCACGCCCCCTGCCCCAAATCAGGGCGCAGCGCGCGAAGACAATGCCGGCGAAGAGGCACCGCGCTCCGATGATCTGAAGGAGTTACGTGAGCAGATCGCCGACATGCAGCGCAAGATCAACTCCCTGGGCGGTTCCTGACCGCCCTTCCCCGGAGCAAACACAGACTGAAGCGCCAGAGACATGCCCCGGACCGTTCGTGATACGCAGGCCATGCTGGCAGGAATGACGCCCGTTCTTACAACGGGCGTTTTCGTTTTCTGCTGCGTGGAGCGGGACCGCGCCGCAACGCTTTATGCGGAATCGGAAGGTGTTTTTCAGGAAGAGGAAGGCACGACGCTCGTGCTGCCGCTGGCGCGCGCCGAAACGCTTGGTTTCGACACGCAGATGCCGATGCGCCGGATCGTCCTTGAAGTCTATTCCGCGCTCGACGGCGTGGGGCTGACGGCCGGCGTGGCGACGGCGCTGGCGGATGAAGCCATCCCCTGCAACGTGGTCGCCGCCTACCATCACGATCATGTCTTCGTGCCGGAAGAGATGGCCGAGAAGGCACTTTCGATCCTGCAGGCGCTGCAGCGACGGGCAAAAGCCGGCAAGGACATCTGAAACAAAAAAAGACCGGTCAGTGACCGGTCTTTTTTGCATCCAGAGGAGGAAAGGCGCTTATGCGTCCTTCGGCTCCAGAACCTGGCGACCGCGGTACATGCCGGTCTTCAGGTCGATGTGGTGGGGACGACGCAGTTCGCCCGAATTCTTGTCTTCGACATAGGTCGGCGCCTTGATGGCGTCGGCCGAGCGGCGCATGCCGCGCTTCGAAGGCGTCGTTTTCCTTTTTGGTACAGCCATGGTCCTGCTCCGCTAATCGGTCAAAGGCCGTTGCGGCCCCTTCAATCCAGAGGCCCAGCATTTCGGCCGGGAATTGGAAGTCGGCGTGCCTATACACGTCCAAAGAGGTTTTGGCCAGTGGGGCGCATCGCTTTTTTCAACGAAAGCGCATGATCAGGGCTTCAAACACCCCACATACCCGCCGGCCTTGCGCGCACGCTGTTCAATCTTCGCGGCAAGCCGGTTCAACCCGCTTGAGGGTTTGGCCGGATTGCGCTCCAGCGGATTGGGCAGCGTGACCGCAAGAAGCGCCGCCTGCCGGCGCGAAAGCTGCGATGCCGGGCGACCGAAATAATGCTGCGCGGCGGCTTCAGCACCGTAGATGTTCGGCCCCCATTCAACGATGTTGAGATAGATCTCCATGATCCGCCGTTTCGGCAGAACCAGATCCAGATAGATCGCCAGCGGCAGTTCCAGCCCCTTGCGCACGAAGGAGCGGCCCTGCCAGAGATAGAGGTTCTTCACCGTCTGCATGGGGATGGTGGATGCGCCCCGCGTCTTCTCGCCCGAAAGCGCGTCGTTGATGACGAGGTTGAGCGCCGCCCAGTCGATGCCATCATGGGCGCAGAACTGACCGTCTTCCGACATCATCACCGAATGCGGGACCAGATCCCCCATTTCTTCGAGAGACTTCCAGTCGCGGTCATAGCCGGTGAAGGTGACCAGATCGCGCATCATCAATGTCGAGATGGGGTGTACCACCGGCACACGATAGAGAAGCGTCAGAAGCGCGGGAATGAGCGCCAGCACCACAAGAATTAGCAGAACACGTCGGGCAAACCAGCCGAGCCACGCCCGACCGCCTGCGCGCCGCCCGGCCGCCTTGCGACCGCGACGCCCGCCACGCCTGTTCGTCGTCCTTTTCTCCGGGTCGACTGTGGGGCCGCTCAAACCTGTTTTTCCCTCAGTGTGACGTTACGCCTCAAAACCAGCCTTTCGCATAGCCGCCAGGGGCTTTCGGCGCAATGGCGCAAACAAACGGACTTGACCCGGACGCCCTTTGACGGCATCGCTCCCGGCATGGACGAGACGATGACACTGCCGTTTGAAGTGAAACTTGCCGCTGGCGCGGATATGGTGGAAGGCGAACTGCGCCGACTGCTCGACACGCGACCGCTGGAAGGCGAACTTTACCGCCCCGACCGCCTTTTGAAAGCCATGCGCCATGGCGTTCTGAATGGCGGCAAACGGCTGCGGCCGTTCCTCGTGCTCGAGACGGCAGCGCTGTTTGAGGCGACGGACGACACGGC
Source organism: Nitratireductor sp. GZWM139 (assembly GCF_030068685.1). NCBI lineage: Bacteria > Pseudomonadati > Pseudomonadota > Alphaproteobacteria > Hyphomicrobiales > Phyllobacteriaceae > Nitratireductor > Nitratireductor sp. GZWM139. The sequence continues at coordinate 66,711 of NZ_JAMQML010000004.1, read as the reverse complement.
TGCGCTGCGCGTTGCGGCAGCGCTTGAGTGCATCCATTGCTATTCTCTGGTCCATGACGATTTGCCGGCAATGGACGATGACGACCTGCGCCGCGGCAAGCCGACCGTTCACCGCGCGTTTGACGAGGCAGCAGCCATTCTCGCCGGCGACAGTCTTTTGACCTATGCGTTCGACATTGTGAGCGCGCCTGAAACGGCGCTGCCTGCTGAAGCCAAGATCACGCTGGTCAACAGGCTCGCCCGCGCTTCGGGCATGGGCGGCATGGCCGGTGGTCAGGCGCTGGATCTGGCCGCAGAGGGCAGCAGCCTCAGCGAAGACGAAATTCTGCGGCTTCAGGCGATGAAGACGGGCGCGCTGATCCGCTTTGCCTGCGAGGCGGGCGCCGTGATCGGCAGCGCACAGGACGCGGACATCGAACGACTCGGCGAATTCGGCGCGGCCATCGGGCTCGCCTTCCAGCTTGCCGACGATCTGCTCGACCTGACGGCCAGCAGCGAAGCGATGGGCAAGGCAACCGGCAAGGACGCCGCCGCCGGCAAGGCGACGCTTGCGAGCCTTCACGGGATCGACTGGACACGCCAACAGCTCAGGGGGCTTGTTGCCCAGGCCGAGGATATTCTGGAGCCTTTCGGCGAACGCGCAGACACGCTGAAACAGGCCGCGCGTTTCGTCGCCGAACGCCAGAGCTAAACCAGGTTCAACCCGTTTTTTCTTTTTTACGCCCGCGCGCTCCGCGCCGGGTTGTGCTCTTTTGCGCGCATTTCTTGGCTCAGGCACATCTTAACCGGAGACAAGAGACCACGCATTGCCGGGCCTGAACTGCATCTTTTCTTTCTAAACACGCTTCTCTTTGCTTGTGTTGAGCATCAGCAGAATGAAAAACACATCTTTTTAGCGTTAATCGGGCATTAATCCAGATGCTCAATTCTTACGGGAATTGGGGGACGTCTTGGGAAGAGTAATGCCTACAGTAGCTACACAGCAGTATATGCGTGCGCGCCTCATTGTCGTGCTGGTGGGGTTTGTGATGGCAGTCATGGCCGGAACGGGGATCCTGCTATGGCAAACGCAGGCCACGAAGAACCAGGTGCGTTTCAGTGCATTCATCAGCCACATGGCCGATGTGACCAATGACGTGATCCACAATGCGCTGCGCCTCGAGCAGGCAGAGCTTCGCCCGCAGAACAGCGCCCAGGCGGACCTCACCCATGACGAACTGGAATACGCGCTCGATCAGCTCAGCGACGCCTATGAGGCGCTGGACTTCGCCATCAGCGGCGAAGTGACTACGATGGAGAGCCAGCGCCTGACCTATCGGCAGGTCGGCGGAACAACAGTGGCGCCGGTGCTGCAGACCGGATCGCTCGCCACCGACATTACCGGCCACGCGGTGCCGGAAACCGTCAGGCGCATCTGGCTCGGCGAAGATGGCGACAAGGCGCTGCGCACACAGATCCGCGATGTCATCTCGCAGGCAAACCGGCTGGAAGTCTTCAACGACTATCAGAACGCCACCGCCCAGCGCGTGTTCAGGGAGCTGCAGGCGCTCGCCAACACACAGGTGCGCCCAGAACTGAAACGCATCTCCGACATGCTCAACGCGCAGATGATCGAAAGCCACGGGACGCTGCAGCTGGGCCTGATCGGCGTCGCCATCGCGATGATCGCAGCGAGCCTTCTTCTGGCGATGCGCATCTTCGTGCCGATGATGTATCGCATTTCGCGTGCGCATCAGGAGCTGCACAGCGCCAATATCTCGCTGGCGGCGGAGAAGATCAAAGCGCAGTCCGCAGACCGCACCAAGTCTGAATTCCTGGCCAATATGAGCCATGAAATCCGCACGCCGATGAATGGCGTTATGGGCATGGCCGAACTGCTCGCGCGCACTGATCTGGACAAACGGCAGAGCATGTTCGTCGACGTGATCGTCAAGTCGGGCACGGCGCTGCTGACCATCATCAATGACATTCTCGACTTCTCCAAGATCGACGCCGGCCAGCTCCAGCTCGATGAGTCGTCCTTCCGGCTGGGCGAAGCCATCGAAGACGTGGCGGCGCTCGTATCCTCGCAGGTATCGGAGAAGGATCTGGAACTGATCGTGCGCGTGGACCCGGAACTGCCGAGCTCCTTCATGGGTGATGCGGGGCGCTTCCGGCAGGTCGTGACCAATCTCGTCGGCAATGCGGTGAAGTTCACCGAGCGCGGCCATGTTCTGATCGACGTTTCCGGGCGCATCGAGGGCGACATTACGAAAGTGTCCGTGCGCGTCGAGGACACCGGCATCGGCATTCCGCAGGACAAGCTCGATGCGGTTTTTGAGAAATTCGCGCAGGTGGACACCTCCTCCACCCGCCGCCATGAGGGAACAGGCCTCGGACTGGCCATCGCCACGCGGCTTGTCGAACTGATGGGCGGCGCAATGACGGCCACCAGCGAAGTGGGCAAGGGCTCGGTGTTCTCCTTCGTCGTGCCACTGACCGTCGACCGCACGGAAGCCCCGCAGGCGACCGCGCCGGTGGACGTTTCGGGTGCGCGCGTCTTTGTCATCGACGACAACCCGATCAACCGCGAGATCCTGCAGGAACAGCTGAAGAGCTGGGACTTTGAGTGCGCCGCAGCCGAGAGCGGCGCGGTGGGCTTGGCCTTCCTGCAGCATTCCGCCAAGCTCGACGCCCGCGTCGACTGCGTGATCCTCGATTACCAGATGCCCGACATGAACGGCGCGGATGTCGCCAAGATGATCAAGGCGGACCCGGCGCTTGCGGACATTCCGCTGGTGCTTCTGACGTCGGTCGACCAGAACGATACGGCGCGGCTGGTGAATGAGTGCGGGATCGCTGCGCATCTGAACAAGCCCACCCGCTCCTCCATGCTGCTGGAAACGCTCGTCTCTGTGATGCAACGCAGCCGTGCGGCAAAGGCGAGCCCGGCGGAACCGGCTGCACCCGAACCGGAAATCAGGGTTCCGGCCAAGCCGATCCAGATCCACGCCTCCTCGCCCATCGAACGCGGGCTCTCAAGCTCACGCAGCGCGAATGGCGCGCTGGATGTGCTGGTGGCGGAGGACAATGAGGTCAACCAGCTGGTGTTCAGCCAGGTTCTGGACGGGCTCGGCCTAAAGTACCGGATTGCCGGCAATGGCAAGACGGCCGCCGAGATGCACCGCGCGCTGAAGCCCTCCATCATTCTGATGGATATCTCAATGCCCGAGATGAACGGTTACGAAGCAACGGCAGCGATCCGCGAGCTGGAAGCCATCACCGGCGACCGTACACCGATCATCGGCATCACCGCACATGCGCTCAAGGGCGACCGGGAAAAGTGCCTCGACGCCGGCATGGACGATTATCTGCCCAAACCGATCTCTCCGCAGAAGCTGGCTGACAAGATCACCCACTGGCGCAGTTGCGAGCAGAAGCTGGCTGCAACGGCCTGAGCGCCGGCAGAAAAGCAAAGGGCGCACCCGGTACGGCGTGCGCCCTCAAGATGATCTCGGGTGGGGATTATTCGGCGTCGGTGCGCGCGCCGAAACGCTGCTCGATATAGGCCCCGACCATCTGCTCGAATTCCTCGGCGATGGCCTCGCCGCGCAGCGTTGCAGCCTTCTTGCCGTCGATGAAGACGGGGGCAGCCGGCGTTTCACCGGTTCCCGGCAGCGAAATGCCGATATCGGCATGTTTGGATTCGCCCGGCCCGTTGACGATGCAGCCCATGACCGCAACCTTGAGCGCTTCCACGCCCGGATATTTCTTGCGCCAGACCGGCATGTTCTTGCGCAGATCGCCCTCGATCTTCTGGGCGAGTTCCTGAAACACGGTCGACGTGGTGCGGCCGCAGCCGGGACATGCGGCAACCACCGGCAGAAACTGGCGGAAACCCATGGTCTGCAGAAGCTCCTGCGCCACCTGCACCTCGCGGGTGCGGTCGCCGCCGGGCTCCGGCGTGAGCGAAATGCGGATCGTGTCGCCAATGCCCTGCTGAAGCAGAATGCCCATGGCGGCAGACGAAGCGACAATGCCCTTGGTGCCCATGCCGGCCTCGGTGAGGCCGAGATGCAGCGCATGGTTGGAACGGCGGGCAAGCTCGGTATAGACGGCGATCAGGTCCTGCACCTGGCTGACCTTTGCCGACAGGATGATGCGGTCGCGGCCAAGCCCGATCTCTTCCGCCAGCTCGGCGGAAAGCAGCGCCGACTGCACGATGGCCTCGCGCGTCACCTCCTGCGCCGTCATCGGCGCACCGCGCTCCTGGTTCTCATCCATCAGTCGCGTGAGCAGCTCCTGATCGAGCGAGCCCCAGTTGACGCCGATGCGCACCGGCTTGTCGTATTTGATCGCCATTTCGATGATGGCGGCGAACTGCCGGTCCTTCTTGTCCTTGAAGCCGACATTGCCCGGATTGATGCGATATTTCGCAAGCGCTTCCGCGCAGGACGGGTGATCGGCAAGAAGCTTGTGGCCGATGTAATGGAAGTCGCCGACGATCGGCACGAAAATGCCGACGCGCTCAAGCCGCTCGCGGATGCGCGGAACGGCGGCGGCCGCCTCGTCGCGGTCAACCGTTATGCGCACCATTTCGGAGCCTGCGCGATGAAGCGCGGCCACCTGCGCGACCGTGCGATCCACGTCGGCAGTGTCCGTGTTGGTCATGGACTGCACGACCACCGGCGCATCACCACCGACGATCACATTGCCCACAGCAACGCCAACCGCATCACGCCGCGGAAAGGGCGAAGAAAAATAGCCGCTCATAGATTTGCTGGCCGTGAATGTTCCGGTCATGGGGGAACTGTCCCGTTTTCAGCCGTGTCGCGCTTGAGGTGGCCGACAGCGGCCGGAATGTCAATGGCGCGAACGCCCATTTGCAGCGATCAGCCTGCTTGACAGCACCGGCGCCCATCGCTTTGCTGCGTCGCAACATAACGTCTTGCGATACAAAGGGCCACCTCCATGAACAGCGCATCGAACCAAAAGAACCGGACAGCCGTCATCACGGGCTCCACTTCCGGTATCGGGCTGGGCGTGGCCGAGGCTCTTGCCGCAGACGGCTGCAACATCGTGCTCAACTCGTTTTCCGACACGCCGGAAGACCATGCGGCTGCCGGGAAACTGGCCGCCAAACACGGTGTCGAGGCCGTCTATATCAGCGCCGACATGTCTAAGGCGGAGGCCTGCCGCGCGCTGGTTGAGCAGGCGGTCGAGCGTTTCGGCCGCATTGATGTGCTGGTCAACAATGCCGGCATTCAGCATGTGGCGCCGGTCGAGGATTTCCCGATTGAGAAGTGGAACGCCATTCTGGCGATCAATCTTTCGTCATCCTTTCACACCATCGCCGCCGCAACGCCACACATGAAAGCCGCCGGCAAGGGCCGCATCGTCAACATCGCCTCGGCGCACGGCCTGCGCGCCTCACCGTTCAAGTCGGCCTATGTGGCCGCCAAGCACGGCGTTGTCGGCCTGACCAAGACGGTTGCGCTTGAACTGGCCGAGACGGGCATCACCTGTAACGCCATCTGTCCGGGCTATGTGCTGACACCGCTCGTCGAGGCGCAGATCCCCGATCAGATGAAGGTGCACGGCATGGACCGCGATACGGTGGTGCGCGAAGTGATGCTCGCCAAACAGCCGACACGTGAGTTCGTCACCGTTGAGGAGCTGGGCGCGTTCGTGGTGTTTCTTGCGTCCGATAATGCAAGCCAGATGACCGGCTCCGCCCTGCCGATGGATGGCGGGTGGACGGCGCAGTAACCCGAATTCTTTCGTCAGATGCGCGCTTCCGGGCGCGCTGCCAGAAGGGAAATCTCCATCACCCGTACAAGCCGGCGCGCACCGTCAATCGCCGGCTTGCCGCAGATGCCACGCACCCGCATGCCGTCAAGGCCATCGAGCAGGATATCGGCCAGCCCGCGCGCAGAAAGGCCAAGCGCCTCCAGATCCGCTTTGGAGCGCTCCGCCTCCTCGGCCACCGCAGCCTCGACAATGCCACTCAGCCTTTCACGCCATTCGGCGATGATGTCTGCGGCAAGCTTGTTCTCGATATCCAGAATTTCCTGACCGTGCGCCGACTGGTCGACCATCTCGATCAGGCCGAAAAGGGCGCGCTCGAGCGACGCCATGATCCGCTCGCCGAAAGTGCCCTCTTCCTTCAGCCCGGCACGCGCGCCCTCAAGCGACTGCTCGAGAATGCAGACGCCGATGGCCCGGAAGATATCCGCCTTGTTGCGGAAGAGAAGATAAAGCGCCGGGCGCGAAACCTCTGCCGAACGGGCGATGTCATCCATGGTCGTCCGCGCAAAACCATAGGCGAGAAAGACCTTCATGGCGCCATTGAGGATGCGCTCTCGCTTGGGGTCTTCCGTGCATCCGGCGATCAGATTCATTGCCTGCGCTCTCTCATTTTTCTTTCACTGTTGACATAATTACGAATTTTGTCAACATGTCCCAATTGGTGCGCACCCAGCTCGCCAGAGCTGTCGTGCGCGCGTGCTTTTCGGCTCCAGACCGACGTTCGTTGATGTCAGGAGCAATAGCCGTTTGGCTTTTGTAAAGCCCGTGCGTGCGATATAGGAGCGTGCTTTTGCCGCAAGGAACTGCCTTTGTGAATTGACCTCTGCGCGGATCGTCTCACTATCGCGCCAGTCCTTCATCGACGGGCCGGCTTACCGCATCGGAAAACAACATGCCGAAGTTCAGGTTGCATAAGATTGCCGCGATTGCCGTTCTGGTCGCGACGACAGCATGGGTCGCCACAGGCAAATTCTCGTCGGTCGGCAGCGCAAGCGAAGAAGCACAGACGGTTGCCGAGAGGCCCGAAAACAAACCGGCGGAAGCCCAGGTCGTGATCGTTGCGTCCGCACCACAGGTCGATCATTCGCGCACCATCCGCATTTCGGGACGGACTGCGGCGGACAAGCGTTCCGAGCTTGCCCTGAGGGCGAGCGGCATTGTTGCCGAACTGCCGGTTTCCAAGGGTGACCTGCTTTCCACCGGCGACCTGATCCTGCGGCTTGAGACCGAGGGCAAGGAATCGGCGGTTGAGTCAGCGCGCCAGGTTCTGGCGCAGCGCGAGGCTGAAGCCGAAGCCGCAGACCGGCTCGCCAAATCCGGCAATCTGGCCCGCCTTCAGCTTGATGGCGCACGCTCTGCTCTGGCCACGGCGCGCTCACAGCTTGAAGCGGCAGAAGCCGACCTTGCCCGCATCACCGTAAGCGCCCCCTTTGCCGGCATCATCGACAGGGTCGATGTGGAGCTCGGCGCATCGGTTCAGCAGGGGCAGGAGATTGCAACGCTGATCAAGCTCGATCCGGTGATCGCGGTCGGCGAGGTAAGCGAAAACAATCTGGGTTCGGTGGACGTGGGCGATGCAGCCGATGTGCGGCTGGTCAACGGCTCCACGGTCAAGGGAACGGTTCGTTTTGTCAGCCGCGAGGCATCGCAGCAGACCCGCACCTTCCGCGTGGAAGTGGCGATCCCGAACCCCGACAGGAAAATTCCCGCCGGCATGACCGCCGAGATCAGCATTCACGCCGAGCCGGTGCAGGCTGTTGCGCTGCCGCGTTCAGTGGTGACGCTGAACCGGCACGGGGAGCTGGGCGTGCGCGCCGTCGATGGGGACAGCAAGGTCATCTTCTATCCCATCGACCTGCTGGACGACACGCCGCGCGCGCTCTTCCTCGCCGGCATTCCCGCCGACGCCAACATCATCGTGTCCGGACAGGATCTGGTGACGGAAGGCGATATCGTGAAGCCCGAGCCGGCGGACAAGAAGCTTATCGAGCAATGGGCGGACGTCCTCGCTTCCGAGATGACCGGCCGTTAGGGCAGCCCCGTTGGCGGAGGCAATCTCCGCCCGAGACTGCAGGAACAACAAGACCGGGTGCACCCACGCCGCAGATTGATGGCTGCGCTCCGACGGGACAAGACAGGACTGCCCGATGGACATCGTCCGCATTGCAATACAAAACGCCAGGCTGACCTTATCGATCCTGCTTTTCTTCGTGATCGCCGGCGCGCTTGCCTATGTCAGCATCCCGAAGGAAGCCGAGCCTGACGTTCCGATCCCGATCATCTATGTCAGCCTCGGCTATCAGGGCATTTCGCCGGAGGATTCCGAGCGCCTGCTGCTGCGCCCCATCGAAACGCGGCTGAAAAGCCTTGAAGGCGTGAAGGAGATGCGCTCCTCCGCCTTCCAGAGCGGCGGCTTCGTGCTGGTCGAGTTTCAGGCGGGCTACGACTTCTCCAACGCCATCGAGGACGTGCGGGCCAAGGTTGCCGATGCGCGGCGCGAGCTGCCGCAGGGCGCTGACGAACCATCCGTCCACGAGGTCAACATTTCGGAATTCCCGATCCTCGTCGTGACGCTGGCCGGCAATGTGCCGGAGCGCGTTCTTTCTACGGCCGCCCGCGAACTGCGTGACCAGATCGAGGAAATTCCAGGCGTTCTGGAAGGCACGCTGCAGGGCTCGCGCGACGAGCTGGTGGAGGTGCTCATCGATCCGATGAAGCTCTCTTCCTACAATCTTCAGCTCGACCAGATGATCGCCGGTGTCGGCGCGTCCAACAGCCTTGTTGCCGCCGGCTCGCTGGAAGGTCAGGCCGGACGCTACGCCGTGAAAGTGCCTTCGCTGATCGAAACGGTGGAAGACGTGGCCAATCTGCCCATCGTCTCGAGCCCCGACGCGGTAGTGCGCGCACGCGATCTGGCGGACATTCGCTCCACCTTCAAGGATGCGAGCACCATCACCCGTCTCAATGGCCAGAACGCCATCGCCATTGAGGTCAAGAAGCGCGTCGGCGCAAATCTGGTGGAGACCGTGGACGCGGTGAAAGCCATCGCCACGACGTTCCAGGAAGGCAGCGACGCCAACATCACCGTGTCTTACAGCCAGGACAAATCGGTGATGATCCGCGACATGCTGAAAGACCTGCAGAACCACGTGCTGATCGCCGTGATCCTGGTCTTCATCGTCGTTCTCTACACGCTGTCGGGGCGGGCCTCGCTGCTGATCGGCCTTGCCGTTCCCGCGTCCTTCCTGATGGGCATCTACGCTCTTTCTCTGGGCGGTTTCACCGTCAACATGGTGGTGCTGTTCAGCCTCATTCTGGCCGTCGGCATGCTGGTGGACGACGCCATCATCGTGACCGAATTCGCAGAGCGGCGCATGTCGGAAGGCATGGACAAGGCGCAGGCCTTCGAGCTGGCCGCCAAGCGCATGGCCGGCCCGGTGATCGCCGCCACCATGACCCGCATCGCCGCCTTCTCGCCGCTTCTGTTCTGGCCGGGCATTGTCGGCGAGTTCATGAAATATCTGCCGATCACGCTGATCGTGACGCTGAGCGCTTCGATGATCTATGCGCTGATCTTCACGCCCACGCTCGGCGCGCTCTTCGCCAAGGCGCATGTCGAGGAAGAGGAGAAGCCGGACGGCTGGTATATGGGTCTCGTCAAGCAGGCGGTGCGCTTTCCCAAAACCGTTCTGCTTCTCACCATCGCGCTGCTTGGCGGCATCATTCACTTCTATGGCGAATACGGTGCGGGCATTGAATTCTTCCCCTCCGTCGAACCCGAATACGGCCTGATGTATGTCCACGCGCGGGGCAACATTTCGCTTGAAGAAATGGACCGCCTGACAAGGCCGGCTGAAGAAAAACTGCTCAACTGGCCGGGCATCGAATCCGTCTACACGCGCGTCGGCAAGACACAGGGTGGCGGGCAGGATATCGATGAGGATGTCATCAGCGTCATCCAGTACGAGTTCATCGACTGGCGCGAGCGTGCACCGGCAAGCGAGATTCTCGACGATCTGCGCAAGGAGCTTGCCGGCACGCCGGGCGTCGAGATCGAGGTTCGCGTGCCCGATGCCGGTCCGCCCACCGGACAGCCGATCCAGATCCGCCTTTCGGCTGCCGATCCGGCACCCCTGAACGATCAGGCTGCGGAAATCGCGCAGGCCATCGCAAAGGTGCCGGGTGTGATCGACATTTCCGACGGCCTGCCCCCGCCCGGCATCGACTGGGCGATCAAGGTGGACCGGGCGAAGGCCGCGCAATATGGCATCAGCCCCGTCTCGGTGGGCACGGTCGTGCAGCTCGTGACCAATGGTCTGAAGCTTTCGGAATACCGCCCTGCCGGCGTCGATGACGCGGTCGACATTCGCCTGCGCCTGCCGGAAGACCGGCGCACGCTTTCGACACTCGACCAGCTGCGCGTGCAGACGGCGCAGGGGCCGGTACCGATTTCCAACTTCGTGACCCGCGAGCCGGAGCGCGCCACCGGCACGCTCAACCGCATCGACGGCCAGCGCACCATCGTGATCAGCGCCAATGTGGCGAGCGGCTATCAGGTCGCTGCCGTGCAGGCGGAGGTGATCAACGCCCTGAGCGACATGGATCTGGGCGAGAGCCGCTGGAAGCTTGCCGGTTCGAACGAGGAAAGCGAAGAGGCAAGCGCCTTCCTCATGAAGGCGTTCGGCGCGGCGATCTTCCTGATCTTCGTGGTGCTGCTTGCCCAGTTCAACAAGTTCACCAGTGTTTTCCTGGTGCTGATGACCGTGGTGATGGCGACCATCGGCGTGTTCCTTGGCCTGCTCATCACCGGGCAGCCATTCGGCATCGTCATGTCGGGCATCGGCGTCATCGCGCTGGCCGGCGTCGTGGTGAACAACAACATCGTTCTGATCGACACCTATGACCGGTTGCGGCGCGAGGGCTGGAAGAAGCAGGAAGCCATTCTGCAGACCTGCCGCGAGCGTGCGCGCCCGGTAATGCTGACAGCCATCTCCGCCGTTCTGGGCGTTCTGCCCATCGCCTTCGGGCTTGGGCTTGAGCTGTTCCATCAGGAGGTGACCATCGGCGCGCCCTCGACGCAGTGGTGGGTCTCGCTGTCGAGCGCGATTGTCTTCGGCCTGACCTTTGCAACGGCGCTCACGCTGATCGTCACGCCCTCGGCGCTGATGGTGTTCACGCGCGAAACGCTGCCTGCAGGCCATCAGCGCCGGGGCCTCTTTGCACGTCTCTTCCGCCGCCGGAAGAACGAGGAACACGACCCCGCAAACACCGATATGCCCGGAGAGACATTTACGAAAGCCGCCGAATAGGCAGCATTCAGGGCAGACAGACAGACGGGCCGCCATGCACTGAACCGCATGGCGGCCCGTTTGCATTTTCTGGGAACCAGCACGCGCCAAATGCGTTGAATTGCACGGTTTTCAAGAATGCGAGGAGAACATCATGTCGCTTGGGACAATCCTCATTGTCATCCTGATTCTGATCCTGCTGGGGGCTGTTCCCGCCTGGCCCTATTCACGCGGCTGGGGTTATGGCCCATCCGGCATACTCGGCCTTCTCCTCGTGATCGTGCTCATCCTGATGTTGATGGGCAGTATCTAGGGTCAGGATTTTCAGGTGTGCGCCGCGATGGTGTCTGCCGAGCGAACGAGCCCCGCCATGGAAAGGACAAGGGCCAGCAGAACCGAAAAGGCGAGGAAGATGGGCGCAAAACCGGTGCGCTCGGCGATGAAGCCGACAAGCGATGGCGCAACCAGCATGCCCGAGTAGCCGATCGTGGTGGCCACGCTCATCCCCGCGCCGGGCGAGAGCCCCGGCTGATTGCCGGCGGCGGAAAAGACAATCGGCACCATGTTGGCGATGCCCATGCCGCTCAGCGCGAAGGCGATGATGGCGAGAGACGGCGTGGGCGCAAGCCCCGCCCCCAGCATGCCGATGGTCGCCACGATGCCCGAATAACGCAGCGTGCGCACTGCACCGAAACGGTTGCGCAGCCGGTCGCCGGCAAAGCGCATCACCGCCATGGTTCCTGAAAAAGCCGTGAAGGCGAGGCTTGCCTCGGCAATGCCGGCGCCCATTTCCTGCCGCAGATAGAGGGCCGCCCAGTCGAGCACCGCGCCTTCCGGCAGCATGCAGGTGAGCGCCACCAGGCCCGTCACATAGACCATGAGGTTGCGCGGGAAACCTGCCCGCGCGCCACCGGCCTGCCCTGCCACCGGACGCGCCTCGACGATCAGAAACGGCAGCATGGCGAGCGCGATCACGAAGGCAAACGCCACGACCATGCCCGCATGCGCCATGTAGCCATAGCGCTCCAGAAGCACGCCGCCGAGGCCTGCGCCGACGAAGCCGCCAAGGCTCCAGAACCCATGCGAAGACGACATGACCGCGCGGCCGAGCGAGCGCTCCACCGCCACGGCGTTGGCGTTCATGGAAATGTCCATCGCCCCCAGAAACGCGCCAAAGAACAAAAGGGCCGCCACCATCTGCCAGATCTGCGTGGCAGCCACGAGGCCCGCAAAGGAAAGCGCGCAGACGACGGCGGCAACGCGCAGCACCCGGCGCGAGCCAAGGCGGCCGATCAGATAGCCGCACAGGGGCATGACCGACACCGCGCCACAGCCGAAAACGAGGATCAAAAGGCCAAGCGCCGTTTCACTCAGCTCGAAGCGGGAGGCGACAACGGGGATCTGCGGCGCCCAGCTACCGACCATGAACCCATTGACGAAGAAACAGGCCGCCACGGCCCAGCGCCCGAGGGACGCATTCTGGAAAGACATAACGGGCTCCAAAAGGAAACGGCGCGACAGGAATGAATGCCCTGACCGCGCCGCAGTTAAATCGGTTTAAGAGAGCCCGTCAATCCTCAGGCCCATCAATCCTGAGACCCGGGCAATCCATTGGCTCAGTCGCCATCGCCAAACACGACGAGAAGATCCTTCGCGTCGATCTGGTCGCCCGCCTTGACCAGGACTTCGGCAATCGTGCCATCGCGTTCGGCGTGCAGGGCCGTCTCCATCTTCATGGCCTCGATGGACAGGATCACATCGCCGGACTTCACGGTCTGGCCGGGGCTGACCGCCAGCGTGGAAACCACACCCGGCATCGGAGCGCCCATATGCGCCTCGTTTCCGGTCTCGGCCTTGCGCCGGGCGGCGGCAGCGGATGCGCCATGCGCACGGTCCGGCACCTTGACGCGGCGTGGCTGGCCGTTGAGTTCGAAGAACACTGTGACCATGCCCTTCTCGTCCACGTCGCCCACCGCAAGACAGCGGATGACCAGCGTTTTGCCGCGCTCGATATCGACGAAGATCTCGTCCTCCGGCTGCATGCCGTAGAAATAGACCGGCGTGGGCAGGACGCTTACCGGACCGTAGTTTTCCGATGCGGAGGCGAAGTCCGTGAAGACCTTCGGATACATGAGCCAGGAAGAGAATTCGAACTCGCTGACCTCGCGGCCGAGCTTCTCTTCGAGCGCCCTGCGATCCTGCTCCAGATCGGCCGGCTCCAGCAGAGAGCCCGGACGAACGGTGATCGGCTCGCTGTTCTTCAGCACCTTTTTCTGCAACGCCCGTGGCCAGCCCGCCGGCGGCTGACCGAGATCGCCATGCAGCATGGAGACGACCGAATCCGGGAAGGCGATATCCTTGTCCGGGCTCTGGACATCAGCGACCGTCAGATCCTGCGAAACCATCATCAGCGCCATGTCGCCCACCACCTTGGAGGATGGCGTCACCTTCACGATGTCACCGAACATCATGTTGACGTCGTGATAGGCGCGGGCGACTTCGTGCCAGCGGGTCTCAAGACCGAGTGAGCGGGCCTGCTCCTTCAGATTGGTGAACTGGCCACCCGGCATTTCGTGCAGATAGACCTCGGAAGCCGGCCCCTTGAGATCGCTCTCGAAGGCGGCGTACTGGTTGCGCACGGCCTCCCAGTAGAAGGAGATGCGGCGCACCCATTCGCGGTCGAGCCCGGTGTCGCGGGCGTCGCCCTTGAGCGCCTCGACGATGGAGCCAAGGCAGGGCTGCGAGGTGTTGCCGGACAAGGCGTCCATGGCCGCATCCACGGCATCGACGCCGCTTTCCACCGCGGCAAGCACGGTGGCTGCGGAAATGCCCGACGTGTCATGCGTGTGGAAGTGCAGCGGCAGATCCGTCGCCTCGCGCAGCGCCTTGAACAGAACGCGCGCCGCGCCCGGCTTCAGGAGGCCGGCCATGTCCTTGATGGCGATGATGTTCGCGCCAGCAGCCTCAAGCTCGCCTGCAAGACCCACGTAATATTTGAGGTCATACTTGGCGCGGTCGGGATCCAGCAGATCGCCCGTATAGCAGATCGTGGCCTCGCACAGCTTTCCTTCGGAGCGCACGGCATCCATCGCCACGCGCATGTTCTCAACCCAGTTGAGGCAGTCGAACACGCGGAAGAGATCGATGCCGCCGTCCGCAGCCTGTTTGACGAAATGCTGCACCACATTGTCGGGATAATTGGTGTAGCCAACACCGTTCGCCCCGCGCAGGAGCATCTGTAAGAGCAGGTTCGGCGCGCCCTCGCGAATGCGCGACAGACGCTCCCACGGGTCTTCCGTCAGGAAGCGCATGGAGACATCGAAAGTCGCCCCGCCCCAGCACTCCAGCGACAGAAGCTCGGGCAGCGCACGCGCATAGACGCCTGCGATCCGCGCCATGTCGAAGGTGCGCATGCGTGTGGCGAGCAGCGACTGGTGCGCATCGCGCATGGTGGTGTCGGTGACAAGCACCCGCTCCTGTTCGCGCATCCACTTTGCAAAGCCATCCGGCCCCAGCCGGTCGAATGCCTGCCTGGAGCCGTCCGGCACGGGCTGGTCGACATAGGGGACGCTGGGCGCCGCAGCCTCGGCATTGGGCAATGCGCGGCCCCGCGCCTCGGGGTGACCGTTGACGGTGACATCGGCCAGATAGTTCAGGAGCTTTGTCGCGCGGTCCTGCCGCTTCATCTGGGTGAAGAGCTCGGGCGTCTCGTCGATGAAGCGGGTCGTGTAGGAAGCGTCGCGGAATTTCGGGTGGCTGATGATCGCTTCAAGGAAGGTGAGGTTCGTGGCCACGCCACGGATGCGGAACTCACGTAACGCGCGGTCCATGCGCGCAATCGCTTCTTCCGGCGTCGGGGCCCAGGCAGTGACCTTTTCAAGAAGCGGATCGTAGAACCGGGTGATGACCGCGCCCGAATAAGCGGTGCCGCCATCGAGCCGGATGCCGAAGCCGGTCGCGCCGCGATAGGCGGTGATGCGGCCGTAATCGGGAATGAAGTTCTGCTCCGGATCTTCAGTCGTGATGCGGCACTGCAGGGCGTCGCCATTGAGGCGGATATCAGCCTGTGCCGGCACACCCGACGCCTTGTCGCCGATCTTCTTGCCTTCGAGGATGTGGATCTGCGCCTTGACGATATCGACGCCGGTCACCTCCTCGGTGACCGTGTGCTCGACCTGAATGCGCGGATTGACCTCAATGAAGTAGAACGCGCCGGTGTCGGCATCCATGAGGAACTCGACGGTGCCCGCGCCGATATAGTCGGTCGCCTCGGCGATCTTCAGCGCGTAACCGCACAGCTCGGCGCGCTTCTCATCGTTCAGATAGGGAGCGGGAGCGCGCTCGACGACCTTCTGGTTGCGGCGCTGAATGGAGCAGTCACGCTCAAACAGGTGCACGGCGTTGCCGTGGGTGTCGCCCAGAACCTGCACTTCCACATGGCGGGCGCGCTCGACCAGCTTTTCGAGATAGACCTCGTCCTTGCCGAAGGCGGCGCGGGCCTCGCGCTTTGCCTCGGTGACCTCGTTTTCGAGATCGTCGCGGCTGCGGATGACGCGCATGCCGCGCCCGCCACCGCCCCAGGATGCCTTGAGCATGACCGGGAAGCCGACCTCTTCAGCCATCTCGGCGACTTTGGCCATGTCATCCGGCAGCGGCTCGGTTGCCGGCACAACCGGCACGCCGACCTCGATGGCCAGATTGCGCGCGGCGACCTTGTTGCCCAGACGGCGCATGGTCTCGGGCTTCGGGCCGATGAAGGTGATGCCGTTTTCGGCACAGGCGTCGGCAAACTCCGGGCTTTCCGACAGAAGGCCATAGCCCGGATGGATAGCGTCTGCGCCGGACAGTTTGGCGACGCGGATCACCTCATCAATGGAAAGATAGCTCTCGATGGGGCCGAGATCGCGCTCCAGATGCGGGCCGCGCCCGACCTGATAGGATTCATCCGCCTTGAACCGGTGCAGTGAATATTTGTCCTCTTCGGCCCAGATGGCCACCGTTCGGATGTCGAGTTCATTGGCTGCGCGAAAGACGCGGATGGCGATTTCAGAACGGTTTGCGACGAGGATCTTCTTAATCTGCACTGGCAACGGCTCCTGGATGGGGAGAGGGAGTGCGGGATTGCCTGACGCGAGCCTCCCCTCCCGCGCCAAAAAGACGCGGTATGATTAGCGTGGACAATGCTGCAGTGCAAACTTTCTTGACGCTGGGAGAGCTGTGCAGGTGCGAAAACACCATATGGCGCGTCTGATCCTGGCCAGCTGCGGGCTTGTCTCATCACCCCTGAAACGAAAAACGGCCCGGCATTGCTGCCGGACCGCTCAAACCTCTCGTCAAGCCAGAAGCTTACTGCTCGAGGTAATCGTACTTGCCGCCCTTCCACTCGTAGAAGACGTAACCCGGCAGCGTGACATCGCCCTTGTCGTCGAAGGACAGGTCACCCAGAACGGTGGCGAAGTCGCCTTCGTTGAGTGCGGCCACAACCGGATCGTAATCGGTGGAACCGGCTGCCTCTACGGCTGCCTTCCATGCCTGGATCGCGGCATAGGTGTAGAGCGCGTAGCCTTCAGCCGTCTTGCCGGCGGCAAGCAGCTTGTCAACGACCGGCTTGGCGATCTCGTTCTTGCGCGGATCGGGCGAGAAGGTCATCAACGTGCCCTCGCCGGCATCGCCGGTGATGGCCCAGTACTCGTCGGTGACGAGCGCGTCACCGGAAACGAGAACCGTGTCCATGCCCTGCTCGCGCATCTGGCGGGCCATGAGGCCGGCTTCGGTGTGGTAGCCGCCCACATAGAGAACGCCAACGCCTTCCTGCTTCAGCTTGGAGACGAGCGCCGTGTAGTCCTTTTCACCGGCGGTGTAGGCTTCGTACAGAGCCGGCTTGCCGCCTGCTGCCTCATAGGCCGCCATGGTGGCGTCTGCGAGACCCTTGCCGTAAGCGGTCTTGTCGTGAACGAAGGCCACCTTCTTGTCGCCGAAGTTCTCTACGAGGAACTTGCCGGCAACATCGCCCTGCTGGTCATCGCGGCCGCAAACGCGGTAGACGCCCGGACCCGGACGGTTGTCGGTGAAGGCCGGGTTGGTGGAGGCCGGCGAAATCTGAATGATGCCTTCCTCGGCATAGACCGACGAAGCCGGGATCGAGGAACCCGAGCAGAAGTGGCCGGCCACGAAGGATACGCCGGAACCGGCGAACTGGTTGGCGACCGCGACAGCCTGCTTGGGATCGCAGGCGTCATCGCCCACTTCCAGCTTCAGCATTTCGCCATTGACGCCACCGGCCTCATTGATGTCGGCCACGGCCTGCTCAGCGCCAGCCTTCATCTGCTCACCGAAGGAGGCGTACTGGCCCGTCATCGGGCCTGCAACGGCGATGGTGATGTCCGCCCATGCGGAACCCGTCATCATCAGGCTGAGTGCTGCGCCAGCCATAAGTGCCTTTTTCATGACTTCTCCCTTTAAAAAACACCAGAAGTTCCCTTGGCTTTCCGGAAATGGTGTTTGGCTTCCCGGTTTTGCCTATGCGGACCATTGTGCCCGCTTAAACGGCATGAAAACCCAATTCCAAAGAGAAATAAAGGCTTCATGCCGCTTAACCATGAATCCGTCAGCCGGAACGTTCCCAGCCGAGCGGTCCACTACGCCGATACTGAAAACTATACTGTGTCGCCATCTGGCCAGCGCGGGTGATGCGCTTGCCGACGAAGGCGATGATCAGCAGAACGATCAGATCGACGATGTAATAGTGCAGCGACAGAAGCGTGCCGCTGAACAGAGCGAAATGGATGAAGCGCGTGGCTGCCGTCAGAAGCACGATGTAGAACGCCAGATGCGCATCGGCCTGCCAGGTGCGCGCCATGGCGCGTCCCGTCAGATAGGCGGCGCTCCCTGCCAGAAGAACCGTGACAAAGAAGAACTCCCAGAAAGAGACTTCCCAGATCAGTCCGTTTGCGTGTTCCATCAGTGCCTCCCGCCTTCCAGATAAGCAGCGCGGACTTCTTCCTTCTTGAGAAGTTCTGCGCCCGTGCCGCTCATGGTCACATTGCCGTTGACCATGACATAGCCGCGATGGGCGAGCTTCAGCGCGTGGAACGCGTTCTGCTCGACCAGGAAGACCGTAAGCCCTTCCTTTTCGTTCAGCTCGCGAATGGCGTCGAAGATCTGCTTCACGATCAACGGCGCAAGGCCAAGCGACGGCTCGTCCAGCAGCAGAAGCTTCGGCCGGCTCATCAGCGCGCGGGCAATGGCAAGCATCTGCTGCTCACCACCCGAGAGCGTGCCGCCACGCTGGCTGATACGCTCCTTCAAACGCGGAAACAGCTTGAATACCTTGGCGAGATCCTCGTCGAAGAATTCGGGATCGACGAGTGCGGCCCCCATCTGCAGGTTTTCCATCACCGTCATGCGCGGAAAGATCCGACGCCCTTCCGGCGATTGCGCGATGCCGAGGCTGACGATCTCGTGCGTCGGCATCTGGGTGATGTCGACGCCATCATAGACGATCTGGCCGTTGCGGGCGCGCGGGTCGCCGCAGATGGTCATCATCAGCGTCGACTTGCCGGCGCCATTGGCTCCGATCATCGTGACGATCTCACCGCGATGCACATCCATGTCGACGCCACGCAGCGCGACGATGTTGCCGTAATAGGTCTCGACGCCACGCACCGAGAGCAAGGGGTTCTTCTGCTCGCTCATGCCTTGCCTCCCTTGCCGGTGGTCTTCTTGCTGGCCGGTTTGGCGCCGCGTTTGCCGGGCACGCTGGAGGGCACAGCGCCCTTGTCAACGCGTTTGGAGAATTCGGTTTCGCCACCCTTGGCGAGAACCCTGGCCTGCTTGACCCACTCCTCCCGTTCGATGCGACCGGGGAAGGCAAGATAGGAACCGACCCACTGCACCTCGGCTTTCTTCCACGCCGCGATCTGGTCGAAGTGCCAGACCCCGAGCGCGTTCAGCTTCTTCTCGCTGGCCGGTCCGATGCCCTTCACGCGGGTGAGGTTGTTGGCCCCGCCCTCGCGCGCCTTCCTGAGACCGTGCGGCTGGCTGCCGGGGTAGTCTCCGGCATTGGCGATCTTCACCTCACTGGCAGCAGGAGCCGGCTTCGCAGCCTTGCTTTTCGCTGCCGCAGGCTTGGCCGCAGCGGGTGCCTTGGGTGAAGACTTGGCCGTGGCCGCCTTTGCGCCGGAAGCGCCCGCGGCAGAGGCTTTCTTTGTCGATCCAGCCTTTGAGGTCGTCTTCTTCGCCGCCGCCTTCTTTTTGGCAGCGGGCGCGGCTGCATCGCCCGCCTGCTCGTCCTTCGAGACCCTGGCGATATCCTCACGCACCTCCGGCATGTCGATCTCGTCCTCGTCATCGACGCCCAGATAGGCGGCAATGACCTTCGGATCGTTCTTCACGAACTCGGCCGGGCCATCGGAGATCTTCACACCGTAATCCAGCACGATGACATGGTCGGAGATTTCCATCACCACGCCCATGTCATGCTCGATCAGGAGAACCGACACTTTGTGCTCGTCGCGAATGTATTTCAGCAGTTCGTTGAGTTCTGCCGATTCACGCGGGTTGAGGCCGGCTGCCGGCTCATCGAGACACAGAAGCTGCGGCCTCGTGCACATGGCGCGGGCGATTTCCAGTCGGCGCTGCGCGCCATAGGGAAGATCAGCCGCCGGATCGTCTGCGCGATCCACGAGGTTCGTGTGCTCCAGCCAGTAGACCGCCTTGTCGATGGCCTCCTGCTGCGCGTGCTTGTAGCCGGGCAGCCCCAGAATGCCGCCGATCGAGAAACCGGACGCAACCATCAGCGGATTGTGCTGGGCAACGAGCAGGTTTTCCAGAACGGTCATGCCGCCGAACAGGCGGATGTTCTGGAAGGTGCGCGCCACCTTGGCCTTGTGCGAGATCTCGTGATCGGGCATGCGCTCCAGAAGGTAGACCGCGCCGTTGCCGGTGGTCTTCCAGCGCTGGCCGCTATCGGTCAACGCATCCACGTCTTCCTGCTGGCGACCCGGACCGTGACGCATGACGATGCGCCCTTCCGTCGGCTTGTAGAAGCCGGTCACGCAGTTGAAGACCGTGGTCTTGCCCGCTCCGTTCGGGCCGATCAGGGCAGTGATGTCACCCCGGCCGACATTGAAGGAGAGGTCTCCGACGGCCACGAGGCCGCCGAAGCGCATGGTTAGATGTTCGACGCTGAGCACCGGGTCCTTGTCCCAGTTGGGCGTCGCCTGAGCGTTGTTGTTCATGTTCGTCGCCGCGTCCATCAGTGTCCCTCACCCTGAGCCACCATATCGGCGCCAATGCGTTTCTTTTCCTTCAGAGCCACGGACGGTTCGCGGGTCGATATGAGACCACGCGGCTTCCACACCATGATGAGAACCATGGCGAGACCGAAGATCAGCATACGATACTGAACCGGGTCGAAACCCGAACCGAAGATCTGCTGGAGGAACCCGAGATTGCGCAGCAGTTCGATGCCGCCAATCATGACGATGGAGGCGATGACAACGCCGATCTGCGAGCCGAGACCGCCCAGAACCACAATGGCGAGGATGATCGCCGATTCCAGGAAGGTGAAGCTCTCCGGCGAAATGAAGCCCTGTCGCGTTGCGAAGAAGGACCCGGCGAAACCGCCGAACATGGCGCCGATGGAGAAAGCCGTCAGCTTCGTGTTGCGGGTGTTGATGCCCAGCGAACGGCAGGCGATTTCATCTTCACGCAACGCCTCCCAGGCGCGCCCGATGGGCAGCCTGCGCAGACGCATGGTCACGAAATTGGTGATCAGCGCGAGAACGAAGATGATGTAGTAGAGGAAGATGAAGCGCTGGATCGGATCGTAGGCGATGCCGAAGAAGTCGGCAAAGCCGCCCTCGCCCCGCTTCAGTTCCAGACCGAAGAAGGTGGGTTTCGGAATGCCCGAAATGCCATCCGGTCCATTGGTGAACTCGTACCAGTTCAACAGCACCACGCGGATGATCTCACCGAAGGCCAGCGTGACGATGGCCAGATAGTCGCCCCTGAGCCTGAGCACGGGGAAGCCGAGCACGATGCCCCAGCAGGCGGCGAGAATGCCGGCGAGCGGCAACGCGAACCAGAAGCCGATGTCGAGATACTGTGCGAGCAGCGCGAAGGAATATGCGCCAACCGCATAGAACGCGACATAGCCGAGGTCGAGCAGACCCGCCAGACCCACCACGATGTTCAGCCCCCAGCCGAGCATGATGTAGGTCATGATCAGGATCGCCAGATCGATGAACTGACGGTCCTTGTTGGGGAAGAAGGTGATGAAGAAGAAGGGCAGGATCAGCGCGAAAGCGAAAAGCGCCCGCATCATCCATTTGCCGGCGCCGGCGAAGCGGCCATTGCCGGGCATGCTGGAAGCGAATTTCTGCGTGATCGGGCTGTTGGTCTTGAAGACGAACAGATTGAGCAGAAGCCGACCGGCGAAGACGACGAGGATCGAGACGATCCACGCGCCCCAGCGCATCTTGAGATCAAGACCACCGGGCGCGATGTCGGTGCGCACGCCGATGAAGAAGAACCCGAGCACCGCGACCAGGAAGCCGGCGGTGGCCGCATCCTTGACCGAGGCCGCGAAGGAATTCGGGTCGGCCGGCTGCGTGCCGACCGCCTTGTTGGAACCGTTCATCGCCATCAGACCTTCTCCACTTCTGGCTGGCCGAGAAGACCGGAGGGCAGGAAGATCAGCACGATTGCGAGGATCGAGAACGCCGCGACGTCCTTGTACTCGACCGAGAAGTAACCGGACCAGAACACCTCGATGAGGCCGATCAGGAGACCGCCCAGCATGGCGCCCGGCAGCGAGCCGATGCCACCCAGAACGGCTGCGGTGAAGGCCTTAACCCCGGCGAGGAAGCCGATGTAGAAATCGATCACGCCGTAGAGGAGAAGGAACATCAGGCCGGCCACGGCGGCCAGCGCCGCGCCCATCACGAAGGTCAGCGAAATGGTGCGGTCGACATTGATGCCAAGCAGCGCGGCCATCTTGCGATCCTGCTCGCAGGCGCGCTGCGCGCGGCCAAGCGAGGTGCGGGTGATGAGAAGCGTGAAGCCCGCCATCAACACAATGGTCGTCAGAATGATGATGATCTGCATGTAGGAGAGCTGCACGGAAATGCTGTTCGCCCCTCCCTCCATCAGCGTGATACCGCCCTGGATCTGCGGCGGAAGCGGCTTGACGCGCGCGCCCTGCGTGATCTGAACGAAATTCTGCAGCACGATCGACATGCCGATTGCCGTGATCAACGGCGCCAGGCGGAACGAGCCGCGCAGAGGCCGATAGGCAAGACGTTCAACCGTCCACCCCCAGGCGGATGTGAAGATCATCGCCACGATCAACACAATGAGCAACACCACGGGCAGGAACACGAAGCCGAACACGGTCGTCAGGATCAGGAACATCGCCAGAGCGATGAACGCGCCGATCATGAAGACGTCGCCATGTGCGAAATTGATCATTCCGATGATGCCATAGACCATGGTGTAGCCAATGGCGATCAGCCCATAGATGGAACCCAGCGTCAGCCCGTTAATAAGCTGCTGGACAAAATACTCCATGAGATATGCAACTCCCCTGAAATGTCGCCAGTAAAGCGCATTTCTTATTGTTTCCCCTTAGGTAGTCGTAGTGGAACGACATTCGATTGCAATGTCAAAGTTCCCACGACCGGTTTCAGACCGAGGCCGGTTTTTCCAGCTCTTCTTGACGCGGGAAGCTAGCACTGGACCAATGCAATGTCATCGCATTGAACGGCGCGATTTTGAAAAAATCGGCGGATCGTCCCGGCATTTACCGTTACCGCGCATCATTATTGCAAGTTTGAGACAAAAATGACCGGATAAAATCGTCTGTTTCAAAATGCAAAAACACCCGCACCGGGAACCGATGCGGGTGTCTTCAAAATCGAGCGATAAACGCGAAAAACAGGCTAATTCATCGTCGGAATGACGAATTCTGCGCCTTCTTTGACGCCAGAGGGCCAACGCGAGGTGACCGTTTTCGTCTTCGTGTAGAAGCGGAATGCATCCGGTCCGTGCTGGTTCAAATCGCCGAATGCAGAGGCCTTCCATCCTCCGAAAGTATAATACGCAATCGGCACCGGAATGGGGACATTCACACCCACCATGCCGACATTGACGCGCGCG
Source organism: Nitratireductor sp. GZWM139 (assembly GCF_030068685.1). NCBI lineage: Bacteria > Pseudomonadati > Pseudomonadota > Alphaproteobacteria > Hyphomicrobiales > Phyllobacteriaceae > Nitratireductor > Nitratireductor sp. GZWM139. The sequence goes on along the minus strand of NZ_JAMQML010000004.1, from coordinate 43,477 downwards.
GCGAAGTCACGGGCGGCATCACCGTCGCGGGTGAAGATGGAAACACCATTGCCGTATTCGTGATCGTTGGGCAGTGCGAGCGCTTCTTCATAAGTATTGGCGCGCACCACGGAGAGGACGGGACCGAAGATCTCTTCCTTGTAGATGCGCATGTCCTTCGTGACATTGTCGAAGAGGCAGCCGCCCATATAGTAGCCGTTTTCATAGCCCTGCATCTTGAAGTCGCGGCCGTCGACGACGAGCTTCGCACCTTCCTCGACGCCGAGATCGACATAGCCCTTCACGCGCTCCAGCGCCTGCCGGGTGACGAGCGGGCCGAAGTCTGCGGCAGCGTCTGTCGACGGACCGACCTTCAGGCTTTCGACGCGCGGAATGAGCTTCTCGATCAGCCGGTCGGCGGTTTCCTGGCCCACCGGAACAGCGACGGAAACGGCCATGCAGCGCTCACCGGCGGAACCATAGCCAGCGCCGATCAGCGCATCGACCGTCTGGTCCATGTCGGCGTCGGGCATGATGATGAGATGGTTCTTCGCGCCGCCAAAGCACTGGGCGCGCTTGCCGTTGGCGGTGGCGCGGCCATAGATGTACTGGGCGATGGGCGTGGAGCCGACAAAGCCGACGGCCTTGATGTCCGGATCGTCGAGGATCGCATCGACGGCTTCCTTGTCGCCGTTGACGACATTGAGAATGCCCTCGGGCAGACCGGCCTCAAGGAAGAGCTCCGCAATGCGCATCGGCACACCCGGATCGCGCTCGGACGGCTTCAGGATGAAGGCGTTGCCGCAGGCGATGGCCGGAGCAATCTTCCAGAGCGGGATCATGGCCGGGAAGTTGAACGGCGTGATGCCGGCGACGACACCAAGCGGCTGACGCATGGAATAGACGTCGATGCCGGGGCCTGCGCCTTCGGTGTATTCGCCCTTCATCATGTGCGGCGCGCCGATGCAGACCTCGACCACTTCGAGGCCACGCTGGATATCGCCCTTGGCGTCCGGAATGGTCTTGCCATGCTCGCGGGCGAGCAGTTCTGCCAGCTCGTCATACTCGCGGTGGACCAGCTCGAGGAACTTCATCAGCACGCGCACGCGACGCTGCGGATTGGTGTTCGCCCATCCCGGCTGTGCCGCCTTCGCATTCTCGACAGCGGCGCGCACCTCGGCTGCGCTCGCAAGGGCGACCTTGCCACGCACCGAGCCATCCATGGGCTGCATGACGTCCTGGCTGCGCCCGCTCGTGCCGGCGACGCGCTTGCCGCCGATGAAATGACCGAAATCCTCCATGAGGCTTCTCCCTGGTTATGAAGTCGCCGGCATTGTCTTCACTCGACGGCTGTTTGGCAACGCGATGCAAACAGCAACCGTTGTGCAAAAATTAAAGTCGAAATAGGATATACCGTGCAGAAAACGCCTAACCGGGAGGAATGGCATGAACTGGGACGATGTGCGCGTGTTTCTCGCCGTTGCACGGGCCGGCCAGATACTGGGCGCGGCCAAGCGGCTCGGCCTCAATCACGCAACCGTCTCAAGGCGGGTGGCGGCGCTGGAGGATGCGATTGGCGCAAAGCTCTTTCACCGCCTGACGACAGGCACGGAGTTGACGGCGGCGGGCGAGCAATTGCTGGCAACGGCGGAACGCATGGAAGCCGACATGATCGCCGCGCGCGCCGAGATTGCCGGCGAGAGCGAAGACGTGACCGGGACGGTGCGGATCGGCGCCCCGGACGGTTTTGGCGTTGCCTTTCTTGCGCCCCGGCTGGGCGCGCTGACCGCGCGGCATCCGGGGCTTTCAGTGCAGCTCGTGCCCGTTCCACGTTCGCTATCGCTTTCGCGCCGCGAGGCCGACATTGCAGTGACCGTGGACCGCCCGACGGAAGGCCGGCTGGTGGCCGCAAAGCTGGTGGACTACACGCTCGGTCTCTATGCCTCGAAAGACTATGCGCAGGCACACGACCTGCCGAAGCAGGCCGCCGATCTCTCCGCCCACAGGCTGGTGGGATATGTGCCCGATCTGGTTTTCAGCCCGACACTGGATTACGCCGCCGAGGTCTCCGAAAACTGGAGAACGGACTTTGCCGTTTCATCGGCCATGGGCCAGGTGGAAGCCGTGCGCGCCGGCGCGGGCATCGGCATTCTGCACACTTTCATCGCGCGCAGGCACGATGACCTTGTGCCGATTGACTGGGCGGGACCGATCCGCCGCAGCTACTGGACCGTCTACCATGAATCCATGCGCCCCACCCGCCGCATTCAGGTGGCGGCAGCCTTCATCAGCGAGCTGGTAGAAAAAGAGCGGCATCTGTTCAGCTAGAGGCAGGTGCTAAGCCGGCGTTTTTATTTCGTTAAAGACTTGTCGCCACAACTGGCGGCCCAACCCGTTCACACTGGAGATTTCACCATGGCGTCCCGCATTCTCGCAGCCGCAACCGCGCTGGCCCTGACCGCCGCGCCGGCAGCCGCGCTGGCCAACGATCTGCCGCCACCCGCACAGACTGCGGGCGTCGCCATTCCCGATGGCCAGATCGAGAAGGCCGTCGAGGCGCTCGACGCCCTCATCCAGAACGCCATGAAGGAGACCGGCGTGCCGGGTCTCGCGGTTGCCGTGGTGCGCAAGGACGAGGTCCTGTTCGCCAAGGGCTATGGCGTGCGCAAGGCAGGCGAGGAAGCAGCCGTCGACACCGACACGGCGTTCCAGCTTGCCTCGCTGTCCAAATCCGTTGGCGCGACCGTGGTGGCGCAACAGGTGGGCGAAGGCGTGGTCGACTGGAACACGCCGATGGCCGACATCCTGCCCTGGTTCAAGCTTTCCAATCCCAACAGCACGGCGCTCCTGACCGTTGGCGATCTTTACGCGCACCGCTCGGGCCTGCCCGACCATGCGGGCGATGATCTCGAAGATCTGGGCTTTCCGCGCCAGGTCATCCTGGAACAGCTCCGGCATCTGAAAGTCGGCGCGTTCCGCCTGCAATACGCCTATACGAATTTCGGCCTGACGGCTGCGGCAGAGGCCGTGGCGGGCGTGGCCGGCAAGGACTGGGCAACGCTCAGCGACGATGCCATCTACAAGCCGCTCGGCATGGAGAGCACCTCCTCCCGGCTGAAGGATTTTCTGGCGCGTGACAACCGCGCCCATGGCCACATGCGCGAGGGCGATGCGTGGGAGGTGCTTTTCCAGCGCGATCCCGATGCGCAGTCGCCGGCGGGCGGTGTGAGCGCCAGCGTGAACGACATGGCGAAATGGCTGCGCATGGTGCTCGGCAATGGCGAATTTGACGGTCGCAGCATTGTCGACGCCGAGGCTCTCCTGCCGGCTCTCAGCCCGCAGGTGGTTTCCGGCAAGCCCGCGACACCCGCTGCACGCGCCAGCTTTTACGGTTACGGTTTTGGTGTCGGCGTTTCGCCGGCAGGGCGTGTCATGATCAGCCATTCGGGCGCTTTTGCCCTCGGTGCGGCAACCAATTTCATCATGATCCCTTCCGCCGATATCGGCATCGTGGTCCTGACCAATGCGCAGCCCATCGGTCTGGCTGAAGGCATCTCCATGAGCTTCATGGATCTGGTGCAGTTTGGCGAGATGCAGCGCGACTGGCTTGCCATGTATCCCATCGCCTTCGCGCCGATGCTGGCGCCGTTTGGCGAACTTGCGGGACAGAAAGCGCCTGAAGACGCAAAGCCCGCGCGCGAAGACGCCGCCTACACCGGCACGTTCGCCAATGACTATTTCGGCAACCTCATTGTCGAGGAAGACAAGGACGGCCTCGTCATGAAGGTGGAAGGCACGTCCAGCACCTTCCCGCTGGAGCACTGGACGGGCGATGCGTTCACTTTCCGCCCGCGCAACGAGAACGCCATGGCGGGCTCCGTCTCGGCCGTCACATTCAGCATGGATGGTGATCTGGCCAAAGAGGTCCGCGTGGAGTATTTCGACCAGTTGAAGGACGGCACGTTCGTTCGGAAGTAGATCCGACGACGCTGCCGCCGGTTAGAGGAAGCGCCGGGCCCGTGGCCCGGTGCAGAAGAAGGCACGATATGACCGACAGCAATGACGACTATGTATATGACGACGTGACCGGCGAATGGATGCCGGCCTCGGAAATGGCCGCTCTTGAAGCACAGCGCGGCGCGGTCGTCGACGCGGAAGGAAACCCGCTGGCGGACGGCGATTCCGTGACGCTGATCAAGGATCTGAAGGTGAAGGGCGCAGGCCAGACGCTGAAGCGCGGCACCGTGATCAAGACGATCCGCCTGACGGACAACAAGGAAGAGATCGACTGCCGCCACGAAGGCATCAAGGGTCTCGTTCTTCGCACGGAATTCGTGCGCAAGCGCTAACACGCATACCAAGCCTTCCGGGCCTCAGAATGGAGGTCCGGAATGGCTGACATGATGCTTCTGCACCTCGATTGCAGACAGCTGAACATCGCCTGCAGGCGGGTTCGCGACACGGCGCCAGGCATTCAGCGCCGCCTCACTTTCCCACAATTCGAACAGGTTCACCCGGCCCGGATCGAGCGCGTCTTCGCAGATCGCAAAATCGACGCAGCCGGGGTGGCTACGCGCACGGCGGATCATGTCTGCGTGGGCGGCGACATGGGCATGCCGCGCTGCGGGCGAAACGGTCATATGGCCGGCAATGACGATCATCATTCGTCTCCCTTAAAGCTCTGTCTGTGCCTCCAGAGGACGTTCGCTCCCTTGCCGAACCGACAGGCGGCTACAGAAATGCGCCGCCTGCCTTCTTTCGTCAGACGAAAGGCTTTGCCGGATCGAAGCGGCGCGGCAGGAGGCGCTGCAGATAGGCAAGGCCTTCGTCGGAAAGACGGTTCTCATCCGGCTTGAGATAGCTCTCGGGCATGTGGCGGGTCTTGCCGGCGACGGCATCGAGATCGACCAGACGGCAGACCGTCTTTTCGCCATCGAACTGCAGGGCGACAGAGCCATCGCCCTGTTCCACGGAGCCAACGGCAAATGCACCGGCCTCGAAGGCTTCGCGCGCATCGGTTTCGCTGATCGTGGCGATGTTGCCGCGCGGCAGATAGCCGAACGTGTCGACACGGGCGCGCTGACCGGCGAGATCCTCGGCAAGAATGCGCTCGATGGCCTGACCGAGATCGCTGCCGGAGAGCTTGAGATTGCCGTGCGCATCGCGCTCCTGCATTTCGGCGGGCACAAGCGTTTCGATGAGCGAGTGGCCATCGGCGTCCGAAACGCCTTCCGACATGGCGACGACACAGCGGCCATGGCGGGCGACCGTGGCCTTGACGTCTTCGATGAAACGACCGCGCTCGAAGGCGCGCTCGGGCACATAGACGAGATGCGGACCGCTCTCCTCATCCAGCGCCCATGCAGCGGCGGCAGCCGTGAGAAAGCCCGCGTGGCGGCCCATGACGATGCCCACATAGACACCCGGCAGGGCGCGGAAATCCAGATCGACGCTCAGGAACGCGCCGGCCACCATTTCACCGGCGGAGATGAAGCCCGGCGTGTGATCGTTTTCCATCAGATCATTGTCGATGGTCTTGGGAGCATGCATGAAGGTCATGCCGCCGCCCGATGCATCGCGCAGGATGGCCTGGGTGCCGGACGTGTCATTGCCGCCAATGTTGATGAAGGCGTCCGCGCTGACGGCTTTCAGCCCCTTCATGATCTCTTCGCAATAGGCCGCATTCGGCTTGTCGCGGGTGGAGCCCAGCGCAGCACTTGGCGTGGCGGCAATGCGCAGAAGTTCGCTCTCGGAGAGATCGGACAGGGTGACAAAGCGTCCATCGCGAATGCCGCGCACGCCGTGCAGCGCACCGAGCACACGACAGCCGGGATAGCGCTTCATGGCTTCCAGCGTTGCGCCAACGACGGTCTGGTTGATGACGGCGGTGGGACCGCCGCCCTGGGCGATGACGAAGGTTTCGGCCATGGCTTGCGCCCTTTCCTTGGAATGAGGTTCTGGCATTCATGACATGACGGGCGCGGCGCTGAAAGAGCTGCCGCGCCCGTCATCTCGTTGATCCGTGCATTTGTGCGTCCGTATGGACGCAAAGCGGTCTAATTCATTGTCTTACGCAATTCCGGACGGAAAACCGGTTCCCGCTTTTCCTGGAATTGCTTTAGCGGAACAGCATGACCGGGATTTTGCAGGAGCGCAGCATCTCGGTCGTGGTCGAGCCGATGATCAGGCTGCGGATGCGCGAATGGCCATAGGCTCCCATCACCAGAAGGCCGAAATTCTCGCTCTCGACGCGCTCGGAGATGACGGTTTCGGGCTGACCCGCCACGACCTCGCCCTGCACCGCGACACCGGCACCGCGCAGAACGGCCTCGGCTTCTGCAAGACGGTTGCGCGCCTCGGTGTTGTCGGTTCCGACCATCAGAAGCTTGACGGTGAGCCCCGCAAACAGAGGCGAACGGGAAATGGCGTCGACCGCCTTGATGCTGCTCGCACCGCCATCATAGGCGACGAGCACCTTTTCGATGGGCTTGAAGGCGCGGGCCGCGACGAAGACCGGCTTGTGACTTGCGCGAACGACACGCTCGAGATTGGAGCCCAGATGAAGCTTGGCGAAATCCGCCGCCTCACCGCGCTTGCCGATGACCAGAAGGTCGGAATCGGCCTCAACCTCTGCGACCGTGTCGACCACATCGCCATGGCGCAGACGACCCGACACAGCCTCGACGCCTGCGGCGCGCACGGCGGCTTCACCGTCTTCGAGGATGGCGCGGCCACGCTTCATGGCGAGACGCGCGCGCTGCTCATCAAGCTCTGAGAGCTCCTTGAGCAGCGAAGAACGCGCGCCGAGCGCGATGTTGCCCGACAGATCGGACGGCGCGCTGCCGGTTTCGTGCCGGCCCAGCAGGTGAAGAAGCTCCACGGAGGCATCGAGCCGTCCGGCGATCCAGGCTGCGTGTTGGCACACGCTCTGCGAATAGATGGAGCCGTCGATGAATGCAGTGATCTTTGACATCTCTACCTCCTAATGCCCCATCAGTTTTTCAAGCGCACCCGGCTTGTCGTGGATACCGAGCTTGTCAACGATGGTCTCGCTCGCCCGGTTCATGCCGACAAGTTCGACCTCTGCGCCGTCACGGCGGAATTTGAGCACGATCATGTCGAGCGCGCCAACACTGGAAATGTCCCAGATGTGCGCGTGAGAGACATCGATGACGACCTTGTCCAGCGCTTCCTTGAAATCGAAGGCGGCGTTGAAGTCTTCCACCGAAGCGAAGAAGAGCTGGCCCTCAACCCGATAGGTGCGCTGACGTCCGTCTTCCGACAGGGTGGAGGTGACACGGAAGATCTGCGCGATCTTGGCGGCAAAGAAGATGCCGGAGAGCAGGACGCCGACCAGAACGCCGATCGCCAGATTGTGCGTGAAGACCACGCAGACGACGGTGGCGACCATGACCACGGAAGACGACAGCGGATGCTCCCGCAAATTCTTGATCGACGACCAGGAGAACGTGCCGATGGACACCATGATCATGATGGCGACGAGCGCCGGCATGGGGATCTGGCGCACCCAGTCGCCCAGGATCACGATCATGAACAGGAGAAGCACGCCGGCCGCAAAGCAGGAAAGACGCCCGCGACCGCCGGATTTCACATTGATCATGGACTGGCCGATCATGGCGCAGCCAGCCATGCCGCCGATAAAGCCGGTCGCCGTGTTGGCAAGGCCCTGACCGATGCACTCCTGGTTCTTGTCGCTCGGCGTGTCGGTGAGTTCATCCACCAGCGAGGCGGTCATCAGCGATTCCAGCAGACCCACGGCAGCCACGGCTGCCGAATAGGGCAGGATGATCTGCAGCGTTTCCAGATTGAGCGGGATGTCCGGCAGCAGGAAGACCGGCAGCGTGGAGGGCAGTTCGCCCATGTCGCCAACCGTGCGCACGTCGAGACCGAAGCCGATGGAAAGCGCCGTCAGCACGATGATGCAGATGAGCGGCGACGGCACGGCCTTGGTGATGCGCGGGAACAGATAGATGATGGCAAGACCGGCTGCGACCATCACATAGGTGAGGTTCGGCACGCCGATCAGCTCGGGCAGCTGCGCCATGAAGATGAGAATGGCCAGCGCGTTGACGAAGCCGGTCATGACCGAACGCGACACGAAGCGCATCAGATAACCGAGCTTGAGCAGGCCCGCGCCGATCTGCAAAAGGCCGGCCAGAACTGTGGCGGCAAGCAGATATTGCAGGCCGTGATCCTTGACCAGCGTGACCATGAGCACGGCGGTTGCAGCCGTGGCGGCCGAGATCATGCCTGGGCGGCCACCGGCAATTGCGGTGATGACGGCGATGGAGAAGGAGGCGTAGAGCCCGACCTTGGGATCGACGCCGGCAATGATGGAGAAAGCGATGGCTTCGGGAATGAGCGCCAGAGCGACGACCAGCCCGGAAAGGAGATCGGCCCGGACATTGCCGAACCACTCTTCGCGGTAATGGGAAAGAGAGAACATTGAACCTTCAGAAAACATGACTTCCCGGCCACCGTCAGTCTTCTGCGGCCGGGCAAGACAGGAACTATCAAGGTTGCGCCGGCGGATCAGCGGCCGGCAGAGCCACCCGGAATTTCACCGGGTCCAGAGCGGATGCGCGGTGTTTAACCCGATTTCTTTCCGCGGCGCAACATTCTTGATTCTCTGAAGGGAAGCCCCGTCAGTCCGGCTTCTTGCGGGGCTTCTTCTTGCCGCCGGCGGGCTTGCCGAATTTCGGCTTGCCGGGTTTGCCGTCCTTCTTGGCCCATGGCTTGGCGTCGTCGCGCCACTCGCCGCCACCGCCCTTGCGATGCGGCTTGCCGGCCGGCCTGCGTTTTGCGCCGAAGGGCTTTGGCCCGTTGCGCGGCGCAAACTCGGGAACGCCATCGAGCTGCACCACGCGGATGCTGCGCTCCAGCAGAGCGTCCGGACCGATGGTCGACAGGAAACGCTGCACGCAGGCAGCGTCAAGTTCCACATAGGTCTCGTCCTGCTGCATCTTGATCGCGCCGATCTCACTCTTGGTGAGTTCGCCGGCCCGGCACAGAAGCGGGATGAGCCAGCGCGGCTCGGCATTCTGCTTGCGTCCGACGGACAGCGAGAACCAGGTGCTCTGGTCGAAGTCCTCACGGCGCGGCTTGCGCTCTTCACGCGCGCTGCCGGAATCGAAGATCGTGACTTCCGTTACATCTTCAGGCGCGGAAAGCTTGCCGCGATGAAGGCGCACGAAAGCCGCCGCCACCTGCTCCGCGCCATGTTTGGCGAGCAGCGCCTCGACGAACTCGGTCTCGTTTTCCTGGATCGGCTCATCAAGGTTCGGATCGGCCATGAGACGTTCGTCGTCGCGGCGCAGAACCTCTTCAGCGGAGGGCGGGCTGCCCCATTCGAGGCGCACCTTGGCGTCGCGCAGAAGGCGCTCGGCGCGGCGGCGGCCATTGGGGGCAACGATGAGCGCGCTGACGCCCTTGCGCCCGGCGCGGCCGGTGCGGCCACTGCGGTGCAGAAGCGTTTCGGTGTTGGTGGGCAGGTCGGCGTGAACCACCAGTTCCAGATTGGGCAGATCAATGCCACGGGCGGCAACATCCGTCGCCACGCAGACGCGGGCGCGTCCGTCGCGCATGGCCTGCAGCGCATGGGTGCGCTCGCTCTGGCTCAGCTCACCCGACAGGGCGACGACCGAGAAGCCGCGATTGTTGAAGCGCGCGGTCAGATGATTGACGGTGGCGCGCGTGTTGCAGAACACCAGTGCGTTGCGCGCCTCATAATAGCGCAGCACGTTGATGATGGCGTTCTCGCGCTCCTGCGGCACGGCCAGGAAGCCACGATAATCGATATCGACATGCTGCTTCTGCTCGGCGGCGGTGGTGATGCGCACCGCATCGCGCTGATAGTTCTTCGCCAGATTGGCGATGGTGCGCGAAACCGTGGCCGAGAACATCAGCGTGCGACGCTCGGCGGGGGCTGCGTCGAGAATGAACTCCAGATCTTCGCGGAAGCCGAGATCGAGCATCTCGTCGGCCTCGTCCAGCACGACGGCGCGCAGATCCGACATGTCCAGCGCATTGCGGCGGATATGGTCGCACAGGCGACCCGGCGTACCGACGACGATATGCGCACCGCGCTCAAGCGCACGGCGCTCGGTGCGGATGTCCATGCCGCCGACACAGGAAGCGATGACCGCGCCGGTCTCGGCGTAAAGCCATTCAAGCTCGCGCTTGACCTGAAGCGCCAGTTCGCGGGTCGGCGCGACGGCGAGACCGAGCGGGGCGGCAGCGCGATCAAAGCGCTCCCCGCCATCGAGCAGGCTCGGCGCCAGCGCGATGCCGAAGGCGACGGTCTTGCCGGAGCCGGTCTGTGCGGAAACGAGCGCATCCGCGCCAGCGGGCTCCAGTTCCAGCACAGCCTTCTGCACCTGGGTCAATTCGGTATAGCCGCGCTTATCCAACGCCCGGCCAAGCGCCGGCACAATGCCTTCGAACTCGGTCATTCATCTTCTTTCGGAAATGAGCGCGCTCTAAGAGATCATCTGATGCAGATAGCCTGGCGGGCGCGCAGCGCGGCCATTCTGCCAACGCTTTTGCGCCGTACTACGCGCGTCGAAGACAAATGTACAGCGGTGAAGGGAGGATTTCGCGCGGTTACCGAACCTTCCGCGCTACTTCACCACCTCGCCGTCTTCCTTGGTGAAGGATTTCACCGCGTCTTCCGGCAGGAGTTCCAGCACGGTTTCAGACGGACGGCAGAGCTTCGTCCCAAGCGGGGTTTCAACGATGGGACGGTTCATCAGGATCGGGTGTTCGACCATGAAATCGATCAGTTCGTCATCGCTCCACTTGTCTTCGCCAAGACCAAGCTCGTCATAGGGCGTGCCCTTCTGGCGCAGGATCGCGCGCGGCGACACGCCCATGGCGGCGATCAGCGACACCAGCTTCTCACGGCCGGGCGGCGTCTTGAGATATTCGATCACCACCGGCTCTTCACCGGCTTCGCGAAGCATGGCCAGCACGTTTCGCGAGGTGCCGCATTTGGGGTTGTGATAGATGGTTGCGGTCATTGTTTTCTCGCTCCGCTCTCGGGGGTTTTCTCGCTCGGCACTCGGGGGGCTCGCTCGGCTCTCGGGTTTTCTCACTCAGCTTTTGGGGAACCAGTCCTGGGTGCGGTTGGCAAAGGCGACCAGCGACAGCATCACCGGAACCTCGACCAGCACGCCCACCACCGTGGCAAGTGCGGCGCCGGAATTCAAGCCGAACAGGCTGATGGCCACAGCCACCGCAAGTTCGAAGAAGTTCGACGTGCCGATGAGGGCGCAGGGCGCGGCGACATTGAACGGCACTTTCCAGATGCGAGCCGCGAAATAGGTCAGGAAGAAGATGCCATAGGACTGGATCAGAAGCGGCACCGCGATCAGCACGATCAGAATGGGCCGTTCAACGATGACATGACCCTGAAAGCCGAACAGCAGAACCACGGTGACCAGAAGGCCGATCACGGAAACGGGTTTCAGCGACGCGGTGAAGCTTGAGACCGCCTTTTCAGCCTCTGCGCCAGAGGCGCGGCCGGTCAGCCATTTGCGCGTCAGGGCGCCGGCGACCAGTGGAATGACAACATAGAGGCCTGTGGCCAGTAGCAGCGTCTCCCAGGGCACGACGATGTCCGTCACGCCGAGCAACAGGGCGACGATGGGCGCGAAGGCGAAGATCATCACCACATCGTTGAGCGACACCTGCACCAGCGTGTAGGTGGCGTCGCCGCGGGTGAGCTGGCTCCACACGAAGACCATGGCCGTGCAGGGCGCTGCGCCCAGAAGGATCAGGCCCGCAATGTATTGCTGCGCATCGGCGGGCTCGATCCACGGGGCAAAGACATATTCGAAGAACAGGACGCCGAGCGCGGCCATGGTGAAGGGCTTGACGAGCCAGTTGACGAAGAGCGTCAGAACGAGGCCCTTCGGCCGGTCGCCAATGTGGCTGAGGCTCGCAAAATCGACATTGACCATCATCGGGAAGACCATGGCCCAGATAAGCACGGCAACGACCAGATTGACCGAGGCGTATTCAAGCCCGGCAAGAAAGCCGAACAGGCCGGGCATCAGATTGCCGAGCGCGATGCCGGCAATGATGCAGAGCGCCACCCAGACGGAAAGATATTTTTCGAAGAAGCCGATCCCGCCAGCCGGTTTGCCCGCGCGGTCCAGGGTTTGGTCAGTCATGGTTCTTGGATCCTATTGGGAATGCGCCGGGGTGCGGCCGATATCATCAAGGCGGCGCTGCAGGGAAAGCCGGTCGAGCGAGGCGAGCGGCAGCGCGGTGAAAATGGAAATGCGGTTGTTGAGCATGCGATAGGCATCGGCAAAGGCGAGATGCTTCTCAGCCTCGGTGCCGGTGGCTGCCGCCGGATCCGGCAGGCCCCAGTGCGCCGTCATCGGCTGGCCCGGCCAGACCGGACAGGCCTCCTCGGCGGCGCTATCGCACAGGGTGAAGACGAAATCCAGCTTCGGCGCATCGGGCGTTGCGAACTCGTGCCAGTCCTTCGAGCGCGCGAAGGAAACGTCATGGTTCATGTGCTCCAGCAGTTCCAGCGCATAGGGATGCACCGCACCCCTGGGCTGTGAGCCTGCCGAATAGGCCTTGAAGCGGCCTGCGCCAACCCGGTTCAGGACCGCTTCCGCAAGGATCGAGCGGGCCGAGTTCCCGGTGCACAGGAAAAGCACGTTGAAGGGCTGATCACGCATGGTCTTGCCTCCTAGCAATGGCAGGTCGCCGCCTCGATGGCGGGGCGGCAGAGATCCGGATTTCCGTTGCAGCAGTCTTCCATGAGGAAGGACAGGAGATCGCGGAAGCCGGTCATGTCCGCCTTGTAGCGAATGACCCGCCCTTCCCGCTCCGCGCGGATCATGCCGGACTGAGCCAAAACCTTGAGATGGGTGGAGGCGGTGTTCTGCACCACGCCCAGCCGCGCTGCGACCTCGCCCGCCGGCAGACCTTCAGGCCCGGTCCGAACAAGCAGACGAAACACGTCGAGACGGGTTTCCTGCCCAAGAGCAGCAAGCGCGTCGATGGCCTCTGACTTTTGCATTATCCAAATATCCGGATTTATCGATATTATGGATTGGCTTTTGTCATGGCTGATGCGTGAGGTCAAGGGGTGACGGGTTGGGGAGCAGGAGGTTTGTTTGTCGGCGATGTGAAGGGCGACCTGCCTGGCAGTCGGCTGGCTTTCTCAACGGACCTGTCCACGAAACATGTGGTCAAAGCAGCGCCAGGCTGTGTAACCGCGCGCGGCGCATATGCCCCCTTCTCCCCGTGCACGGGGAGAGTGAAGCGTTGCTGTTGTTCGGCGCCAAGCGCCCCCGTCCTTCGACAGGCTCAGGATGAGGGCTGTTGAGTTGATGACGCCCGCAAACAACGGTTCGGAATGAACCACACCGCAAGCCCAGTAGTCCTCATCCTGAGCCTGTCGAAGGACGGGGGCGCTTGGCTCGACCCTCGCAACCGCCGCGCCTCTGCAACGTCTCACTGCCGGGTTTGAGCGCTGGCGCACGCCCCTCATCCGCCTGCCGGCACCTTCTCCCCGCAGGCCGAGACAAGGAGGATATCAGTCATGCTGGCAGACAAACAGACGAGGACTTAGCCGACGAAGGCGCGTTCGACGACGAAATCGGCCGGCTCGGCGTTGGAGCCTTCCTTGAGGCCCGCCTTCTCGGTCAGCGCCTTGACGTCCTTCAGCATCTCCATCGAACCGCAGATCATCACGCGATCGTTTTCGCGGTTGAAGGGTTCGGTGCCGAGCGCCTTGAACAGCTCGCCATTCTCGATCAGCGTCGTGATGCGGCCCATGACAGGCGAGGTCTCGCGCGTGGTGGAGGTGAAATGCGTCAGACGTCCCTCGACCAGCTCGCCGATCAGCGGATCGTCCTTGAGCGCGGCCACCAGCTCCTTGCCATATTCCAGCTCCGCCACTTCGCGGCAGGTATGGGTCAGGATGATGTTCTCGAACTTGTCATAGGTCTCCGGATCGCGGATCAGGCTTGCGAAAGGCGCAATGCCCGTGCCGGTGGAGATCATGTAGAGGTTTTTCGCCGGCGTCAGCGCATCGTTGACCAGCGTGCCGGTGGACTTCTGGCGCATCAGCACCGTGTCGCCCGGCTGGATCTTCTGCAGGTGCTGGGTCAGCGGACCATCCGACACCTTGATGGAGAAGAATTCAATCTCTTCATCCCAGTTGGGGCTGGCGATGGAATAGGCGCGGAACACCGGCTTGGCGGCATTGGGAAGACCGATCATCACGAACTCGCCGGAGCGGAAACGGAAGCTCTGCGGCCGCGTGATGCGGAACGAGAACAGCTTGTCCGTGTAGTGTTTCACCGACGTCACGCGTTCGGCATAACAGCCGGCGGGAATCGGGAATTCGGTTGTCTTTTCGGCCTCGGCCTCGCGGAGCGCAGCGCTGTCCATCGGTACTTTCCTCGTTCGGTCGGAAGTCTCTATGCCTGTTTCGGGTGCGGATGCAAACTCAAATCACGGCATTAATGGCGGCTCTTGCCTGCCGAGATTATTAGTATACAAATGAATTTGACGTCAAGTTTCCAGCGTTCGACACCTATTTCATATCGTCGGGTCAAAAAAGGTTTCGCATTCCGGATTTTCCCAATGGTTGAGAAAAATGGCATCAATTCGGGTTCTGTGGTCGCCGGCATCGATGTGGGCGGCACCTTCACTGACCTGATCCTGATCGACACACGTTCAGGCACCGATATGGGCCCCCGGGTGCGTGTCGCCAAGACCCCGACCACCATCGAGAACCAGGCCTTCGGCGTCGTCAACGCCATTCGGGAGACGGGCGTACCGGCCTCCGAAATCGGCCTGATCGTGCACGGCACGACCACCACGACCAATGCGGTTCTGGAGCGACAGCTTGCGCGAACCGGCATGATCACCACCGCCGGTTTCCGCGACATCATCGAGCTTGGCCGCCGCACGCGGCCGCAGGCCTATGGCATGACGGGCACGTTCAAACCCGTTGTGCCGCGCAATCTGCGGCTGGAGGTGGGCGAGCGCATGGACGCTGCCGGCAATGCGCTCACCCCGCTCGACGAGGAGGGCGTGCGCGAAGCGGTCAAGGCGCTGCTCGATGCGGGCTGCGTTTCGCTGGTGATCCATTTCCTGCATGCCTATGCGAACCCGGCGCATGAGAAGCGCGCAGCCGAAATCGCCGCCGAACTCTGGCCCAACGATTACATCACCACTGGACACGCCCTGCTCTCGGAAGCGCGCGAATTCGAACGTGGCGTGACCGCCGCCGTCAACGCCTCGGTGCAGCCGATCCTCGAACGCTATGTCGCCCGGCTTTCGAATGAGCTGCGAGGCCTCGGCTATGCGCGCGACTTCCTGGTGATGAACGGCAATGGCGGCATGATCTCCGCCGCCCATGTGGCCCGCGAAGCGGCCAAGACGGTGATGTCCGGCCCGGCTTCAGGCGTGATGGCCGCCGCCTTCACCGCGCGGCGGGCGGGCGTCGACAATCACATCACCTACGACATGGGCGGCACGTCCACGGATGTCGCGCTGGTGCGCGGCGCACGGCCCGCGGTCTCCAACGAGATCGAGGTGGAATACGCCATGCCGATCCACGTGCCCATGGTGGATGTGCACACGGTGGGCGCGGGCGGCGGCTCGATCGCGCGCGTCAGCGATGCGGGGCTTCTGGAAGTGGGGCCGCAGAGCGCGGGCGCAAAGCCCGGCCCGATCTGCTATGGCCGTGGCGGCGTGGAGCCGACCATTTCCGACGCCAATCTTCTTCTGGGCAGGCTGAACCCCAAAAAGCTGCTCTCGGTCGACAATCCGGTTTCCGTTGCCGATGTCGAAGAAATTTTTGCCGAGAAACTCGGGTTTGATCTCGGCCTTTCAGGCGTGGAAGCAGCCGGTGCGGTGCTGAAAATCGCCAACATCAAGATGGCCGGCGCGATCCGCATGGTGTCGCTCGGCAAGGGTCACGACCCGCGTGACTTTGCGCTGTTCGCTTTCGGCGGCGCGGGACCGTTGCACGCGGCAGCGCTTGCCCGTGAACTGGGCATTCCGCGCGTGATGGTGCCGGCGCGCCCCGGCATCACCAATGCGCTTGGCTGCGTGGTGGCCGATCTGCGACACGATTTCGTGCGCACGGTGAACCGCCCTGTCGCAAGCCTCGATGTGGCGCTGGTCAGAAGCGTGCTGGATGAACAGCGCGCCGAGGGCGAAGCGCTGATCGCGCAGGAGACCGTTCAGCCGGAGCGCATCGAATGCGTGCACACGGCGGACATGCAGTTTGTCGGCCAGACGCACCTCATCAACGTGCCACTGCCCGGCCCCGAAATAGACCGCGACAGGCTGCAGGCGCTCTTCGAGGACGCCTATTACAAACGCTTCAAGGTGCGCCTGCCGGAGATCCGCGCCAATCTCGTCAATCTCAACACGTCGGTGATCGGTGTGCGCGCGGATATCGATCTCGCCAGCCTGATTGATCCGGCCGGGCGCGTGGCCACACTTGCCGACGCGCTGAGCGAAACGCGACGGGTCTGGTTTTCGGGAAGCTGGCACGACACCCCGGTCTATGCCCGCGAAAAGCTGCCGCTCGATGCGGTGATCGAGGGGCCGGCGATCCTCGAACAGCTCGACACGACAACGGTGATCGAACCCGGAGACCGGGCGGCATCCGATGCGGATGGGAACATCATCATCACGGTGGGAGCGAGCTGATGAACGCCGCGCCTGCCCCTCATCCGCCTGCCGGCACCTTCTCCCCGCCTGCGGGGAGAAGGGCGATGGCTGCAACGCCGATGAAAGCCTCCTTCTCCCCGCAGGCGGGGAGAAGGTCCCGGCAGGGGGATGAGGGGCGTGGCGGCAACGCAAAAGGGAGGCACGGATGACTGACACGAACACCCCCGCCCTCGACGCCATCACGCTTTCGGTTATTCAGGCCGCGCTCCAGCAGGTGTGCGACGAGATGGACCTGACCTTCTCACGCGCCGCCTTCTCTCCCGTCATCGCCGAGGCAAACGACCGTTCGGATGGCATCTACGCCGCCGAAGACGGCGCGCTGATCGCGCAGGGCTCGGCCGGGCTGCCGGTCTTTGTCGGCGTGATGCAGTATTCCACGCGCACGCTCATCGAGCGCATCGCGGGCGGCGAGACGGCAGCGCCCGAACCCGGCGACATCTACATCGTCAACGACCCCTATCTGGGCGGCACGCATCTCATGGATGTGCGCTTCGCCATGCCCGTGTGGCGCGATGGCGGTATCTTCTGCTGGCTCTCCAACACCGGCCACTGGCCGGACATTGGCGGTGCGGTTCCCGGCGGCTTTTCCGCCTCTGCCACGGCGGTGGAGCAGGAAGGTCTGCGCCTGCCGCCTGTGAAGCTTTTCAAGAAGGGCGAACTCGACCCGGAAATCTACGCGATCATCTGCTCCAACATCCGCGTTGCGGACCAGCGCATCGGCGATATCCGGGCGCAGGGCGCGGCCCTGGAAGTGGGCGCGGAACGGCTTGCCCAGGTGCTCGACCGCTATGGCGACGACACGGTGCGCCAGGCCATTGCGGAGCTGCGCAGGCGTGCGGCCACGCAGATGCGCGCGCTGATTGCGCCGATCCCCGACGGGGTCTATCGCGGCGCGGCTTTCGTGGATTCAGACGGCGTGGTGGACGCCCCGCTGACCATCGCGCTTGCCATCGAAAAGAAGGGCGACACGCTGACCTTCGACTTCGAGGGATCGAGCCCGCCCTGCGCGGGACCGATGAACAGTGTGCTCGCCACCACGCTTTCCTCCGTCTATCTGGCGATGCGCCACATTTTCCCGGAAGTGCCGCTCAGCGCGGGCGCGTTCGAGCCGCTGATCATCAACCGGCCGGAAGGCACGTTTCTCGACGCGTGCTATCCGCGACCGGTGTCGGGCTGTGCGGCCGAAGTCTCGCAGCGCATTGCGGAGGCCGTGTTCGCCGCCATGGTGAAGGCGCTGCCGGAAAAGGTCACCGCCGCGCCCGCCGGCTCCAGCGGAAATTTTGCGCTTGGCGGACACGATCCGGCGCGCGGCCGCGATTTCGTGATGTACCAGATTTCCGGCGGCGGCTATGGCGGCAATATCGACCATGACGGCCTGACCAATGGCTGCTCCACCATCGGCATCTCCAAATCGCCTCCGGTGGAGGTGATGGAACAGGCTTTCCCCGTGCTTTACCGCCGCTACGCGCTGCGCGAGGGCTCGGGCGGCGCCGGCGAGCATCGCGGCGGGTTCGGCCTTTCCTACGAGGTGGAGCTTCTGCGTGGCGAGGCCCGCGCCTCCTTCGTGATGGACCATGGCCGCACCGGCCCGCAGGGCGTGCTTGGCGGCCGGGACGGCAAGGTCAACGCGGTGATTGTCTGGCAGGATGGTGCAGCCCATGTCCCGCCGCACCTTTCCAAGGAACAGGACATTCCGCTCAAAGCCGGCGACCGTGTTGCGGTTGGAACACCGGGCGGCGGCGGCTATGGCGATCCGCTGCGCCGCGCGCCAGATAGCGTGCTGCAGGATGTGGCGCTGGGGTATTACACGGCGGCGGAAGCCGAAGACCTGTTTGGCGTTGTTCTGAGCGCAGACGGGATGACGGTGGACGAAGCGGCCACGCAGGCGAAGCGCGGCGGTTGAGAGGCAGCGCCAAGCACCCTCGCCCTTCGACAGGCTCAGCCCTTCGACAGGCTCAGGATGAGGGCTGTTTTGCTGATGACGCCCGTAAACAACGGTTCGGAATGAACCACACCGCAAGCTCAGTAGTCCTCATCCTGAGCCTGTCGAAGGGCGAGGGCGCCTGGCACCGAACAACAGAAACGCTTCCTTCTCCCCGCTTGCGGGGAGAAGGTCCCGGCAGGGGGATGAGGGGCGTGCGCCGGCACTCAAACCCGATAGTGAGACGTTGAAGAAGCGCAGTAGTTGGGAGGGCAGTGCCAAGCGCCCTCGCCCTTCGACAGGCTCAGGATGAGGGCTGTTGAGCTTGCGGGCGCTTCATTCCGAACCGTTATTTGCGGGCGTGATCAGCAAAATAGTCCTCATCCTGAGCCTGTCGAAGGACGGGGACGCTTGGCACCGAACAGCGGCAATGCCCCCTTCTCCCCGCTTGCGGGGAGAAGGGGGCGGCGGCGTTGGAGCCTAAGCTCTCCGTGGCAGAGCCCCAGCCGCCGCTCACTCCCCAAGCAGCCGGAATTCCAGATAGAGATTGCGCTGCAGGAGCGAATGGTTGTCGTCGGACATGAGTGACACCATGGTCGCGCCATCGGCGCGCTGCCAGACATCCAGCGCTTCCATATTGTCGATCTGATAATCCATGCCGGCGGTGAAGAGCACCGGCCCGTCGGCGACGCTGCCCGGCGCGATGGTTGCGCCATCGATGCGGCGCAGGCGCATGGCGACGCCCTGGGCGAGCGTGAAGCGCCGCTCCAGCAAGAGCAGATCGCCATCAGGCAGGAATGCGCCATCCGTGATGTCAAACCCGTCCGAGCGGGCGACGGTGAAGACGCCCTTGTGCGGCCCTTCCAGAATGGCCGCAAAGCAATTGCCGTTTTCGTCAATGCTGCGCTCGGCCACGACGACACGCGCACCGTCGAGCCGCCCTGCCGGGGGCGCGTAAGCGATGGTCTCGAAACCGCGATTGTTGCGCAGCTCGTGGCGCGGCACGAGGAAGTCGAGATCGCGGATCGCGGCCCCCATGGCTCCGCGCTCGATCCCGAATTCCGCAATGCGCTGCACGCGCTCGAAGCTGACTGTCGCCAGATCATCCTTCACCGCAATGCCTTCGGCATCGGTGGTCCATTTCTCGCGCGTGGAACTGCCTGCGCCGTCCACCATGGGCTGCATGCTGAAATCGGCAAAGCCCGCTGGCCGCCCCTCGGCGTCGCGGGTGAGCGTTCCGAAGAACCAGAAACCGGTGTCGGAAACGCCGATGACATCAGCGCCAGGCGACATGAAGCGGAAGGAGGAGAATGCGCCGAAATGGTCCACCGGCGAGGTCATGGAAAGACCACCGGCAAATTCCAGCGGGCCAAAACGGGTTTCGTGGGAGCCCACAGCAAAGTGACGGATCGGGCTCGCCTTGACCGGCACGGAGATGGCCGGCTCCTGAGCGGAGGCCGGCGCAGCGAGGGCAAAGACCAGTGCCACAAGGAAGAGGCGCAGGCTGTGCCGCAGCCCCTCGCCCCGCCCCCGTGGTTCGACAGGCTCACCATGAGGGCTGTGTGGACGCGCGCCATAAGGGCTGCGTAGGCGCGCACGTTGGGGGCTGTATAGGCGCGCGCCGTGAGGGCCGTGTGGGCACGCGCCCTGCATCGTTAAACCGAAAGATCGCACGAGCCACGCAGGAAGCAGGCGGCTAGAAGCGGACAGATTGGTTGGCCGTGCGCCAATCCGGGCGCACAAAGGATGATCAACGCGCGTGATGGAGCATCGGAATGACCGAAAACCGGGTTCCGCTTTTCGGTCAGACGCTCTAGCCCGCACGCCGCATCGCACCGCCGCTACGGCGCGCGCCCTCTTCCTCGAAGAGCGAGGCGAGCTGCTCGGTCATAGCACCGGCCAGCTCTTCCGCATCGACGATGGTGACGGCGCGACGATAGTAGCGCGTGACGTCGTGGCCGATGCCGATGGCCAGAAGCTCGACCGGCGAGCGGGTCTCGATCAGGTCGATGACCCCGCGCAGATGCCGTTCCAGATAATTGCCGGGATTGACCGACAGGGTGGAATCGTCGACCGGCGCGCCATCGGAGATCATCATCATGATCTTGCGCTGCTCGGGCCGCGCCATCAGGCGCTGGTGCGCCCACAGAAGCGCCTCGCCGTCGATGTTTTCCTTCAGAAGCCCCTCGCGCATCATCAGGCCGAGATTGCGGCGGGCGCGACGCCAGGGGGCATCGGCGCTCTTGTAGATGATGTGGCGCAGATCGTTCAGGCGGCCCGGGTTGGCGGGCTTGCCTTCCTTGAGCCATTTCTCGCGCGCCTGCCCGCCCTTCCACGCACGCGTGGTGAAGCCGAGGATCTCGACGCGCACGCCGCAACGCTCCAGCGTGCGGGCCAGAATGTCGGCGCAGGTGGCGGCCACCGTGATCGGCCGGCCGCGCATGGAGCCCGAATTGTCGAGCACCAGCGTCACCACTGTGTCGCGGAAATTGGTGTCGCGCTCCTGCTTGAAGGAGAGCGGCTGCATGGGGTCGATGACCAGACGCACGAGCCGCGCCGTATCGAGCACCCCCTCTTCCAGATCGAAATCCCAGGAGCGGTTCTGCTGCGCCATCAGGCGGCGCTGCAGACGGTTGGCGAGACGCCCGACCACACCCTGCAGATTGGCAAGCTGCTTGTCGAGGAACGCGCGCAGACGGTCGAGCTCTTCCTCGTCGCAAAGATCTTCGGCGCCGACCGTTTCGTCGAACTCGGTGGTGAAGACCTTGTAGTCGATATCGCGGGCGGCCTGATCGAACGGGCTGTCGGGACGACGCGCCTCGCCGGGCGTCTCCGAATCCAGTTCGTCATCCTCGGAAACATCGTCGGCGGTCGTGTCGCCGGCCTCGCTCTCGCCGGTCTCGGTGTCCTCGCTCTCGCCCGTGGACTCCTCGCCCTCGCTTTCCTCACCGCCCGACTCGTCGTCCTCGCTCTGCTCGGCCTGTTCCTGGGCCTCGGGCGCGTCGCTGTCTTCCTCGCTCTCCTCGGTCTGCTCTTCCTCGGCAAGCTCCTCGCCGAGATCGATGGACGAAAGGAGATCGCGCACGGCGCGGGCGAAGCCGTTCTGATCCTCAATTTGTGCGGCAAGCGCGTCGATGTCGGCCCCGGCCTTGCCCTCAACCCAGTCGCGCCAGAGTGAAACGAGCTTTTCGCCGCTCTTCGGCACGGGCCGGCCGGTCAGCTTTTCGCGCACCATCAGCGCAATGGCTTCCTCAAGCGGCGCATCGGCCTTTTCGGAAACCTCGGCCAGATTGGCGCGCTCATACTTGTCCTCGAGCATGGCGGCGATGTTGTCGCCCATGCCCGGCATGGCAATCGAACCGATGGCCTCGACACGGGCCTGCTCGACGGCGTCATAAATGGCGCGCGCCTCATTGCCTTCCGGCGCGAGGCGGCGGTGCAGATCGATATCGTGACAGGCGCGGCGCAGCGCCATGGAATCGCCGATGCCACGCGTGACGGTCAGCGCCTCGGCCGTCGCCCGCTTGGGCAGGTCCGGCAGGCGCGCGCGGCTGCCCGTGAGCGATGGCTTGTCCTTGGAGAAGGAGACCTCAAGCTCGTGATCGCCGGCAACGGCGCGCATGCATGCCGTCGTCGCCCGCTTGAAAGGATCAAGCGGCGCATCGGCGGGTTGTCCGGGCTTGCGGTTGGTCTGGCTCACGGTTCGTCTTCTCTCGGTCTGGAGCATCGGACCGAAAAGCGGAATCCGGTTCTTCGGCTATTCCGATGCTCCATCAATGATTTAGACCGCACCTCATGCGTCCGGGTGAACGCAGAGCGCGATCTAGACGGTGCGCCTTAGCTCAGCGCGACGTTGGCAGCGCTCTCCGGCAGTTCCTCGCCAAAGGCGCGCTGGTAGAACTCGGCGACCAGCGCACGCTCCAGCTCATCGCATTTGTTCAGGAAGGTGAGACGGAAGGCGAAGCCGACATCGCCAAAGATCTCGGCGTTTTCGGCCCACATGATCACCGTACGCGGGCTCATGACGGTCGACAGGTCGCCATTCATGAAGGCCGAACGCGTGAGGTCGGCGACGCGCACCATGCGCGAGATCGTCTCGCGGCCCTTCTCGTTCTGGAAGTGCTTGTTCTTCGCCTGAACGATGGCGACTTCGTCGTCATGCGGCAGATAGTTGAGCGTGGTAACGATGGACCAGCGGTCCATCTGCGCCTGGTTGATCTGCTGCGTGCCGTGATAGAGGCCGGTCGTGTCGCCAAGACCGACGGTGTTGGCCGTGGCAAAGATGCGGAAGGCGGGATGCGGACGGATGACGCGGCTCTGGTCGAGCAGGGTCAGGCGGCCGGACGATTCCAGAACACGCTGGATGACGAACATCACATCCGGGCGGCCGGCGTCATACTCGTCGAAAACGAGCGCGACATTGTGCTGATAAGCCCAGGGCAGGATACCGTCCTTGAACTCGGTGACCTGCTTGCCGTCCTTGACCACGATGGCGTCCTTGCCGACGAGGTCGATACGGCTGACATGGCTGTCGAGATTGATGCGGACGCAGGGCCAGTTGAGACGCGCGGCGACCTGCTCGATATGGGTCGACTTGCCGGTGCCGTGATAGCCGGAAACCATCACGCGGCGATTGTGCGCAAAGCCTGCCAGAATGGCGAGCGTCGTCTGCTTGTCGAACAGATAGTCGGGATCGACGTCCGGCACGTGGGAATCGGCCACGGAATAGGCTGGCACAACCATGTCGGACTCAAAGCCGAACGTGTCTTTCACCGAAACGGTCGTATCGGGCAAATTGGCGATATCGCGGTCAATCTTGTTCATCATGCCTCCAGCGGCCAGGCCCTTGCCTGCATCGCTTGAACTGTTCGTTTTTCCGGAGCGTCTCATCAGACTTTGTTCAACGCGTCTTATCAGACGCCCGCTTTAACAGAAACCCGCCTGTTTCAACAGACGGTATGCTTCAAGCACGCTTCTGAGCCGGTCTTCAGAACCCCGGTCGCCACCATTCGCATCGGGATGGTGCTGCTTCACCAGGTTCTTATACCGCGACTTGATCTGTTCGCCAGTCGCTTGTGCGCCCAGGCCCAGTGTTTCGAGCGCCTTGGCCTCAAGCGGCTTCAACCGCTTTTCGCGCGGCTTGCGCGCGGCCTGCTGCTCGCCAAACATGTTGAACGGGTCGCCCACCCGGTTGTGATAGGCCGCGCGGCCCGACCGATAGGTGGAGAAATCAGCCGCAGCCCGTGTCTCTCCGCTGCCACCCATTTTCCAGGTCGGACGGTGGCCGGTCAGCGCTTCCTTCTGATAGCGCGCAACCTCGGAATCGCTGAGACCGGAGAAATAGTTGTAGCCCTTGTTGTATTGCCGGGCGTGATCGACGCAGAAGCGGAAATACTGCCCCTCCGCGTGACGCCCGACAGGCGCGCGATGCATGCCCGGCTCATCACAGCCATCCCACTGGCAGCGTGGCGCGCGAGATTTCGCCTCCGCCTGCGGGTCGGGTCGAATGCGAATTTTCTCGAAATATTTCGAGTAGGGTTTCATATCGGACTGCGTGTCACCAAATCAGTGTGGAAGTATGGCCGCTCAGCGCCGGGATACAAGAATTGACTTTTGGCCAAAGTTCGACCTAGCGCTTGAATCGAACGTGAATTTGGGGATAGCCCCCATATGGTGTGAGGAGACGTCATTGTCCATCCAGTCGACGATAGAAAGCAAGCTCACGGATGCATTTTCGCCGGAGCGGCTTGCCGTGATCAATGAGAGCCACCTGCATGCGGGCCATCAGGAACATTTCGACGGCACGGGCGAAACGCATTTCCGCGTGCGCATCGTCGCCGATGCGTTTGCGAAGATGAACCGCGTCGAGCGCCACCGCGCCGTCAACGAACTGCTCGCCGAAGAGCTGAAAGACAGCGTGCACGCACTCGCCATCGAACCGGCAGCGCCGGGCGAACCGACGCGCTGGTAAGGCTCGTTGTCACCAGATTGTGGTGAGATGCGGGTATCGCCTGATTTTCTCATCGGCTGTAACCAGAGGCACCGCAAGCTTCTGGCATGTCGCCACGATAAAACGGTCTGCGGGATCGCGGTGGAAGCCATCCCCGAGGCGGGTGCTCAAAACCGCGATCTCATTGTCGACGGGCACAAACTCGACGGCAGGGACCTCCGCGACCACATCCAGCCAGCGGCGGACATCTTCCGATAGAAGGAGCCTGCCACGGGCGGCCAGCACGGCGTTTTCCCATGCCGTGATGGACGACATGAAGATTTTCCGCCCGACAGAGCAGCATCAAGCGCATCAAGCGCCGCCGGGCTTAGTCTGTCGGTGTCGCCATTGGCCCACCAGACAAGCACATGCGTGTCGATCCCGATCAATTCAACGCATCCCAGTCAGCCTCATCGACGGGCTCGAAAGGGCGCTCGTAGGATTTCACCGATCCCCTGAGGCGCTCGAGCGCGTCGCGCGCACCTGTCTTTTTCTCAAGCGCGCGGATTTCCAGTGTCGGCCTGCCGTGATCCGTAATGGTTATCGGCTGACCGGTTCTTTCCACCTCGCGGAAATACTCAAGTGCACGCGCCTTGAAACGGGATTTGGATATCTCAACAGTCATATCGATATTCCAGCGTCTGCTGTCGAAAGATAGAGACGAAAATGACCATAGGCAATGACTATGGTCATTTTAGGAGCAGCGATCACTGACAGGTCCAATCGCCCGGATCAGGCGAGCGGCCTGATCCGAAGTCTCGTGATGCGGTTCTTGTCGCGCTTCATGACGATGAAGCGCTTGCCGAAGAAGGTGAAGGCCTGCTTCTCGTCGGGAATGGTCTGCGTCTCGTGGATGACGAGACCGGCAATCGTGGTTGCCTCCTCGTCCGGCAGGTTCCAGTCGAGCGCGCGGTTCAGGTCGCGGATCGGCACGGAGCCTTCGACCACGATGGAGCCATCGGCCTCCTGCTTGACGCCCTGAACCTCCACATCGTGCTCATCGGCAATATCGCCGACGATTTCCTCGATGATGTCCTCAAGCGTGACCAGGCCTTCCACTTCGCCATATTCGTCGACGACGATGGCGATGTGCGCCTTGCGCCGCAGGAAGGCGTTGAGCTGGTCCTGCAGGGTTGTCGTGTCGGGCACGAACCACGGCTTTGAAGCGACCTTGGCAATGTCGATCCTGGAATAATCGTTCTGCACATCGCCCAGCGCGCGCAGGAGATCCTTGGCGTGGACGACGCCGACGATGTTTTCCGTGGAGCCCTTCCAGATGGGAATGCGCGTATAGGGGCTGCGCAGGATTTCACGCACCACCACTTCCGGCGCTTCGTCGGCATTGACGGAGCGCATGTTGGTGCGGTGGATCATCACGTCGGAAAGTTCCAGCTCGTGCAGGTCGAGCAGACCGCCAACGCGGTCGCGATCCTGCTTCACCACCGCGCCCTCGCGATGCAGAACCTCGACGGTGCCGCGCAGCTCCTCATGGGCGGAAAGCATGGATTCGCGGCTTTGCAGATCGACCCCGAAGATGGACAGGAGCAGCCGCACAATGCCGTTGGCGAGCGACGACAGGAGGCCGAACATCATCACCACGACGCGCGCGAAGGGCGACACGGTGAGCGCGAACTGCTCCGGCTTCGCAAGCGCCCAGGACTTGGGCAGGATTTCCGCGAAGATCACCAGAAGCACGGTCATGATGATGGTGGCGTAGACCACGCCGGCATCGCCGAAGAGCTTCAGGAACAGGCTGGTGGTGAGCGCCGAGGCAAGGATGTTGACCAGATTGTTGCCGATCAGCAATGCGCCGACAAGGCGGTCGCGACGCTGGATCAGGCGGTCGACAAGACCGGCGCGCGCGTCGCCATTGGCCTCCATGGTGTGCAGCCTGGCCCGCGAGACAGCGGTCATGCCGGTTTCGGTTCCTGAAAACAGGAAAGAGAGCGCGATCAGGCCCAGAATGATGCCGCCGGTGATCCACATCTCTGGTGTCATTGGGGAAGAGACTCCTCAAGGAAGGAAAGAACCTGGCTGGTCGGCACGTCTTTCGCCACGAAAGACTGGCCGATGCCGCGAGTGAGAATGAAGGTGAGCGCCCCGCGCGACACCTTCTTGTCCTGCGCGATATAGGTCAAAAGCTGCTCCGCGCCAGGGAGGCCGCCGGGAACATCGGAAAGCCGGGTCGGCAGGCCAACGGCTGAAAGATGCGCCTCAACGCGCCCGGCATCGTCGGGGCTCGCCAGATTGAGCCTGGCCGAGAAGCGATGCGCCAGCGCCATGCCGATAGCCACGCCTTCGCCATGCACCAGACGCGCGCTGTCATAGCCCGTGGCCGCTTCCAGCGCGTGACCGAAAGTGTGTCCGAGATTGAGCAGCGCGCGGTCGCCCATCTCCAGCTCGTCGCGCGCCACCACATCGGCCTTGGCCTGACAGGACTGCGCAATGGCTTCCACGCGCTCAGGCCCGCCATCGAACACCGCCTGCCAGTTCTTCTCCAGCCAGGCGAAGAAATCCGGCCGGTCGATCAGCCCGTATTTGGCGACTTCGGCATAGCCGGCGCGAAATTCGCGCGGTGGCAGCGTGTCGAGCACCGCCGTGTCGGCGATGACCAGCTGCGGCTGATGGAAGACGCCCACAAGGTTCTTGCCATGCGCCGTGTTGATGCCGGTCTTGCCGCCGACCGAGGAATCCACCTGTGCGAGAAGCGATGTCGGGGCCTGAACGAAGTGCATGCCACGCCGCACGATGCCTGCGGCGAAGCCCGCGAGATCGCCGACAACGCCACCGCCCAGCGGAATGACGATATCGCCGCGCTCCAGACGGGCGTCGAGAATGCCGGACACCACCTCTTCAAGCGTGGCGAAACGCTTCGAGCGCTCGCCGGGCGCAACGGTGATGGCGGTCGCCTCGATGCCGGCCGCTTCAAGCCCCGCCTGCAGCGTGGCGAGGTGACCTTCCGCGACATTGCTGTCCGTCACAATGGCGGCGCGCACGCCCGGAAGGCGGCGTGCAATTTCCTCACCCGCGCTCTGCAGAAGGCCGGGCCCGATCAGGATGTCATAGGCGCGCGCACCAAGCGAAACATTGACGGTGGCAAGCGCCTTCGTGGCATCGTTCATGACCGGCTTTCCTTCTGCTTTTCTTCTTCCCGTCGCCTTGCCTGCTCGCGCAGATGCTCATCGAGCGCGACGATGACCTCGCTGACGATGACATCCTTGGCCTCATCGCGCGAGTGCACGGTGATGTCGGATTCCTCGTAGAGTGGATAGCGCTCTTCCATGAGACGCCGCATCACGCCTTCGGGATCGCTGTTGTTCAGGAGCGGCCGGTGGGAACGGCGGCTGACCCGCTCCATCAAAGTGGGCAGATCGGCCTTGAGCCAGACGGAAACGCCCCGGCGCGCAACGGCACGGCGCGTCAGCGGGTTCATGAACGCGCCGCCGCCGGTGGAGACCACGCGCGGGCCGCTCTTCAGAAGCCTGGCGATCACGCGCCGCTCCAGCGAGCGGAACTCGGCCTCGCCATAGGTAGCGAACAGATCCGGCACCGTCATGCGGGAGACCGTTTCGATCTCGTGATCGCTGTCTATGAACGGAAGTTTCAGCGCATCGGCGACGCGACGGCCGATCACCGTCTTGCCGGCGCCCATGAGACCGACGAAGACAAGCGACCGCCTGCCCAGCCGGCGGGCCAGTTTCTCGGGATCGGGAACGGAAGGGTATTCGGTGACTGTCATACTCGCGCCTCTGTGCGCCGGTTTCGACACAAAAGCCGTGATCCGTCAAGCGATTGACAGGCTGGCGGTCCAGATACTTTCCCACATGCTTGCAATGAATGGGCCGGCACCCCATAAAACGCGCAGGGGCAGAAGAAACAGATCGGGTCTTGATGCATGCCGACACTTTTTCGGCTTTTGGTTATCGTGGCGATCCTGGTTGGCCTTGTTTACGGCGCCATGATTGCACTTGCGACATTCGTTGAACCGGAGACCGGCGAGATGAGCGTACGCGTTCCCGTGGACAGGCTAAACCCCACGCAATGACAATGAAGATCGGCAGCGGCGCGCGCATCGAAGCCTTTCTGGAAATGATGGCGGCCGAACGCGGTGCGAGCGACAACACGCTGGCCTCCTATCGCCGCGATCTGGAAGACGCCGCCCTGCACATCGCCGCCGGTGGAAACGCCCTTCAGGATGCGGGCGCGGACGAACTGCGCGATTTTCTGGGCGCGCTTTCGGCACAGGGGTTTGCCGCCACGACGCAGACGCGAAAGCTCTCTGCGCTAAGGCAGTTCTTTCAGTTCCTCTATGCGGAAGGTCTGCGCGGCGACGACCCGACGGGCGTTCTGGACAGCCCGAAAAAGGGGCGCGGCCTGCCAAAGACGCTGAGCGAGGAAGAGACCGGCCGCCTGCTCGAACAGGCCGAGACCGAAGCGCGCGAAGCCGCGAAAGGCGCGCCGGAGCATCTTGCCGCCGTCAGGCTGCATGCGCTTCTGGAAGTGCTCTATGCCTCGGGTCTGCGTGTCTCGGAGCTGGTAAGCCTGCCGGTAACCGTTGCGCTGCGCGATGAGCGCTTCTTCGCCGTGCGCGGCAAGGGCGGCAAGGAGCGCATCGTGCCCCTTTCGGGAAAGGCCCGCACCGCAATGCAGGCCTGGCTTTCCGTAAGAGCCGAAAAACCGGCCTGTGCGGAGAGCACCTGGCTGTTTCCGGCAAGCTCGGAAAGCGGGTATCTGCCGCGCCAGGTCTTTGCGCGGGAGTTGAAGAAAGTCGCCGCGCGCGCAGGCATAGAGACCTCCAAAATCTCTCCGCATGTGTTGCGTCACGCCTTTGCAAGCCATCTCCTGCAGAATGGCGCAGATCTGCGCGCAGTACAGGAATTGCTCGGCCATTCGGACATATCAACGACGCAAATCTATACGCATGTGCTTGAAAAACGCCTTGCCGAGCTGGTTCAAAAGCACCATCCGCTTGCCGATTAGCTTCATCAACGTTATGTGGAGCGTCACATTACCGGCGGCAGGCCGTGTTCAACCTAGAGATGCCTTTATCGCAGTGTCTCGTGTTCGATTTGGCGAGTGAATGTACAACTATCTCGATTTTGAAAAGCCCGTTGCCGATCTCGAAGGACAGATCCTCGAACTGAAAAAGCTCGCCGAAAGCGGTGAAGCGGTGGACGTTGCCGACGAGATCGCACGCCTTGAGAAGCGCTCCAAGGATGCGCTCATAGAAATCTACCGCTCCCTGACGCCGTGGCAGAAGGCCCAGGTGGCGCGCCATCCCGACCGGCCGCATTGCCTTGACTATGTGCGCGGCCTGTTCACCGATTTCACGCCGCTGGCCGGCGACCGCGCCTATGGCGAAGACAATGCCGTCATCGCCGGCTTTGCCCGGTTCAACGGCGAGTCCGTTGCGGTGCTCGGTCAGGAAAAGGGCAATGACACGCAGAGCCGCCTGAAGCACAATTTCGGCATGGCCCGTCCCGAAGGCTACCGCAAGGCGGTGCGCGTGATGGACCTGGCCGACCGCTTCGGCATTCCGCTGATCAGCATAGTGGACACGACCGGCGCTTATCCCGGCATTGGCGCGGAAGAGCGCGGCCAGGCCGAAGCCATCGCCCAGTCGACCTCCAGGTCCCTTGGCCTCAAGGTTCCGAACATTGCCGTCGTCATCGGCGAAGGCGGCTCGGGTGGCGCGATTGCCATCGCCACCGCCAACCAGGTCTACATGCTTGAGCATTCGATCTATTCGGTGATCTCGCCCGAGGGCGCGGCCTCGATCCTGTGGCGCGATGCATCGCGCGCCAAGGATGCGGCGACCAACATGAAGATCACTGCGCAGGATCTCATGAACCTGAAGGTGATCGACGGGATCATCCCCGAGCCCATCGGCGGCGCGCATCGCGGGCCGGAGAAGGTGCTCGAGGCGACGGCTGCCCAGATCGAGAAGGGCTTCGCCGAGCTTTCGGGCAAAGAGATGGATTACCGCGAGCACCGCCGCGAGAAGTTCCTCGCCATCGGCCGCACGCTCTAAGACACCCGGCGGTCAGGCGACCTCACCTGCCGCCCCCCGGTGAATACGAAAATGACAGAACGGGCCGCGTTTCATGGAAACGCGGCCCGTTCTGGTTTCGGGATCGAGGCTATCGCAAAACCTTGCGCAGGAATGCGCGGGTGCGTTGGTCTTTCGGGTTGCTGAAGATCGCCTCGGGCGGCCCCTGCTCGACGATCCGCCCGCCATCCATGAACAGAATGCGGTCTGCAATGTCGCGGGCAAACTGCATCTCATGCGTGACGATCAGCATGGTCTGGCGCGCATCCGCGACGCGTTTCAGAAGCTGAAGAACTTCGTCCACCCACTCCGGATCAAGCGCCGATGTGGGTTCATCGATCAGCATGATCTCGGCTTCCGCCGCCATGGCGCGGCCGATGCCGACGCGCTGCTGCTGGCCGCCTGACAGGGAGGCCGGATAGCTCTGCGCCTTGTCGGCAAGACCGATGGTCGCGAGGATTTCTTCGGCGCGGGCATAGGCCCTCGCCTTTTCCCAGCCGCGAACCGTGATCAGCCCTTCGGCGATGTTGTCGCGCGCGGTCTTGTTGGCAAACAGCGCGTAGTTCTGGAACACGAAGGATGTCTGCCGCCTGAGGGCGAGCCTGTCGGCAGGTTTTGCGCTGGCCGCATCCACCGTGACCGGCCCCACCGTGATCGTTCCCGCATCGGGCGTTTCCAAAAAATTCAGCGAGCGCAGCAGGGTGGACTTGCCGGTGCCGGACGGGCCGATGATGGCAACCCGTTCACCCGCCTGGATATCGAGATCGATGCCATCGAGAACGGTGTTCTCGCCGAAACGCTTGGTGAGCCCCTTGACCGAAATCATCGCGCCACCGCCTTTCCGAGCCGCGCCTCAAGCTGCCGCTGAACGATCGTCAGAGCCTCGACAATCACCCAGTAGATGAGCGCCACCAGGATGAAGGCCTCGAAATAGAGAAAGCTGCCGGCGGCCTCTTTCTGCGCCGCGCCCATCAGCTCCGTCACGCCCAGCGTGAAGGCAAGCGATGTGCTCTTGATGATATCGACGAAGTAATTGACCAGCGTGGGCGCGGCGATGCGCGCGGCCTGCGGCAACACGATGCGGCGCATCATCTGCGGCGTGGTCATGCCCACGGACAGAGAGGCTTCCCACTGGGAGCGGTCGACGCCGAGAATGGCGGCGCGGATGCTCTCGGCCATGTAGGCGGCGAAATGCAGCGTGATGCCCATGATCGCAGCTGTCACGCCATTGATGGCGGTCAGCGACGAGAAGACCTGCGGCAGGCCGTAATAAAACAGGAACAGCTGCACCAGTAACGGCGTGCCGCGAAAGAAGCTGATGAAGAACTGCACGAAACCATCGAGCAGCGGCACACGCATGACGCGGACAACGGCCATGAGCGAGGCAAGCACCAGCGCGAGGATCATGGCCACCGACGCCATGGCAAGCGTCAGCGGCACATATTTGAGAAGCACGGGGACAAGCCCCAGCATGTATTCGAGATCAAGCGGCCTCATGGTCCCCGCCTCTCATGCTCTATAGACAGGCTTGATCACCTATCGGGTGATGTCGGCGGCAAACCATTTTTGCGAAATCTCGGTGAGCTTGCCGTTCTCCTTCAGCGTGGCGATGGCCGCATTCACGCGGTCGCGCAGGGCCTTGCCCTCATCGTCATTGCGGAAAGGAAGCGCGTTGCGCAGTTCGGAGAAGGGCTTGCCGGCGAGCGCCAGCGGCAGCGGCGTTTCCTTGATCACCTGGGTGGCGCTGACCCGGTCCATGACGAAAGCGTCGACACGGCCGAGCGCCGTCTCCTGCTCCAGATTGCTCTCATAGGTCTTGATGTCGATCTCGTCGGCATAGGGCAGTTCACGCAGAAGCGCCTCGAAATTGGAGCCCAGGTTGACGGCCACGGTGCGCCCCTTCAGGCTTTCCGGTCCGGTGATCTCGGTCTCGTTGCCCTTCTTCACCACCACCTGCGCACCGTCGATCACATAGGGCTGCGAGAAGGCAAACCTGGCCTCGCGCTCCGGCGTGATGGTGATCTGATTGGCGATGGTGTCGATCCGGTTGGATTCGAGCGCGCCGATCAGACCCGAAAAGCTCATCGTGACGAATTCAACTTCATCGCCCGTTTCCTCGGCGACGGCGTTCAGGACATCGACCTCGAAGCCCTGCAGCTTATCCTGCTTGACGAAGGTGAAGGGGAAATAGCCGCCGGACATGCCGACGCGGATCGTCTCGGCATGAGACGCCGAAACGGTGGCGGCGAGGACGGCTGCTGCAAATGCCAGTTTACGCATTGAGTTCTCCAGGGCGCGTTGCGCGCCAATCCGATTGATGAGTGCCGGGAAAATAGGGATTGGAGAAGATTTTTCTATGGGTCGCCGATACAGCGAAATCAGAAAGCAAAAATTTTGTCGAAAGCTTCAAAATGGAGAAAAACACACCCAACCATGCGCGGAGCGGCGAGCATATTTTCAACGTCAGAATAGCGACGCAAACCCGCAGACAACCGGGCTTCCGCACAACCGTCGGCTAACGACAAGGCTTGCACGGAGGCCTTTCCTCGCCTAAAAGCCGCGAAAAGGCCATAAATACAGACAAAATGCCGCGAAATGGTCACAGCATGGCTTCATTGCATGGTGCGATCGGTAATCTTTTAGAAAGCATAAGGCTTCATTTTCTATAAGCAGAATGCCAATCTAAGTTCTCCGCGCGGGGGCCAATAGGCGGGACACGAAATACCCATGACACGCCTGATCAAATATGCCTTTCTCATGTCGGCAGCGATTGCGCTGACCGCCTGCAACGAAACGCTTGAAGACATCGCGCCCAAGGCCGAGCGGCAGCTGCCGTCTCGCGTCGTTCAGACGATGAAGGCCAAGGGGATGAGCAAGACCTCTCCCGTGATGATGCGCATCTTCAAGGAAGAGGGAAAGCTGGAAGTCTGGAAGGCCAAGCAGAATGGCCGCTACGACGTCATCGCCAGCTATGACATCTGCAAATGGTCGGGCCAGCTCGGGCCGAAATTCACCGAGGGTGACCGCCAGGCGCCGGAAGGTTTCTACACCGTCCGTCCGGGGCAGATGAATCCGAAGTCCAGCTATTACCTCGCCTTCAACATCGGCTTCCCGAACGCCTATGACCAGGCGAACGGCCGCACCGGCAAGCATCTGATGGTGCACGGCGCCTGCTCTTCGGCCGGCTGCTATTCGATGACCGACGAACAGATTTCCGAGATCTACGCGTTTGCCCGCGATTCCTTCAAGGGCGGGCAGCGGGAGTTTCAGGTTCAGGCGTTTCCCTTCCGCATGACGGCGGAAAACATGGCGCGCTACCGCAACGACCCGAATTACGATTTCTGGAAGATGCTCAAGGTCGGCTACGACCATTTCGAGCTGACCAAGGTTCCGCCAAAGGTGGATGTCTGCGGCAAGCGCTACGTGTTCAACAGCGAGCCCGCAAATGGCGGCAAATTCTCGCCGGCGGCATCCTGCCCGCCGATGAGCCAGCCGGAATCGCTTCTGACCGCCTACAAGCAGCATCAGGCAAAATACGACTTCGCCTTCAATGCAGCGCTCAAGAAGCAGTCCTCGTCCAAGCAGTCGGAGACGATTGCCGGACACAGCGAGGCGCGCCTCGTGGCTGACTGGAGCAAGCGCCGCGCGCGCGGCGAGAAGGTTTCGCGCCTGCCGCCGAACATTCCTTCGCCAACCGCCGTTGCCGAAGCACCGGAAGCAGCGCCCACGCCAGCCGTTGCGGCAACGGCCTCTGCCTACACGGCCGAGCCTGCCTCGCGGCTTCAGACGGCTCTGGAAGCCGTGACAGGCGAGCAGCAGGAAGAGACGACGACCGCGGCGACCGAGACGCCGGCTGCGGGCACGGTTCCAAGCCCCGCACCACGGCCGAACACCAGCCCCGAACGCACGGCATCCGTCCCGGCTCCCGAAGCGGGCAGTCAGGGCACCTCGCTGCGCCGGCGCATCCAGAACCTGTTCAGCCGCTGAGCGTGACGGTCATCGCCGAAACATACGACCTCAAGGGGCTGAACTGCCCCTTGCCGGTGCTCCGCGCCAGGAAGCGCCTTGCCGGCATGGCGACGGGCGAGCAACTGTGGCTTGAAACCACCGACCCGCTGGCCGTGATCGACATTCCCGCCTTTTGCAATGAGAGCGGGCACCTGCTGGTGGAGAGCGAAGCGACGCCGGACGGGCACCGCTTTCTCATCGAGCGGGGCTAGAGCGTTTCCGCTTTTGCTGGAATTGCGAAAACGCTCTGATTTATTGTTTTTGCGCAATTCCGGACGGAAAACCGGTTCCCACTTTTCCTGAAACTGCTGTAGATCGCCGTGCGTGGTTCGACAGGCTCACCATGAGGGATGGAGAGCCTGACAGAGCGTCTCAACCAGAGGCGTCGCCGCAGGTTTCACAACCAGCGCCATCCCTCATCCAATGCCATCCCTCATGGTGAGCCTGTCGAACCACGCACGACATCACTGTATCAGCTGTCGCGCACCGTCTCCCCCACGGGGGACGATCAGCGCTTAATCGGGCATCGAAGGCGAGAGCGCGTCTGTCAGCGCCGGAAACCGGCGATGGCGAGAGGGTTGTCTTCCAGCGCGGCCCTGTCGGGCGTATCCACCCTTGCCTCGCCCACAAAGGCTGAGAACAGCCCGCGTATATAGCGCTCGTCCAGTCCGGCTCCGATGATCACCAGGCGCACGCCGCGTGTCTCGTCGGGCCAGGCAGGCAGCCAACGCGGCTCGTGCAGCACCTGACGAACGCCCTGCACCACGAGCGGCCTTTCCGGATTTTCAACCAGCTCGACAAGTCCTTTCAGCCGCAGGATCTGCGCCCCGCACTGGCTGCGCAGGAGGTCGAGAAAACCTTCAAGCGCCGCGCCGCCGATAGGCCGGTCATGCGTGAGCAGGATCGTGTCGAACGCCGCGCTGTGCGCGTGATCATGGTCGTGGTCGTGGTCGTGGTCGTGATGATCATGGCCATGGTGATGGTGCATCGCCTCGGCGGCGCGCGCACCGATATCCAGCGCGCTGCAATCGATGACCGCCACCGGCTCCAGCTCGGCGGCAATGAGCGGTTCGAGCCCGGGCGCAAGCGTGGCAAGCTGCGCCTTCAGGCGAGACAGGGTCGCGGCATCGGCCATGTCCACCTTTGTCAGGAGCAGCCTGTCAGCCACCGCCACCTGATGGCGGGCCTCTTCATGCGCTTTCAGGGTTTCCAGCCCATGCACCGCATCAACCAGCGTCACGACGCCATCCAGCCGGAAGCGCGCGGCCAACGCCGGATGCGCCGCCAGCGCCTGCAGCACAGGCACCGGATCGGCAAGGCCGGTGGTCTCGATCACCACGCGCTTCAACGCATCCGCGCGCCCGTCCGACAGGCGCTCATCAAGCCCGAGAAGCGTGTCCACCAGCGCCCCGCGCACGGTACAGCACAGACATCCATCGGAGAGTTCGATGACACCGTCGGACGCTTCTTCCACCAGCAGGTGATCGATGCCGACTGCGCCGAATTCATTGACGATGACGGCGGTATCGGAAAGAGCCGGATCGCGCAGCAACCGGTTGATCAGGGTCGTCTTGCCGGCCCCGAGAAAGCCGGTGACCAGCGTGAGCGCTATTTTTGCGGCCATCGCCTCAGCCACCCTGCCCCGTTTCGGCCGTGGCGCTCTTGAACGGGTAATCGGGCCGTGGCGTGGGGATGGGCACATCTGCAAAACGCGGCACCGAAGGCGCAGGGCCGGTCGCTCCGCCCAGACCGATCGTCACGGCGCGCGGCTCATGATCCATCGCCGTGAGATAGGGCGAACGCTGCACAAGCATGCCGTCATCATCACCGCGCTCATAACGGGCCTTCACCGCAGCTTCCGAGCAGATCTGCGGTCGCAGGTCGACAGCGACGTTCCGGCCATTGCCATAGGGTGCGAAATTCTGAAGCGAGGGCGCAACCGCGCCCTGAATCTGGAACCCTTCAGCCAGAAGGCGTGCAGCCTCCTCGCCGCGCTCCACCTGGGAGGGCGCGCCAAGAACGATGGTCGCCAGTGTGCGCCCGTTGCGCGTGGCCGTGGCTGCCAGATTGAACCCGGACGAGCAGATATAGCCCGTCTTCATGCCGTCAGCGCCGGGGAAACGGCCAACCAGCCAGTTGTAGTTCGGCAGAATCTTGTCGCCAGCGCGCACGGCTTCCATCGAGAAATAATGCGCATGCTGCGGAAACTCGGTGCGAATGGCGCGCACCAGAAGGGCGAGATCACGCGCCGTCGTGTATTGCTCGGTGGAGAACAGGCCGTGCGGGTTCACATAATTCGTGCCGGTCATGCCCAGCTTGCGGGCGGCGGCGTTCATGCGCTCGGCAAACGCGCCCACCGATCCGCCGACATTCTCGGCAATCGCCGTCGAAACGTCGTTGGCGGACTTCACCATGATCAGCTTGATGGCGTTGTCGAGGGTCAGAACAGAGCCCGCCGGATAGCCCATCTTGCTCGGGGGCTCGCGGGTGGCTTTCTTGCTGATGGTGATCGGCGAGTTGAACTGCAACTCACCCTTCTGCACTGCCTCGAAGGCCACATAGGCCGTCATCAGCTTGGTAATGGAAGCCGGGTACCAGCGCTGGAACGCATCTTCATGCGACAGAACCCTGCCACTGTTGACGTCGATCACGATCGTCGGCCCGGCGGATGCCGGTGCGACTGCCGCCACCATCCCCATCACTGCCCCGGCCACAGTCCCGGCCACAGTCCCGGCCACGATCGGCGTGACCACCCTTGAGAAACACATGCGCTTTATCCGAATTTCATATCCGCCTGCATCGTCAGGCGCTCTCGTTGTCCTACGTGCCGATGACACTTTTTCGACGGGCGGCGTCAATCCTGTCCGGCCTGTCCAGATCAGCCCGGGCATTTAACGCGAAGCTGAAGCTTATAGCAAAAAACCGTGCATCCCGTCGCCCGAAATGCCGATGCCTGCGATACCCGAATACGCAAAGCCCCGTCTGGTCCAAACGGATCGGCTTGCAATCAGGCATCGCCACATCTTACCTATTCCCGATCTCGGAAAGACGTCCCGGCAGGGCGCGCCGCCATCCGACAACCACGCCACCGCAAAGCCCGCCATGCGGCATTCCAACGGAACGACCACAATCGGCCGACAATGAAATCCGAATGCAGGCAAAATTTTGAAGGGAACCGCAAGTCATGCCCATTTTGAACCGTTCTGCCGAATTGCAGCCGGAAATCGCCGAATGGCGGCGCGATCTCCATCGCAATCCCGAACTTCTCTTCGATGTGCATCGCACCGCCGCCTTCGTGGCGGAGAAGCTCGCGGAATTCGGCTGCGATGAAGTGGTGACCGGGCTCGGCCAGACGGGCGTGGTCGGCATCATTCAGGGCAATCTCGGCGAAGGCCCCACCATCGGCATGCGCGCCGACATGGATGCCCTGCCGATGACCGAGATGACGGGCAAGCCCTGGGCTTCCACCGTGCCCGGCAAGATGCATGCCTGCGGCCATGACGGGCACACGGCCATGCTTCTGGGCGCAGCAAAATATCTGAGCGAGACGCGCAATTTCAAAGGCCGCGTTGCGGTGATCTTTCAGCCCGCCGAAGAGGGCGGCGGCGGCGGCAACGAAATGGTGAAGGACGGGATGATGGACCGTTTCGCCATCGAGCGCGTGTTCGGCATGCACAATCTGCCGGGCCTGCCGGTCGGCGAGTTCGCCATCTGCCCCGGCCCGATCATGGCGGCGACGGCCGAGTTCGTGATCACGGTGAAAGGGCGCGGCGGACACGCCGCCATGCCGCACATGGTTGTCGACCCGATCCTGGCGGCCAGCCAGATCGTGACGGCGCTGCAGAGCATCGCATCACGCAATGTGCATCCGCTTGATTCGGTCGTCGTGTCGGTGACGAAGTTCCATGCCGGCGATGCGCTGAACGTCATCCCCGACACGGTGGAGCTTGCCGGCACCGTACGCACCCTCAAGAAAGAGGTGAACGCGGACGCCGAAAAGCGCATGCGCACCATCTGCGAAGGCGTTGCCGCCGCCCATGGCGCGGAGGTGGATGTGTATTATGATTCCAACTATCCCGTGACCTTCAACCATGCCGAGGAAACGGTTTTCGCCAGCGGCGTCGCCAGCGACGTGGCGGGTGCGGCGCAGGTCGACACCAATGTCACCCCGACCATGGGCGGCGAGGATTTTTCCTACATGCTGGAGGCGCGCCCCGGCGCGTTCATCTTCATCGGAAACGGCGACAGCGCAGCGCTTCACAACACGCGCTACGACTTCAACGACGAAGTGATTCCCCATGGCGTGAGCTATTGGGTGCGCCTCGCCGAAAAGGCGCTCGCGGCCTGAAGCTCCTGAAAAGCGCATGACCATAAAGGCTGTGGCAGGCAATGCCTGCCACAGGGGGATCATGCCATTTCATTCTTGGCGAAGCGGCCTCATCGCGTTATGAGAGGCGTCAGCGGTCCCGTAGCTCAGCAGGATAGAGCATCAGATTCCTAATCTGAGGGTCACAGGTTCGAATCCTGTCGGGATCGCCACTCAAACAATTGAAAATAAATATAAAAACATAAAATAGGCTGTGCGCATTAGAGCTCAAATTCGTCCATTTGCGAACGCCTACCGAGTTTCTACCGAATAACGCGAATCATTTCAAAGCATCTCAAAGCCCCCTACCTGAGAGCCCTTAGGAGCAGCGGATACTAGATATCGTTCTTACCCGTGAGCAAAAACAAGGGCGAGGTACGGAGATCTCTTTTTGCTTCATTTCTCGCTGCGAGTTGCCAAGAAACCAAGCGCCCACAGTCTAGCTGAGGTCAAGCATGACAATTATTCTAGAGTTCAACGGATCTCCAACCTGAAATCAAAAACAATGCTATTTACCTCAGACAGAAAAAGGCCCGGCAAATGCCGAGCCTTTCTCAAAACACTGCAGCTTCTGATTAGAAGTCGCGCTGGAAGCGCAGGAAGCCGTGAACCTGATCGACATCGCCTACTGGCGTGTCAAACTGGGTGTAGTTGACTGCGAGCTTCGCATTGAAGTTCTTGACGATCTCATAGTCGATGGTCGTGCCAATATTCCATGCGTCGACATCTCCGAACACACCGTGAGCAACGTCGCTGTAGTAGGCACCGCCAAGCGAAGCGGTCAGCTTCGGCGTAGCCTTGAAGCCAAGCACACCAGCCAGCGACCATTCAGCACCGACGTTTGCGCCGAAGGGAACGACGCCGTCAAACGGATCAACCGAATAGAAGCTGATGCCGCTTTCATACTGAGCAAGACCCTGGATGAAGAAGCGATCGGTAAGGTTCGCCTTGACGATACCCTTGACTGCGAATTCTTCAGCCGTTGCATCGTAAGCGGCATAGAGGTCTGCAGAGCCCCAGCCCTGCGCAATGCCAACCTTACCGACAACATTCGGGGTCCAGTCGTAGTTCTTGTCAGCCTCTTCGAGCATAACGGCAAAGGTGACGCCATTACCTGCTGCGAAATTGTAGCCAATGAAGTGAACGCGCGACGTCGGTGCGAAGCCAAGATCCTGTTCGCCGTGAAGGCCGGTATCGAAGATCGAGTCGGACATACCCATGGAGAGGCCACCGAGCGAGATCACTGCCTGCTGCAGGTCCACACCCGAACTGGTCACACCATGCGAGTAAGCATCGCCATCATTCAAACCGACAAAGCTTGTCGGAGCCGTCGACTTGCTGGTGCCGCGCAGCTTGATCCACGCGCCAAGCGTACCATACTCCGTCTCGGAACGGGCATCGAGATTGATCTCGGCACGACCGTACTTATCCCACCCCTCCTGGTCGGAAACATCACCATCGGAAAAGCCGATCTGATAACGAACCATACCGCTGATCTTCAGGCAGGTTTCGGTGCCCGGGATGTAGAAGAAACCTGCGCCGTAGACGTCGCAAACGCGAACGTATTCCATCGGCTCCGGCTCCGGAACGATGATCGGATCAGCAGCGTGGGCGCTGGTGGCAGCAGCTGCGAGAGCTGCGGAGCCGATGAGAAGGCTCTTGAGTTTCATGTGTGACCTCCAAAGTCAAACTTACATTCGAAAGTGAAGAGCCTGTAATCCAGACCCCCGTGAAAAGACGTGTGATTCACCCCTCTTTCCGGAGGCATTAATCATCGCCTACCGGTTGAAGGCAAGCACTAGGTAGCCAAATTGACGGCAGTTGGGTGGGGATGTGGCGACGGCGTGGCAAAAATGCTACACATCCTCCACTGACATTAACCTCTTGTTTACGAATTGACCGCTTTCGGGGCTTGAAGCGATATAGACCGGTGCGTTTGGTTCTGATTTATTGGGTTTCTCGACCTCCAGTCGAGATGCGCCCCCAGTCAACGGTTCCATTTCCTGCGGAGCTGCGGGCTGGGTGGCGCGTTTGGATTAAGCGGTGCTCCTGTTATTATGGGTTCGGATGTCAGTGGCCTTTCAAGAGATCGTCTCGCCTCAGGCGTCTCCGTCTAGCGAGAGTACTGTCGTCACATATTTGACGACAAAGCTGAAGGTAAAAGCCCCGTCCCTGCGAAAGCGACAGCTGCTGCTTGACGCAATGCGTCGCTCTCACCTGGCTTTCGATAAGTTGCTACGTAAATTCTCGGATGACGCTGATGCGGCTATACAACTGTCAGCTCCTAAGCGCCGGACTGCGCTACGGGAGTTGCAGCAGCGAATGTCACAGTACGTTAAGCCGATGCCCCTTGGATCCGGCGCAAAGCACTCTGTGGTGCTTGACGCGATTGCTCAGATCGACGGGTATCTAGCTAGCCGTCATAAGAATGTTGCTGAGGCTTATCCTTCCGCACGACGTATTCGTACCGGTGCGGCACATCAGGAAACGGCATTAGATGCGCTGGTTGATGCCCGCGATTTGAAGGAAGAGATTCAAGCGCGAAATGCCTTGTTGCGCCAGCAGCGGGCAGGTTCATTGCGGCCACTATCGTTTTATAGAAATCGGCCGACCGACGGATCGCTCGTGCTCTCAGATGGCAAGGGTCGCCTGTTTGTTTTTATGAATCTCCTTCCGCGCGGTGCGCGTCGCGGCAGGGTCGTTACTCTGGATGGGTTGATAGATATTAGAACCGGTACCGAGGTTCGCGGTTCTTTTCGCACTGGAATTCTTCTACCGTTGGAGCTTGGGGCCTGGCAAAGAGATAAGTTTCTTCGTAGCGGCATGCTCCAGATGATGCGACTGATCAAAAGCGAAGATGGCTTTTACATCGCGGCTACATTCAAGTTTGAAGCGCCCGCTGTCGACACACCTAATTTCTTGGGGGTTCATCGAGGTGTTGATCCACTCATAGCGTGGACAGTGACCGATCATCAGGGGAAGCCGTTGGCAAGCGGGCGTGCGGACGGCCATAAGTTGCTCTCTCTACAGAAGAGGGAGGAGGCTCATCAGAAAGCCTCGCAACGCAAGGGGCAGCACTACTACTCCAGAACTCGCTCAGCGACAGCTCAGGAAGAGACCCACAAAGCCGCAAATTTACTCGCTGACATTGCGCGTCAGTTTAATGCAAGGGTCGTTTTTGAAGATGTGTCCGGATTGATGAGGGTTAAGGGTGGCCCACATCAGCCATGGCGTCGTCGCGTCTTGCAGCGAGCGCAGTACGCCGCCCTGGAGAAAAGGGTTGCCTACAGGGTCAGGATGCTCGGGCACACTTCAATCCAGGGCGGGCAACCTTATCTCACAGTATCGTCTTTTTCTGCACGGAACTTGTGCCCAGGGTGCGCAGGCAAGCTGGCCCCACCTGAGACTTCGGTTGGTGTACTGGTTTGCCGTGACTGCGGGGATCGGTTTTGGCGCGAAGAAACGGCAGCTGCGATTACCGCAGCAAAAGGGGTGCATTTGATGACGGTGGTGCGTGGTCGAAAGAAAGGGGACCATCTCGCCGTTGAGGACAAGTTTAAGGAGTGGTTTGAGACTAACAGGGGGCACCGGTCTGGTTCCAGGCTTGGCTATGATGTCCCCGGTCTGAATTGTTCGCGTATCACTGGCACTAAGCCGGGTTGCGGCAATTTTGGATCGAAGCAGTCGCACGGCGAAAAATCCGAGGGCGCAAGCTCGCCTAGGGATGACCAGAAGTCACTCGCCGAATACCGCATCAGGAAGACGTCAGAGTCCGCTCGAAGAGAGTGACTTTCGTCAACTTGGTGCGATATGCGTGCGTTCATGGCAGACTCGCATTTAGAATGATCGAGCGATTGCAACGCAGTGAAACGAAAGGCTGCATTACCCTCCCGATAGCACCCATCCCGTCGTGGTCGCCATCAGGAATGGGGTTGACGATGGGAGTGCCCGCATAGGCTTTTCATCCGCCAGGCCAGTATGGCATGGCGGCGACTTTAGTCGGAAAAGCGGGCATTCACATCGTCACTGAGCGAGAGGCTCCAGAACTATTTTTTGTGACTACGGAGCCCTTCTTTTTTCGAGACACGTGGCTCGAAAAAGGATTGGTCGGAGTGTCAGAAAAAATCGTTTTGGAGTAAGCGAAGGAAACCCCACTCCGTACACAACAAAAAAGCCACCTCATTTTCGAAGCGGCTTTCCGCGTTTTTATCTCCACTTTCGTGGAGAATTCCGCCTGTCCGGCGGCAATGTGATAGTCAGAAAGCTCGATAGCTTGCGCTGTCAGTGATTTCCGTACGTACTCTATGCCGCTTACTCAGCGGTAAGGTAGGTATATGGTTGCCCGGATCACCGAGCTCGTCAACACCCCCGCTGAAAGAAGTAAGCGGTGCGCCGGTCACACTGCCTGGTCGTAGTTCCATGGCA